>JBDUAS010000600.1:0-1884 GCA_040004535.1 Deltaproteobacteria bacterium
ACTTCCTTGCGCGCTTCGTCGGGCAGCGGCAGCGCGTCGAGCTTGGTCTTGAGCTCCTTCAGCGCCTCGTCGGACGCTTCGTCGCCCTCCCCGAGCTCGTTCTGGATCGCCTTCAATTGCTGGCGCAGGTAAACCTCGCGCTGGCGGTCACCGAGCTCTTCTTTGACCTTCGATTGAATGTCTTCTTGCGCGGACAGCACCTCGATCTGGCGCTGGACGTGGATCAGCACGCGGCGCAGGCGATCCTCGATCGCGAGCGTCTCGAGCATCGCCTGGCGATCCGCGACCGGAATGTCGAGATAGCCGGCGACCAGGTCGACGAGGCGACCCGGCTCCGTGATGTGCGCCAGCATCTGCTCGACGGTCTCCTCGGGGACGCCGCGCTTCCTCGCGAGCTCGCCGGCGCGGTCGCGGACCTCGCGGTGCAGCGCGACGAACGTCGGGTCGTTCGCGTCGAGCGGCTGGAGCTCGGCGGCGTCGGAGACGATCGCCTGGAGATAGCCGTCGTGTGGCGTGACGCGCAGTGCGATGCCGCGCTCCTGCCCTTCGATCACGACGCGCACGCCGTTCACGCTGCGTTGCAGGGAACCAACCGTGGCTACGACGCCGAACGTATAGAGACCGTCGGCGGTGACTTCATCGACATCATCGCGCTGGGCGACGACGAACACGCGGTGCTCCGGGTCGCGAAGCGCCGCCTCGATCGCGCGGAGCGTGCCCGGGCGGGCTGCCGTGATGGGCAGGCTCACCCCGGGAAACAGCACGCCGCTGCGCATCGGGACGATCGGGAGGGTTTTGGACATGATGAACGATCTGCGTACGACGAGGAGCCGGCGCAACCTGGCCGAAAGACTCGCTTGGCGCACGGGTCAGCTCGAGCAAACGGCGATCCTCTACGGCTCGATATTGGCGTTAGAGTCTGGCGTGCCTTCTTCAGATGACAGCTTGTTAGCCCCGTGGACCGGTGCTCGTGGCGGCACGCCGCCGTTCCATCGCATCACGCCGGCCACGTTCGAGCCCGCGATCGCGAAGGCGATGGAGCTCGGCCGGGGTGACCTCGTCGCGCTCGTAGGTCTCGACGATGCCCCAACGTTCGCGAACACCGTGCTCGCATTCGAGGACAGCTGCCGCGGCCTGACCCGCGCCGTCAGCATGTACGGCGTGTACACGTCGACGATGAACGACAAACAGATGCAGGCGATCGAGACCGCAACCGCGCCGAAGCTCGCCGCATTCACCGACGAGGTCATGCAGAACGAAGCCGTATTCAGCCGGATCAAGGCGGTCCACGACGGCGCGGCGAAGCTCGCGCCTCTCGACGCGCGGCTGACCGATGTCACGTACCGGCGGTTCGCACGCAACGGCGCGGCGCTGAGTAAGCAGGACAAGGCGCGGCTGGCCGAGATCAACCAGCAGCTCGCCGGCCTGTTCACCGCGTTCTCGCAGAACGTGCTCGCCGACGAGGAGAGCCAGAAGCTCGAGGTCGATGGCCAGACGATCACGAACACCCGGTCCTCGGTCGATCCGTTCTTGACGGACTCGAAGGATCGCGCGGCGCGCGAGAAGGTCTGGAAGATGTTCGTCAGCCGTGGCGATCACGCGGGCGCGCACGACAACAACAAGGTCATCGCCGACATCCTCGCGCTGCGCGCCGAGCGCGCGAAGTTACTCGGCTTCGCGAGCCACGCGCACTGGATCACCGACGACAACATGGCCAAGACGCCGGATGCGGCGATGGGCCTGATGATGAAGGTGTGGAAGGCGGCGGTCGCGCGCGTCCATGAAGAAGTCGCCGACATGCAGAAGATCGTCGACGCCGAGAACGGCGGTTTCAAGATCGCGCCATGGGACTACCGCTACTACGCGGAGAAGGTACGTGCGGCC
>JBDUAS010000015.1:0-57052 GCA_040004535.1 Deltaproteobacteria bacterium
ACTGCGCGTACAGCATCATGTACACGGCGGCGATGCCGATGAAGCTGCCGACCATACCCATGACCGCCGCGATCAAGTTGCGGCGGGTGACGACGAACAACGCACCTGCGATCGACGCGGCGGCGAACGCCCAGAACAAGAGCGCCATGCCCTTGCCGTGCGACTCGACGATGTCGTCGTGCGGATGGGTCTTGGTCACGATCGCGTGCGGTGCATCTCCACCTTGGCCGGGCGGACGCTCGGCGGTCGGGACGGGTTGCGCGTGCACGATGACCGGGGTGGCCACGCCGAGGATCAGCGCGGCGGCTATAAGCCACGCGAAGAGTTTCATGCAGCCCTCCGGATCTTCGCTTCGAACTCGGACCAGTACTTGGTGAGGAAGCCCATCGCGGGCCACGCGGCGGCGTCGCCGAGCGCGCAGATCGTGTTGCCGGCGATGCCGTGCGCGATCGTGCCGAGCAGCTCGAGGTCACCAGGCTTGCCGTTGCCGTCGGCGATCCGCCGCGACACCTTCTCCATCCAGCCCGTACCCTCGCGGCACGGCGTGCACTGGCCGCACGACTCGTGCGCGAAGAACTTCAAGATCCGCCACAGCGCCTTCGGGATATCGGTCTGGTCGTCCATCACGACGACGCCGCCGGAGCCCGCCATCGTGCGGAGCGGCTTGCCACCGCCGAGATCGAACTGCTTGCCGGGCAGATAATTCACCGGCTTGATTCGCTCGTCGGTCTGGAGCGCGTCGAACTCGATCGGGACGTCGAGCTCGCTCTCGTCGAGCGGCGGCATCGACACGCCGCCCGGGATCACGGCCTTGACCTTGCGGCCCTTCCACATGCCGCCGCAGACCTCGTTGATCAGCTCGTTGAACGTGATGCCGATCGGCAGCTCGAACACGCCGGGCTTCTCGACGTGGCCCGACACGCACACGATGCGAGTGCCGCCCGATCGGCCCATGCCGAGATCGGCGAACCACTTGCCGCCCTTGTCGAGGATCGCCGGGACGTTCATCAGCGTCTCGACGTTGTTGACGATCGTCGGGTTGCCGAACAGGCCCTTGACCGCCGGGAACGGGGGCTTCAACCGGGGCTGGCCGCGCAAGCCCTCGAGCGAGTTGAGGAGCGCGGTCTCTTCGCCGCAGATGTAGGCGCCCGCACCGCGATGCACGGTCAACTGGATCTCGGCGCCGGTGCCGAGGATGTTCTTGCCGAGGTAGCCGCGTGCGTAGGCCTCGTCGACCGCCTTCTGGAGCACGACGTACTCGCGCATCATCTCGCCGCGGATGTAGATGTAGTTGTGCTGGGCGTGCAGCGCGTGCGCCGCGATCACCATGCCCTCGATGAGCAGGTGCGGATCCCAGTACATCAGCTCGCGGTCCTTGCACGTGCCGGGCTCGGACTCGTCGGCATTGCAGACCAGATGGACCTTCGCCGCGCCTGCCGGGACGAAGCCCCACTTCACGCCGGTCGAGAACCCCGCGCCGCCCCGGCCGCGCAGGTTCGAGGCCTTGACCTCGGCGGTGATGTCCTCGGGGCGCATCGCGAGCGCCTTGCGCAGCATCTGGTAGCCGCCGGTCTTCTCGTAGCCGGCGAGCGTCTTGGCGTCCTCGTTGCCGAAGCGCACGGTGACGATCTTGGTATCGCGGCCGGTCGGCATTACACCACCTCCGATTCCGGGTGCGGATCGCGCGTCAGCTCGTCGACGATACCGGGCACTTGAGCCGGCGTGATGTCGAGGAGGTACTTCGTTCCGGCGAGCGCGCACGGCGCGTTTGCACACGCCGCGATGCACTCTTCTTCGACGAGCGTGAACTGCTGGTTCGACATGCCCTTCGCGAGGCCGAGCTTCTTCTCGAACGCGTCGAGCACCTCGTAGCCGCCGCGCAGCATGCACGAGATGTTGGTGCACATCCGGATCGTCGTCGTGCCGCCCGGCTCGCGCCGGAACATCGTATAGAACGTCGCGACGCCGAAGACGTGCGCGTACGGCAGGTCGAGCGTGCGCGCGACCAGGCGCAGCGCATCGTCGGAGAGATAACCGAAGTCTTTTTGGGCCAAGTGGAGCGCGGCGAGGACCACCGGTTGCTTGCTCCCCGAGACCAGGTATCGCTCGCAGAGCGCCGCGATCTTTTTCTGGGCGTCTGCGGAGAATTCGAGTGACATCGGGATGTTGCCTCGTGCTCTAGCGAGCGGGCGAAACATATGAGGCACGGTGTGCCGCGTCAACGACCCGGGGGGACTAAAGGAAGTGATCCGATCCGTGTTATCGCCTGTGCGACATGGCCGGAAACGCCACGGAACAAACCCCCCTGACCCGCATGGAGCGCTTCGCCCTGCGCTTCGCGGAGCTCGCGAACAACGACGACCGCGGCAAGTGGATGCAGACGCGGTGGTTGCGCGGGATCTCGTACGCGTGGGTACGCGCGGTGATCGCGCAGCGGATCCTGACCGACGGCCTCGATGAAGCTCGCGCGCTGCGCCCCGAGACCGGCGTCATGGTGGTGTCGAACCACCGCAGCTTCTTCGACCAGTACATCATGATGCTCGCGTGCTTCATGGGCAAGGTGGACTGGGCGAAGCACCTGTACTTCCCGGTCCGCGCGAATTTCTTTTACGACCGGCCGCTCGGCGTCGTGGTCAATGCGGCGATCGCGGGCGGCGCGATGTATCCGCCGATCTACCGCCAGGCCGACCGCCGTGTCCTCAACGACGCGGCGCTCGACAAGATGGTCGAGATCGTCCAGACCCCGGGCAACGTCGTCGGCATGCACCCCGAGGGCACGCGCGGCAAGGGTCCGGATCCGTATCAGTTCCTGCCCGCGCAGCCCGGCGTCGGCAAGCTCGCGCTCGTCGGTAAGCCGATGGTGATCCCGACGTTCATCCTCGGGCTCGGCAACAACATCGCGATGGATATCGCGCAGAACTTCTCGAAGCTCGCGCGCCGCGATCACGCGGTGATCATCGTGTTCGGCAAGCCGGTCGATTACAGCGATCTGGCGGCAGAGAAGCCGCGGCCGACGCTCTACAAGAAGTGCGCGGACCGGTTCATGACCGCGATCAAGGCGCTGTCGGATCGCCAGCGCGAGCTGCGCGCACAGATCAACGCGGGCGCGATCTCCGACGACGATCCGCGATGGCTGAACAACCAGCCGCACCACAAGCTGTACGCGTACGAAGATTGATTATTCGAGCTTGGCGGTGAAGTCGATGGTGTTCGAGGCGAGCCCGTTGCTGTCCTTGCCGTCGACGTGGATCGTCATCGTCTGCCCCTTCGCGCTCGCGGGGATCGCGAGCGGCGAGCTCGACTTGTACGTCACGTCCTGCGACGAGCCGCCCGTCGTGAACGCGACGTTCGGCACGGTGATGGTGGGCACCGTGAACACCGGGTCGATGCTGGCGACCGGCGAGTACGACAACGTCGTCGAATCGTCTTCTTGACCGTCGATCGTGGTGATCGTGATGTCGATCGAATAGCTCGGATCGGTATCGAGCATGAAATTCGCGCCGGGGTTCTGATCGCCGACCTGGATGAAGCGCTGGTCCATCTCGATGTGGATCTCTGGACCCTTCTGATCGCGCTCTTTGATCGTGCACGCGCCGAGTAGCAGCGCCGTTACCAGCCAGACGCGCATCAGTGCCTCCCACCGATCTGGATCCCGTGGATGTTGCGGAACTGGCTCGTGACGGCGCCGCCGTGCACGCTCGCGCGACCCGGTCCACCGGGCCGGCCCGATGGACCGCCCTGCCCGCCCTGGCCCTCTTGCCCGGTCTGCTTGTTGCGATCGGCGGTCGAGCCGCCGGCCGCGCCGCCGCCTCCCGCGTTGCCGCCGGGTCCGCCTTCGCCGCCCGCGACATCCGTCGCGATCAGCCCGCGGAGCTCGGGGAACGCGTTGTCGTAGATCACGTCGACGGTGCCGCCATTGCCACCGTCGCCGCCGTAGCCACCCATGCCGCCGTTGCCGCCGCTGCCGGCGCGGCCCTTCCCGACCGAGACCGTGTGCTTGTCGTTGTTGTCGTCGTACTCGTCCTGACTCTCGGTCTTCTGGTCGCCACCGTTGCCGCCGGCGCCGCCGTCGCCGCCGCTACCGCCCGCGCCACCGACCGCGGCGAACGTGAGCTCGCGATCCGCGGGCGCGAGGAAGAACGTGCCATTCGAGATCACCGCGAGCAGCCTCGGATAGAACTTCGTCGACACGATCGTGACGTAGGCCGTGATGTGGCCGCCGCTGCCGCCGCGCCCACCGGGTCCGCCGTTCGAGCCGTGCTCGCCATTCTCGCCCTGGCCGCCGCTGTTGCCGGTGAAGCCGCCGTTGCCGCCGGGACCGTTGTCGCCGGGCGTGAACCAACCGGTGAAGCAGCTGTACTCGGGCTTGAACACCTCGTGGAACGTCCACCGCGGATCGAGCGTGTAGACGACCTTGGTCTCGAACCCGGTGTCATCGGACGCCTGGACATCGTCGGACGGAAATAGATTTGCGTCCGCGTCGCCGCGGATCAAAGGGCCCGTGATCGAGAACTTCGCCGGATCGAACGAGTCGACATCGCGGCCGAGCGCGCGCAGCACCGGCTGCATGCTCGGCCACTGCACGGTCGCGTTGACGTACAGCTTGCCGGGGTGGCCCGGGCACAGGCCCGGCTGCTTGTGCAAGTTGACCTTCATGTCGAGGACCTTCGCGTCGGCGAGCTTGCGCAGCACCGGATCGGGACGATCGGTCGCCATCGTCGACCACGGAAAGCAGCCGGCGATCAGCAGGAATGCGGGCACGATCTTCATGCCGACCTTCACGGGCGACCTCCGCGCATTGCCGGGATGTGCGCGGGTGGACGCATCCGCGGCACCTGACCGGGCGGACCCGACGGTTTCTGCTGGCCATCCTCGTCGGGGATCGACGGCGCGCCGATCTTCTCGTTGTACGGCTCCGACTGCTGGCGCACGTACGCGGGACGGTTCAGCGGATCCGGCGTGTGCCACGCGTAGTACGGCGGCGGCCGGCTGCCACCGTAGTAGCCGTAACCGACGCCGACGACGCCGAGCGAGAACAGCGCGAAGCCGAGGTTCACCGTCGCGGTCGCCGCGGCGCCGGCGGTGTACGTGCGCGACTCCGGCATCCCCGCGGTCGCCGGCGTGATCGTCTCGGTCGCGAGTCGCGGTGCGATCACGAGGCCGATGATCGCGCCCGCGATCGCCGCGACACCGCCGGCCTCGATCATCAGATTTCCGCGATCGCGGTGCGCCATGCCCTCGCGGTAGAGCTTGACGTTGTAGTCCTTCGCGATCTGGCGGCGCGCCTCGTACTCGGCGTCACCGGCCGCTTCGAGCGCCTGCTCGGAGCTGATCTTGTGATGCCCCTCGGTGATGTCCCAGTCGGACCGGCTGTCCTTGACGTAGAGGCCCTCTCCGGTGCCGCGATAAGGCGCCCCGTAGCCGAGTGTAGGTGGTGGCGGTGGGGGCTTGATGCAGCCGGCACCGATGGCCCCTGCTGCGATGACCCAGACGATTCGACGCAACCCCATCATTGTCGGAAGACCCCGAGCGGCACGCAATGTCGCAAGGTTTTTTTCTTCGAGTAAACTAGAGGCGAATGGCCGCAGGCGGGACCGACGACACGCTGGCCGGCACCGCGACCCTGGCTGGCTCCGCGTTGCCGGATGGCACCGAGCTCGTGGCTGGCCGCTACCGGATCATGCGGTGGCTCGGCGGTGGCGGCATGGGCCGGGTGTACGAAGCGGTCGACATCGAGCTCGACGAGCGCGTCGCCCTGAAGGTGCTGCGCCCCGGCCTGTCCGAGGACGCGATCGAACGGTTCCGCCGCGAGGTCAAGCTGACCCGCCGGATCCAGCATCGCAACGTCGCGCGGATGTTCGACATCGGCGAGCACCACGGCGAGAAGTTCCTGACCATGGAGCTCGTCGCCGGCGAGTCGCTGAAGACGGGCGGCACAGCGCTGCCGTGGACGCAGCTCAAGGCGATCGCCGAGCAGATCTGCGCCGGCCTCGCGGCGGCGCACGCGACCGGCGTCGTCCACCGCGATCTCAAGCCCGACAACATCCTGCTCGAGGCCGGTACCGGCCGCGCCGTGATCACCGACTTCGGCATCGCGCGCACGAACGAGGATGTCGGCGTGACCCAGGTCGGCGCGGTGATCGGTACCCCGCGCTACATGTCGCCCGAGCAGCTCGCGGGCAACGAGGTCGACTCGCGCTCGGATCTGTTCTCGCTCGGCGTGATGCTGTTCGAGCTCGCGAGCGGCGAACGGCCGTGGCCCGGCGATAACGCGATCGCGGTCGCGGTCGCGCAGGCAACGAGCGAGCCCCGGGTGCTCGACACCCGGACGACTGACATCCCTCCCGCGTTCGGCGACGTGATCGCGGCGTGCCTCGCGCTCGATCCCGAGCAGAGGCCGACGAGCGCGGCGGAGGTCGGCGCCGCGATCGCGAGCGGGTACCTCACGCGGCCGACGCGTGCGCGCACACCCTCGAAGCCGCCGGTGGTGCCGTCGCAAGCGTTTCGTGGCCGCGAGCCGACGCTGCCACCGTTCACGACCGCGGCCGCGCCGACGTCGCTCGGTGTGCTGCCGACCCAGTGCGCGCCCGCCGATCAATATCTCGCCGAGGGCATGCGCGAGGATCTCACCGACACGTTATCGACGACGCCGGGCTTGCGCGTCCGCCCCGCAGGTCATATCGAAATGACGGCGGCGACCGATCCGCGCGCGGTCGGCCGCGACCTCGCGGTCGATCACGTGGTCGTCTCGACGCTGCGCCGCACGCCGAACGGGCTGCGGATCGCCGCACGGTTGATCAACGTCGCGGACGGCTTTCAGATCTGGGCGCACAAGACCGAGGTTCCCGAGGCCGAGATCCTCGCGCAGGCCGAGCAGCTCGCGCGCGGCATCGCGCGAGCGCTGTCGACGCGTGCGGCCGAGGCGACGCGGCCGACGGATCCTCGCGCGGTCGAGCACTACCTGCGTGCGCGGGCCGAGATGCGCCACTTCTGGGGCGCCCACGTGATCCGCGCGGCCGAGCAACTCGAGAAGGCGGTCGAGTACGCACCGACGTCGGCGCCGATCCTCGGCGCGTACGCCTTCGCGTCGGTGATGGCGTGGGTGATGAGCTCGGTCCCCGATGCGGCGAACCGCGCGCGCAAGGCGCTCGACCGTGCGTTGCCGTATGGCCATGGCGAGGCGTATCTCGCGGCCGCGAGCTACTGGACGAATCAAGGCGACCCCGAGCGCGGCGCGCACAACCTCGGTATCGCACTGGTCCGAGCGCCGATGTCGGCGCACGCGCAAGAGCTCGCGGGCCGGATCGTCGTCGAGATCGAAGGGCTGGTCACCGCGCGCCATCACTTCGAGACCGCGATGGGACTCGACCCCGGGCGCGCGCAGATCATCGCGAGCGACCTCGCGCGACTCGAGGGCTTGAGCGGGGAGTGGGACAGCGCGGATGCGCGCGTGCGCGGCCTGCTCGCCGATCCGGATCCCGCGATGATCCAGCTCGGTCACGTGCTCCGCGCGCGCCTCGCCGCGTGGCGCGGCCGCGGCACCGACATGCTCGAATCCGCCGCGGTGTTCGCGCCGAACATGGGCGGAGGCGCGTCGAAGATCGCCGAGTTCATGACCCAGCTCGCGGTCACCGGCACCGTCCACGCGGGCGCGTGGCAGAAGTTCCTGGCGATGTTCTCCGGCGTCGATCAGCCGCAGCGCCAGCAACTCATGGGGCTCCAGCTCCTGACCGAAGGTGCGTTGATGTTCGATCGGTTCGACGTCGCGCTCGATACCTTGAGCGTGGCGACCTCACGCGGCCTGATGGATCGGGTGTGGCTGGATCACTGCCCGCTGTTCCTCAAGGTCTCGAAGCAGCCGCGCTATCACGAGCTGCGCGCCCAGGTCGCGCAGCGCTCGCAGCGCGTGCTCGCCGCGTTCCGCGCGACCCAGACCGGCTAAGGCGCCGGCTCGATCGCGATCGTCAGCGCCCAGAACTGGCCGTTGGTGCTGCCCGCCGACGTCGACGCCATCAGTTGCGGCGTGGTTTGCGGGATGTCGTAGATCTTGTAGGCGATCTGCTGAGTCACCCACCAGAAGTCCTGGTTGTCCCGATCGCCGAACGAAGCGATCTTCGCGAAGGCATCGGGTGGAGTGGTCGAGAACGTGTCGGTTTGAGCGAGCCAGTCGGCGCCGCCCGCGAAGATCACCATCGTGTTCGCGACGACCGTGGTGACGGGGTCGGCGATGTGGTGCACCGGGTTCTCGCCGCAACCGCCGCCGGAGCCGCACGCGGCCGCGGTGCGATGCTGCACCGTGAAATTCCCCGTCTTCGGGATCGCGAGCAGCGAGACCGTGAACGCACCACTCGAGATGTTCGCGAGCGATCCTCCGTAGTGATCGGGCTCTACACCGGTCGCGACCTTGGTGAACACCACGAATGTCTGGCCATCGTTTCCGTAGAAGACGCTGCGCTGCTGTTGCCAGCTCGCATCGGGCAGGCTCCACGTCGGATTGTTGTCGGCGTTGCCGATGATCACGAGCAGGTCGCCCTCGTGGATCGAACCTGGCGGGACCGCGAGGTAGTAGTGGCCGTACGTGTTCATCGACGTCGCTTGCGTGTCGCTGTAGTTAGCGTTGACGATCACTCGAGGCACGAACAGCGGGTCCGGCGGCAACGTATCGATGCGTGCGTCGTGAAACACGTGGTTGCCGCCGTCATCGTCGCCACCGCCGCCCGGATCGACCTTGTTCGGCTTGATGAAGCAGCCGGCGAGGAGTGCGAAGCAGACGAGGTTGCGAGTCATCGCCATCCGACGCTCACCCTTGAACGCAGCGATCGCCTCGCTGAACCGGCCCGCCTTTGCGAGCTGCTCGCCTGCTCGCGCGCCGCGTCACCCGGATCTGGATCTGCAGCGGCGATTCGAACGCTGCCCACGAGCACGGCTAGACCAGCCAGTGCACCCACAGATGCTTCACCAGACCAGCGTATCGTAAATCACTGCGGCGCGACCGCGATCTCGACGGTCCAGGGCGAGCCCATCGACATGTGGCCGCCCTGATCGCACGTGATCGTGCCCGACACCGGGACCGCGGGACGCGCCGTTGGAACGAGCTGCCAGCCGACCATGATGTCGGTCCAATCGAACCTGGCATAGCCGTAGTCACCGAAGGCCGCGATTTGCGCGAAGCCGGTCGGCATGGCGTAGACCTCCAGACCGTCCGTGGATAACCAGTTGCCACCTGCGGCGTAGATCACGATGCTGTTGTCGCCGGTCGTAGCGACGCCTTGCGACGGCGTCGGCATCACCAGGCTGTAGGTGCAGTTCGGCGCGCAGACTTCACTCTGGGTCGCGATGACCGGTGTATCCCGCGCGAGGCCGACCGCGAGCAACACGTACGTCCCCGCGGCGCTCGACGCACCCGTCGTGTTGTTGTTCGGATATTTGCCGATGTAGTACTCCGGCTCGTTCGTGGTCGCGATCTTCCAGTAGGCGACGTACGTCTGGGTCTCACCGTCGCCGTACGGAGTCTTGGTCAGCAGCGTGAAGCCCGCTGGCCCGGTGATCACCGGCTGGTTGTCGACGCTGCCGATGATGATCAGGAGCTCGCCGGCGACCACGTTCGCGGAGGGAAGCGCGAACGTCTCGTGGTCCATCATCGGCGTGCCCGTCCCGGCTTCGAGGTTCCAGTACGCCTTCGCAGCGAGGCGCACCGTGAAGTCGGGATTCATGGCGGTGTCGTGCGGTGCCGCGTCGTGGACGCCACTGCCGTCGTCGCCACCGCCGCCGTCGCCCGCGCCGACCTTGTTCGGCTTGATGAAGCAGCCGGCGAGCACCAGCACGCATGCGACAACCCACTTCATCGCCATCCGACGCTCACCATTCCACCGCCGTCGAGCGGAACGACCGAGACCTGGGGCAGTGACTCCGTCTGCTTCGCACTGAAGTGCAGGTACAGCCCGACGCCGGTCGTGATCACGCCCGCCGCGTAGATGCCGATCAACCAGTCGCGGCGGACGTCGAAGCGGTGCGACCACTGATCGTAGAGATGCGGATCTGGCGTCGCGTCGGTCGCATCGGCGAGGTTCGTTGCGGCCGTTCGAAACGCGGTCACGTGATAGACGATGCCGGCCGCGATCAGCGTGCCGCCGGTCGCCATCACCACGGTCGGTAACGGCGACGTTGTGGTCGGCGGCGGCGCTTGTCGCGGGAGGACCGCGACGGTGTCGTTCGGCTTCGCGCTGGCCGGCGGATGCAGCGTGACCGTCACGACCTGGTTCGCGCTACCGGTCACTTCGACCGTCGTCTGCGCGCGCTCGAACCCGGGCGCCGTCACCGTGATCACGTGCGAGCCGGCCGGCAGATGGATCGTACGCGGCTCGAACGCCTCGTCGGCCGCGAAGCTCGACACCGTGACCGCCGCCTTCGCGGTCGCGGGCTCGACCACGATCGTCACCGGTGCGACGCCGACACTCGCGAGCCGCTTCGCGAGCTCCTGCTCGAGTGCCGGCAACCAGTCCGGCGTCGGATCCGCCGCGCTCGCATTGTGCTTGCAGCGATCGATCATGATCTCGGCCTGCGGCCACCGCTCGATCCGCGTGTACGCGAGGCCGATCAGGCAGAAGCTCGACGCGCGCGGCTTCTTCGCGTTCGCATCCTTGAACGCCGCGATCGCCTCGCTGAACCGGCCGGCCTTCGCGAGCTGCTCGCCCTGCTCGCGCGCGGCGTCACCCGGATCTGGATCTGCAGCGGTGATTCGAACGCTGCCCACGAGCACGGCTAGACCCGCCAGTGCACCCCACAGATGCTTCACCACACCAGCGTATCGTAGATCACCGGTCGTCGTCTGTTTTGACGAGCCGCGGAGGCGGGCGAGGTCCGCTCGGCTCCGACTCGTGCTGACCCTCACGCGTGAACGACACGAACGCCATCTGTGGGCGGCGCGATGCGTCGCTCGTCACGAACCGGATGCCATCGAACACCCAACCCTTGCCGACCCACAGGTTGACGACCTCTTCGATCGTCTCGTCCGTGACGACCGAGAGCTCGACGAACTTGTATGCGAGCGGTCTCACGTAGACCCGCTCAACGCGCCCGCTTGTTGAGGAGCTTGCACGCGTAGGGCGCGTGATAGCTGATGATCGTGTCGGCGCCGGCGCGGCGCATGCCGGTCAGGGTCTCGATCACCACCCGCTCCTTGTCGATCCAGCCCCGCTCGGCAGCGGCCTCGATCATCGCGTACTCGCCACTCACCGCGTACGCGGCGATCGGCATGTTGATCTCGTCGGAGACGGCGCGGATCACGTCGAGGTAGGCGAGCGCGGGCTTGATCATCACGATGTCGGCCCCCTCGGCCACGTCCATGGAGACCTCGCGGATCGCCTCGGCGACGTTCGCGGGATCCATCTGGTGGCCGCGGCGATCGCCGGAGGTCGGCGCCGAATCCACGGCCTCGCGGAACGGCCCGTAGTACGCCGACGCGTACTTCGCGGAGTACGCCATGATCGCCACGTCGTAGAAGCTCTCTTCGTCGAGGCTCTCGCGGCAGGCGCCGACGAAGCCGTCGAGCATGCCCGACGGCGCGACGACATCGACGCCCGCCTTCGCGTAGGACACGACCGTGCGCGCGAGGTTCTCGAGCGACGCGTCGTTGTCGAGGTGACCGTCGGTGAGCACGCCGCAGTGACCGTGGTCGGTGTACTCGCAGAAGCACGCATCGGCCATGACGATCAGGTCGGGGTTCTGCTTCTTGATCGCGCGCGCGGCTTTTTGGACGACGCCACTGTCCTTCCACGCCTCCGAGCCGACCGAGTCCTTGCGTTCGGGGATCCCGAACAGGATCACGCCCGGGATGCCGAGGTCGGCGGCCTGCGCTGCGGCCTCGACGGCCTTGTCGACCGAGAAGTTGAACTGCCCGGGGAGCGAGCTGATCGGCTTCTCGACGCCGGAGCCGGGCACGACGAACAACGGATAGATGAAGTCATCGGGCGAGAGCCGGGTCTCGCGGACCATGCGCCGGAGGTTCTCGGTGCGCCGCATCCGGCGCGGCCGGTAGTCGGGGAAGTTCATGCTGGGCGCGAGTGTAGCGCGATCGCCTGCGCGAGACCCTCCGGCGTCGGCATCGCCGAGACGAGCGGTTCGACCCCGGCGGCACGCAGCGCGGCGGCGGTGGTCTCGCCGATCGCGACGAACTGGGTGCGAACCGCGGCGAGCGGGCCGACGATACCGATCAACGCGGCGACCTGCGACGGCGCGAACGCACAGCACACGGCGGCGCCGCCGGTGGCGAGCAACACCCGCCCGGCGACGACCTCGAGATCGTCGCGCTCGAGCGGGGTCGTGCGATACGCGACGACGTCGACGACCTCGGCGCCCGCCGCACGCAGGATCTCGATCGCTTCGGTGCGGCCTTCTTCGGCGCGCGGCACCAGCACCCGCACGCCCGCATACGATCCCGCGGCGACCATCGCGTGTGCGAGCTCGGCGGCAGTGGTCACGCCCTCGGGATGGTGCGCCTGGAGCTCGGGATCGAGCTCGAGCTCGCGCTTCGTTGCCTCGCCGACGGCCCAGATCGGACCGAGCATGTCGCGCGCGGCGGCGTGATGGATCGCGAACCGCAGATAGCGTGCGGCGACCTGACTCGCGATGACAGTCGCGCCATAAGATCCGGTCCGACACGCGACCAACAATGCTTGCGCGTCATCGGCGGTCGCTACCTGACGCGTGACCTCCATCGCCACGACCTCGATCCCGAGCGGCGCGAGCGCGATCGCGTACGCCTCGACCGGGACGCGCGTGAGGACTGCCTTCACCACACCTCATGGTAGCGTGCGGCGGTGCGCGCGACCCTGTTGTTGACGGTGCTCCTGATCGCGAGCTGCGAGCACCCCGCGAAGCCCGACGAAAGACCCGGCTCGGATTCACCGACGCCCACACCTGCGCCTGCGCCGCCGGCTGCGAACCTCCCGAAGGTGTTCATCACGACGCCTGCCGGTGAGGTCGCCGTCGATGTCGAGGTGGTCTCGACCGAGGCGAAGATCGAGCGCGGCCTGATGTACCGCCAGCACGTGCCGCTCGATTCCGGGATGCTGTTTCTGCTGCCCGAGATCAAGGACTGGACGTTCTGGATGCGCAACACGCTCATCCCGCTGGACATGATCTTCATCCGCAAGTCGATGGCGATCGCCGGCATCGTCGAGAACGCCGAGCCCAAGACCGAGACCCTGCGCAGCGTCGGCGAGCCGTCGCAGTTCGTGCTCGAGGTCAACGGCGGCTGGACCAAGGCGCACGCCGTGACGAAGGACGCGAAGGTCCGGTTCGCGAACGTTCCCGAGCGCCAGCCGCCGGCCCAGTGAGTCTAGTGCGCTGCGCTGCCGCTGCCCGATCCATCGCCGAGGTTCGGCGGTAGTCGACCGGCACCGAGACCTGTTGCTCCACCGGCGCCGCCGCGACGGTCACGCTCTGGCAGAACGCCGGGAGCGTGTCGCTGTGCTTCTCGATGTACTTCATCGCCGCCATGCCCTGCACTTCCGGCTCACCGCGGCGATCACGAACGCGCCATCCGCGCCGGTCGTGATCGCGTCGTAGCGCGGATCGCCTTGCTGCGACCAATCCGAGCTGCCGTGATAGGTGACGCGCGCGCCCGCGATCCTCTTGCCGTGATCGTCGACGACAATGCCGGAGACCTGCGCGCCCTGGACGAGCACGAGCCGTGCGCTCGCTTCGCCCGCGCCGACCGAGATCTAGGTCGTCGAGTGCGCGAGCCCGGGTGCCCACGCGGCGATCTGATAGCCACCGGGGACGACCGCGGTGAACACCGCCGTCCCCGCCTTGGTCTCCTGGGTCTGGTGATCCGCGCCACGCAGATCGACCGTCGCACCGTCGAGCGGTTTGCCATCGCTCGTGGCCACCGTCACCGTCAGCTTCGCCGCGGCGCGCAACCGCAACACGACCGATCGCTCTTCGCAGTGAGCCGTGCCGCGACCGGACCCGCAACGCCTTTGGAGGAGCGCGCGACCAGCGTGTACGGGCGCGCGACGAGGTTGTCGAACGCGAAGCCACCGTCGGCGGCGCTCTTCGCGGTGCGTTGCGGGTGTGACGACAACACGATCGTGGCACCCGCAACTGGATGATCTTCGGCGTCGATGACCTGGCCCTCGAGCTGCAGCGAGCCCCGCGGATCGTCATCGACGAGGACCGGACCCGCAACCTCGTTGTCGCGGTTGCCCTCGCGCTTCGGGGGCGGTTTGGCGGTGTCCGTTTGGTGCGCAGTCGTCAGCTGTGCGGCCCGTGATCCCGAGCGGTACCACCAGAAAAATACCGCAGCCGCGACGACGACAGGGCAAGCGCCCCTATCACACCTTTACGCATCCCGGCGGAGTATGGCCGAGATCACGGCGCTGGTGAGCGAGTCCGCTTATTGTGCTCCGTCGGTGATCTGCGTTAGAACACCGACACACGAATAGGGGATTCCAATGGCCTTTTTCCGTCCAGTTTTGTTCGCCGGCGCTCTCGCCTCGTTGTCGCTCGCAGCCTGCGGAGGTGGCGATTCGACGATCACGCCGGAGGGTGCGCACCACCACTACGTGGTCAACAAGGCGTTGGTTCCCACCAACAACAACCAGTCCCGTGAATACGGGCTCGACCTCAACGGCGACGGCACGCCGGATAACCAGCTCGGCATGGTGCTCGGCACCCTCGCCGGCATGGGCTTCGACATCCAGGCGACGATCGACACCGCCGTGTTGAAGGGCAGCATCAACCTGCTCGTCGATGTCCAGACCGCGGACATGACGTTCATGAGCAGCGCCGCGACCGGTCTGTCGGTCTACATCGGCTCGGATCCGCAGCCGGTCGCCTGCATGACGGGCGAGGACGTGACCTGCACGACCGCGAAGCCGGCCGTGTGCACGGGTTGCGGTCACCAGCTCAATCCGACCGGCGGCACGTTCACCGCCGCGACGAACCAGGACATCGCGCTCGCCGGCAAGATCGTCGGCGGCACGTTCACCGGCGGCCCCGGCGATCTGTCGATCCAGATCGCGATCGGCGGCACGATGCCGATTCCGCTCAACCTGCTCGGCGCGCGCGCGAAGGCGACCGGCATGACCGATGCGAACCTCGGCACCGTGTCGGGCTCGACCGTCAGCGGTGGCGTGGTGCTCGCCGGCGCGATCACGCAGGACGACATCAACAACAACATCATCCCGGCGGTCGTGAATCAGCTCACGCCGACGATCGCGCGCGACTGCACGATGCTCACCGCGCCTCCGGGCTGCGGCTGCGCGGATGGCTCGACGGGCAAGACGATCATCGGCCTGTTCGATACGGCCCCGGCCGACTGCATGGTGAGCGTCGACGAAGTGAAGTCGAACAGCCTCATCATGAGCCTCCTCGCCCCCGACGTGACGATCGACGGCAAGATGGCGCTGTCGCTCGGCATCAAGGTCGCGGCCGAGAAGGCCACGTTCACCGTCGCCGGCCAGATGTAATCCGGCGCGGGCTACGTAGCCCGCGCGGCGCTGATCGAGGTTTCGATCAGCGCCTTGATCTCCGCGAGGCGCGCTTCGGTGGTTGCCTCGCAGCGCATGACGAGCGCCGGTTGGGTGTTCGACGCGCGGACGAGGCCCCAGCCTCCGTCCAGCTTCGCGCGGACGCCGTCGATGTCGATGACCTCGCGGACGTCGGGATTCGCGCGCATCGCGGCGGTGACCGCGGCGACGACGCGGGTCTTCTGATCGTCGGGGCAGTCGATCCGGATCTCCGGCGTGTTGATCATCACCGGCAGCTCGGCGGCGCGCTCGGCGAGCGTCTGCGTCCCGCGGGTCAGGAGCTCGACCAGGCGCGCACCGGCGTAGATGCCATCGTCGAAGCCGAGCCAGCGATGCGCGAAGAACAGATGGCCGCTCATCTCGCCGGCGAGCTGGGCGCCGGTCTCTTTCATCCGCGCCTTGATCAGCGAGTGACCGACCTTCCACATCTCGCAATGGCCGCCTGCCTTCGCGAGCTCGTCGTACATCGCCTGGCTGCACTTGACCTCGCCGACGAATCCCGCGCCCGGGACTTCTTCGAGTACGGCTTGACCGAGCAGGATCATCAGCTGATCGCCCCACAGGATCCGGCCGGTCGCGTCGACCGCGCCGAGGCGATCTGCATCTCCATCGAGTGCGAGGCCGAGCTCGGCACCCTCGCGCTTCACGGTCTCGATCAGATCCGCGACGTTCTCGGGTTGGGTCGGATCGGGGTGGTGATGCGGGAACCGGCCGTCGAGATCGCAGTACAGAGGCACGACATCGAAGCCCAGCTTCTTGTAGAGCGCCATCGCGGTCGGGCCACCCGCGCCGTTGCCGGCGTCGACGACGACCTTGAGCTTGCGGGTGCCGAGCTTCAACGAGCCCGTCGCGAAGTCGACGTACGTGCCGATCACGTCGCGCGAGTGCATCGCGTGCTGCGGGTGCGGCGCGTCGACCGTGATCAGCTCGGCCACGCGATCGCGAAGCTCGGCGATCTTTGCGCCGTGGATCGTGTCCCCGCCGAGCATGATCTTGAACCCGTTGTCCTCGGCCGGGTTGTGGCTGCCCGTGATCATCACGGCCGCGGCGGGCTCGAGGTGATGCGCGGCGAAGTACACGACCGGGGTCGGCACGACGCCGATATCGATGACCTCGGCGTGGACGCGAATGCCGTCGGTCAACGTCGAGAACAAGCGCGGCGAGGTCAGCCGGCAATCGCGGCCGACGATCACGGTCTTGCCGGGCACGTAGGACCCGATCGCCATGCCGAGCGCGTGGACCATGCGATCGTCGAGATCGCGGTCGGCGACGCCACGGATATCGTACTCGCGGAAGACGCGTGGGTTCACGCCGCGAGTCGTAGCACAGGGTCAGGTGCGCGCGGCTTGCAAGCTCGTTACGCCCAGTAGGGGGTGACGCCCCATTGGCGATAAACGCCGTTCGCGTAGTCGAGGTCGCTCAGATCGGGCCAGTGATCCTTGTCGAATCCGGGCATCTGCTCGAGGTGATCCTTCGTCACGTTGACGAGGAACCGCTGGCGCGCCTCGTCGACGGTGATCGCGGACCACGGCATCGCGAAGAGCTTGCCGCCAAACCCGAGGATGCCGCCGAACGACAACACGGCGTATGCGACGCGGCCGGTGATCACGTCGATCATGAGCTCCTCGACCCGGCCGATATCGTCACCGTTGAGATTGACCACGCGGTCGTGGGTCAACGTCGAGGCGCCGAGTGTTCTGCGGAACTTGTACATGTCACTTCATCTCCATCTTGGAGGTCAGGGTCTTCTGCAGCGACTTCGCGGTGTCGCTGTGCGACTGGAGGACCGGCTTGGTCTTCTGGAGCGCCGTCTTCAGATCCGCATCGGTGACGACCGCGATGTCGGCATCGATCTTGGTGATCTCGCGATCGTGCGCGGCCGACATCATGTCGAGGAACATCCGATCGAAGTCGGCGCCCTTCATACCCTTCAGCTTCGAGGTCATATCGGCCTGATCCTTCTTGTCGGCCTCGCTCATCGCCATGTCGGCCGGGATCGTCGCGACGCCCTTCTTCTTCGCGAGCGCGGTGATGTCCTTGTCGCCCTTCGTGTGATCTTTCACGAGCGTCGCGCCGTACTTCTTCACCGCGGCCGAGCCGTTGGCTTGGGCGAGCTTGCCCATCGCGATCTCGGTCTGGTTGACCGCGTGCTGGTGCGCGACCATCTGCGTGTCGAGATCCGAAAGCTTCGACGAGGGATTCGCCGGCGCCGGCGCCGGCGTGGTCGTCGGGCTCGGACCCGCGATCGCGGCCGCCGGCAGGGCGAGCAGCAACGCACACAGAACGTTCGTCATCTTCATGCGTCGCCCTAAGTGCAACTGGGGTGCCGGTGGGGTAAGCGCAGATCCTCTGCTACATACACATGATCCGGCGTGCGTGAGGGCTCGCCGCACCGAGGTCCGCGCGCAGGCGCAACGCTTCGTTTCAGATCGAGGAGAGCGTCAGCGCACGCTCACGTAAAGCGGTCGAGCCCACGGGTTTTGAGGGCGTCGATGATCTGGCGAACGTCCTGCGCGCGCGCCTTCGGGATCACGAGGATCGCGTCGCCGCTCTTCACGATCACGAGATCCGAGACGCCGACCGCGGCAACGAGTGGACCGTCGGTCATCACGATGTTGCCGGTGCCGTCGAGCACGACGACATCACCCGCGAGGGTGTTGAGCATTTCGTCCGCACCGCGGACCGCGGGCAGTGCGGCCCACGAGCCGATGTCGTCCCAACCGACCGACGCCGGGACGGTGACCACGTTCCCAGCTTTCTCCATCACCGCGTGATCGATCGAGATCGCGGCGAGCGGCTCGTAGCGCGCCGCTGCACTCGCCGGATCGGCGGCGATCGCGCGTACCGCTTCGGCGGTCGCCGGCAAGTGCGCGGCGAGCTCGGCGAGCAGGCGCTCGGCGCGCGCGCAGAAGATGCCCGCGTTCCACAGGTAGCGCCCCGACGCGACGTAGCGCTCCGCGGTCGCGTGGTCGGGCTTCTCGACGAACCGGACCACCGGCATCACGGTGTCGAGCGCCGCCGGACCGGCGAGCTCGAGGTAGCCGAACCCGGTCTCGGCGCGGGTCGGCGCGATGCCGATCGTGGCGATGGCATCGGTGCGCTCGGCGGCAGTTAACGCGACTTCGAGCGCGTGGACGAGGCCCGCTGGGTTCGTGACGTGTTGATCCGCGGGCATCACCGCGAGCACCGCATCGGGATCCGAGAGCACGAGACGCGCGGCGGCGAGGCCGATCGCAGCCGCGGTGTTGCGCCCGAACGGCTCTTCGATCAACGGAATCGCCGGCACGACCTCGCGCGTCGCCGCGGCCTGCGACGCCGCGGTCACGATCGTCACGCGCCCGGGCGCGAGCTTTCCGCCGATCCGGGTCGCCGTCGTCACGAGCGCATCGCCACTCGCAGCGAGCGCGATCAGCTGCTTGGGACGGGCGCGCCGGCTCGCGGGCCACAGCCGCGTGCCGCTTCCACCCGCGAGGATTACCGCGTGTCGCACGCGCGGAGTCTACTCTCTCCGACTGGCTAAGGGCTTTGCTCGGCCAGCAGTTGCTTGGCGAGATCCGGCGCACGTAGGCAATCGTTGCCGACGAGGATGAAGCGCAGGCGGCGCTGGGTGTCGTAGACGTTGTAGTGGGGCAGCGCGGCGATCTCGTAGGTGTGTGCGACCGCGGTGAACCCGTCGCCGACGTCGACCTTGCGGAGGATCGTCTTGGGTTGATCGGCGATGCCGGCGGCGACCCGTGCGTGGACCTCGACGCACGCGCCACACGACTCGCTCCAGAAGTCGACGATCGTGACGTAGCCCGCGGCGGTCGAGTCCTCGACCTTGATCAGCACACCCGGCTGGTTGAGCTGGAGCTCTTTCACCGGAGGCGGCGCGGTCGGTCCCGGTGGTGCCGCGGTCGCCCCGCAGGCCCCACAGGCCCCACAGGCTGCGAGCACCCCGAGCACGAGTCTCATGCGTCGATCTCGGCGACCTGCTTCGCGAGGCGCGAGACCTCGGCGCGGGTCAGCCCCGCGTGGAAGATCTGCTCGAGCGTCAGCCGCTCGCCCGACACCAGCTCGGACGCGGACAACCGCACGACGCCGTCGGTATCGAGCGTGACCTCGACGAGCACCAGCACGTCGCCGGCCGGCGCGAGCGGCAGATCGACGACCGCGTAGCGCCCGAGGTGACGGTTGCCCGACGGATCCGGCGATTCGCCTTCCCACATGTCGAACTCGATCCGCGGCTGGTTATCCGAGCGCGTCGCGAGCAGGCGATGCTCGCGGGTCGGCACGATCGAGCTCTGCGCGATCACCATCTCGCACTCGCTCTCGAGCGTCGACATCGACAGTCCTCGCGCCGCGACATCGATCAGCAGCACGCCTTCGATCGTGCCGTCGAGCCGCGCGACCTCGAGCGCTGCGCCGATCGCGACGACCTCCTCCGGGTTCGGCAACGCGCTCGGCTCCTGCCCCATCACGCGCGCGATTTCCTTGCGCACCGCCGGCATCCGGGTCGAACCGCCGACGAGCAGGACCTCTTCGACCTCTTCGCGGCGGCGGCCGGCGCGCTCGAGCGCCTCGACGACCGGCGCCTCGATCCGGCGGACGAGCGGAGAGGCCCACAGCTCGAGCTCGTCGCGCCGCACGATCCGGTTGTATTCGACGCCGCGGCCCGACGGCAGCTGCGCGAGCTCGCTGATCTGGAGCTTCGCGGTCGCGGCGTCGGAGAGCTCGTGCTTCGTCCGCTGCGCCGCCAGCCGCAACCGCTCGATCGCGATCGCATCGCTCGTGATATCGATGCCGCGCGCCTGGCGAACGTCGCGCACCAGGTTCTCGATGATCGCGCGATCGACATCGTCGCCGCCGAGGAATGGATCACCGGTGGTCGCGAGCACCTCGAACACGCCTGCATCGACGTCGACCACCGCGACATCGAACGTGCCGCCGCCGAGGTCGCACACGAGGAACCGGCGATCCGCGCCGCGGTGCGCACCGTGACCGAGGGCCGCCGCGGTCGGCTCGCTGAGCAGGCGCAGCACGGTCAGGCCGGCGATCTGCGCCGCGTCCTTCGTCGCCTGGCGCTGCGCGGCGTCGTACCACGCGGGGATCGTGATCACGGCGCTCGTCACCGACTCGTGCAGGAACGCTTCGGCGGTGCGGCGGAGCTCGCGCAGGATCAGGCCGCAGACCTCTTCGGGTGCGATCGCACGGCCGGCGGCGAGCTGGACCCACGTGTCCCCGTTCGGCGCTTCGGTCAGCTCGAACGGCAGCGTACGAGCGAGGCGGCGGATCTCGGGATGATCGAAGCGGCGACCGAGCAACCGCTTCGCACCGAAAATCGTGCAATCGGGGCTGTGATCGAGCCCGGCCCGCGCGGCCTCGCCGACGACCGGGCCGCGCGGCGAGTACCACACGAGCGACGGCATGGTCGTGGAGCCCTCCTGGGTCGTCAGGATCCGCGGCGCGCCGTCCTTGTCGATCAGCGCGATCACCGAGTTCGTCGTGCCGAGATCGATGCCGACCGCGCGGCTCAAAGGAAAATCCGCATGAGGTCTTCGTTGCGATCGGCGCCGAACTTCTTGACGTGATCGAGCAGCATCGCGGCCTCGACGCAGCTCTCGTGATGCGCCAGTGCGTTCTCGAGCTGCGACGTCGCGAGCATGACCTCGCCATCTTGCAGCGCGACCACCGCGGTCGCGACGTAGTACAGCGAGCGCAACGACTTCGAGCGCGGATAGACGACGAGTGCGGCGGCGAGCACCTCTCGCGCGTTCTGCGCCTGGCCCTGGCCAAGCATCACGCGCGCGCGCTGCTCGAACGCTTCACCGCCGTGGATCTGCGCGGGCGGCAGGGTCGGCGAGGTGCGCGGCTTCGGCGTCGCGTCCGGCACGTGCTGGAGCCTGGGCTGCGACGCGCGCGGCGAGATCGTGCCGTCGCCCGAGGCGATGTCGTCGAAGCCGACGAGCCAGCCCGCCGGCGAGCTCAGCGTCGGCCCGACGATCGTGCCGCGGCCTTCGGCGACGAGCGCCGCTCGCAACCGATCGTACGCGCGGTTCGACAGGATCGTCAGCTCCTCCGCGAGATGCGAGATCGCCGGCGCATTGCGGCGCGCGACGAGATCCGGATGATGGCGGCGCACGAGGTTCTTCCAGCTCGTGCGGACCTGCGCGGCATCGGCATCGTTCGCGACGCCGAGGACGTCGTGGACCGCGGCCGAGCGGAGCCGGCGCAGCTCGCCCGAGAGGTGCTGGAACAACGCTTTCTCGTCGGCGGGCAGATCGTCGACGACCGGCGCGGTCTTGCGGCGCACCATCGGCGTCCCGCCGATCGGCGGCGTGTGTTGCTCGCTCTCCTCGCTCGCCATCGTGCGGATCCGCGCCATCACGTCGTCGGTCAGACCCGTGAGCTCGATCTCGATCCACGTTCGCGCCGTGGTCTCGACCTTGCCGGGCTCGACGGCGATCGGCGACGCGCGTTGGACCACGCCGTCGATCGCGACGACGAGCTGGTTCGGCAGCTCGAGTCCGAGCGTGACCCGCGATCCGATCGTGGTCTCGAACGGGACCTTCATCGACAGCAGCTTGCCCTTGCGCAGCTTGCGCGTCGTGAACACGTCGACCTGTTCCCAGGTCGAGCACCGCACGTGGAGCGTGCGCGCCTGCGTCACTTCCCCTTCTTCTTGTGCTCGCCCTTTTTCTCGTCTTTGGGGACGGCGTTCGGATCCGCGACGAGGTCGACGTTCTTCTCGAGCGTCGCCTTCTTCTTCGCGCGATCGATCGGCACGTTCGAGTCCCCGCCGTCGCGCCACTCGTCGCCGGTGACCGAGATGTAGCCCGGCAAGAACCCATCCGCGAGCACGCGCAGCTCGTACGGCAGGCCCGCGCGAATGCCGGCAAGCTCGACGTTGTTCGTCATGCCGATGAACATCCAGACCTCGGCACCGGGTGGCGTCGACTCGACATGGATCGGGCCGCGGCCGGGGGTGAAGCCGGTCGCGTCGGGCGGCTTGGGCGGCATCACCGGCAACTTGACCGGCTCGGCCTTGCCGGTCTTGTCCTTCGCGGCGGGCTTCAACACGACATTGAGCGTCGCGCGCTTCTTGGTCTTCTCGCCGGTCCAGTGCGACGCGACGACCTGGGTATCGACCGGGTCGTAGCCCTCGACGCCCTCGATCCGCAGCTCGTGCATCTGCGCCGACGACAGCGGGATCGAATCGACGGGCGTGCGGCCGATCTTCAACCACACGCCGGCTTGCGGCGGGTTCGACGTCACGCGGATCGAACCGGGATCCGGAAGGTCCTCGACCGCCTCGCGCTCCTTGCGATCGTGCTCGGCCTTGTCGGCTTCCTTCTGCTGCTTGCCGGCCGCGTCGAGATCTTCCTGCTTGGTGAACTGCTTGTAGATCATGTAGCCGGCGCCGATCGCGATCAGGATCACGATGACGCCGAGCACGCCGCCCATCCGGCTCTTGACCCGCATCGACGGCGCATCGATCTCGGGCAGCGGATCTGCGATCGGCGGCGCGCGGCGAACCTCGACCTTCTTCTGGCCGCCGGTCTCGAGCTTGACCGCGGCGCGTTCGGCGCGCGCTGCCGCCTCCTCGAGCTTCATCGCGGCGATCGCGGCTTGATCGCCGATGCCCGACATCCGGCGCGCGCCTTCGTCGAGATCACCGATCGCGGCGAGCGCGGCGGATTCGTCGGCGGAGCTCGCCCGCGCGCCCGACGATTGGGGCCGGCTCCCGCGGCGGCCGGTATCGTAGTCGGCGTGCGACTGCGGCGGCGGCAACGGCGTCGCGTCGTCCGGATCGTCGAGCGACGGCACGCGCGTGCTCGACACGATCGCTTCGCGCTTGCGCGGATCGAGCGCGATCAGCTCGGAGATCGGATCGCGGCGATACGGCTCGTCGTCGATCTGCGTGACGTTCGTGTGATCGGGGCCGCCGAGATCCGCGAGCAGCGCGTCGAGCCGGCCGCCGGTCTGCTGGACGCCGGGCCCGAGATGGAGGGACCGGGATTCACTCCCGGTCCCGGGGTAGCTCTGGCGAGAGATCGATTGCTCCGCGCGGAGGTCCATCGACGGCCGCGTCGGCGTGACTTGCATCGCCGAGGAACCGAGCGAGGCGAGGAGGTCCTCGGTCGCGTCGTCGATATTTTGATCGGCCGCGGACAGGCCGGCTTCGCGGATCAGCTCGGTCTTGTCGGCGAGCTCCCAGCGATCGTCCTCCATCGCCTCGATCAAGTTCTCGAGCAGCTCGGTCGCGGTCGTGTAGCGGCGCTTCGGATCGGTATCGAGCGCACGCTGGACCAGGCGCTCGACCGCAGGCGTGACGCGCAGCGTGCCGGGCGGGACCTCGCCCGACAGCATCGTGAACAGCATCGCGCCGACCGCGTAAACATCGGCACCCGGCGTGGGCTCTTCGCCGACGACGAGCTCGGGCGCGATGTAGCCGGCGAGCCCGCGCCACAGCGCCGAGTCCGCGCCTTGCGCGACCGCGGTCGTCAACGCGCGGCCGACCACGAAGTCGCCGACACGAACGCCACCGTCCTCGTCGATCAACACGCTGCGCGGGTGCACGGCACCGTGGATCACGCCGGCTTGGTGCGCGGCCGCGAGCGCCTCGATCACCGACTTGCCGATCAACCCGGCGACCGGAATCGACAGCTTGCCGCCGCCCTTCGCGCGCGCCCGCGACGCGGTGATCAGATCTTGGACCGTGACGTAGCGGCCGACACCGCGGGTGACGACGACGACATCGGGTCCGCCCGACTCGACCGTGAACGTGGGCACGACGTGCGGGTGCTCGAGCGCGGCGACGCTCTCGACCAGTGCGGTGTCCATCACCGTGTTGCGAAACGCGGTGTCTTCCAGGAACTTCGGATCGACGATCAGGCCGCGCAGGTTGCGCTGGCCGTTGAACTGGGCGCGGTGAATCGCGCCATACATCGTGACAGCGAGGCGCTCGGAGAGCACGACGCCGGCGATAATCTGCTCGGCCGCTTGGCCACCCACGACCGTAACTATAGCCGGAAGTGGAGGTCGATCCACGGGGCCGCGAACAGATAGAATAGCGCCGCCATTGCCAAATATGGTCCGAACGGCACTTCGGTCTGGAGCGCGCCCCGATCTTGCTCGCCCGCTTGTTCTTCGGTATCGGCCGAATTCTCAGATTGTTCAGGTTCCGCACGCCGGCCCGCCGCCATCGCGGTCAGCGTGAAGACCGTGCCGATCACCGAGCCGCCGAACAGGGCGGCGACGACGCCTTTCCAGCCGAGCAGCGCGCCGACGACCATCAGCATCGTGCTGTCGCCCAGGCCGATGCCTTCGATCTTGCGCACGCGGATCCAGAGCTCGCCGATCAGCCACGGCACGCCATAACCGACGACCGCGCCGACCAGACCGTCCCACCAGCGGTAGCCCGGCAGTGCAAACGTCACCGCGTAAAACAAGATCGCGGCCGGATACGTCAGCTTGTCGAGGATCAACATGTGATCGAGATCGATGAAGAAGATCACGATCATCACCCACACGAACGCGGCGTCGACGACGAACCACAACGCGCGCACGTCGAGCGCCTCGAACAGGCCCCCATTGCCGAGCGTGAACCACCACGCGACACCGAACAGCGCCGCGGTCGCGCCCTCGACGATCAGATAGCGCGCGGAGAACGGCGCCTTGCAGTTGCGACACCGGCCGCGCAACCACAGCCAGCTCGCCATCGGGACGTTGTCGTACCAGCGCACCGGTGCCTTGCAGGCGAAGCAATGCGAACCCGGCGCGACGACGGAGCGGCCGCTCGGAAACTCGTCGCTCGGCGGCCACCGATAGATGCATACGTTCGCGAAACTGCCCCACAACAGGCCGAGCACCACCGCGAGCACCAGGCCCGGCGCATGGGTCAAGACCAGAAGCTCGTCGTTCCACATCGGCAGGGCCCCGAGGAAACGGTAGCTTGGTTGACCTCGGCCGTCGAGAAAGCTAAGACCTTCGCGTGCACCGCGCCACCGTGATCGCCTTGCTGCTCACGTGTTGCGGCCGTTCACGAGGCGTGCCCGACAAGGACCTCGGCGGCCTGGTCGTCGCGCCGAACACCGGGACGGTCAAGATCGACGTCGACCGCGCGGCGAAGGACCCCGACGAGCTCGGGGCCGCGCTCGCGATTCCCCACCACCAGCTCGATGCCGCGCTCGGCCCGCACACGGTCACGATCGTGATGGCGACCCACGTGAGCGAAGCTGGCAAGCCGGTCACCGATCTCGACGACAAAACGGCAATCGAGACCGGCGACAAGCGCGCGTTCCACGCCACCTACACGAACTCCGCCGACTACGGGCGCGAGGTCATGTTTACAGGCGGTCAGCTCTATCTACGGCCGCGTTACCAGCGCTGGCACGGCCGCGCGCCCGAGACGCCGCTCGAGCCCCAGGAGATCGAGGACAGCTTCTACGATCCGGTCGCGGCGACCTGGGACCTGCTCGCGCCGGGCGTCGAGCTCAGCGATCGCGGCATCGTCCAGATCGCGGGGCGCACCGGACGCAAGATCGAGATCAAGCCGGCACCGGATCCGCGCAAGCCCGCCGCCGAGCCGCTCGTCCAGCGCAAGTGGCGCGAGGGCCGTACGATCGAAGCGCTCACCGGCGAGGTCGTGCTCGACGCCGACAAGGGCGTGCCGCTCAGCGTGAAGTTGTCGGGCACCGTCGGGTTCTCGCGCGACGGCCGGCGATTCTCGATGCAGGTCGCGGTCCAGAGCGATGTCGATGCGATCGGCAAGGCCGCCCAGCTCGCAGCGCCGGCGAGCGAAGAAGTCGTCGCGACACCGGAACGGCTGCGCGAGGTCGATGATCGCGATTTCTTGCTGCAGGGCATCGCGCCGCCGCTGAGGAAGAACGCCGATGGCTCCCCGGTCGCGCCGCAGCCGAAAACGATGGCGGGTAGTGGGGCGGCGAAGCCGTGACCGCGCTCGTTCCACGCCGCGATTATCTGGCCGGCCAGCGCAGGACGATCATCGCGCGCGCGATCATGGGCTCGCTCGCGGGAGCCGTGCCGCTGCCGTTCGTCGACAACTGGGCGATCGATCGGATCGTCGGCGGTGGCTACAAGCGGATCGCCGCGGCGCACCAGGTCGATCTGACCGACGAGGCCGCGGCGAACCTCACGCACGGCACGACCCCGCCGCCGTCGATCCTCGACATGGCGACGAGCGGCATCGCGCTGCGGATCGCCACGAACGCCGCGCGCCGGATGATGGTCGCGCTCGCGACGGTCAATCGGGCGCGATCCGCCGCGAAGACGTTCATGTGCATGACGCTGTTCGATCACTACTGCGCGAAGCTCCACACCGGGCTCGCGATCGATGGTGCGACCGCGCTGTTGTTGCGCGAGGAGATCGTCAAGGCGATCGAGCAGACGCCCGGCGCGCTCGCGTTCCATCCGTTCCGGCGCGGCGTGCTGTCGGCCGCGCGCGCGACGCTGAAGGCGCCGCTCGAGCTCGCCGACCTCGCGTCGCGCGGCGCGCTGCGCCGGTTGCTCGCGAACAACGACACGATCGCGGAGCCCAAGCAGATCGACGAGAGCGAGCAGGCGATCGAAGCGGCGCTCGCCGAGAAGACCAACTTCCTCGCACGCACGGTGACCGCGGTCGAGATGCAGCTGTCCTCGGAGGTCAACCCGTACCTCGACGGCGCGATCGAAGCGCTCGATCGCCGCTGGCGCGCGCGCCAGTCCGTGAAAGTCGACCCGTGACCGCCAATGACTGAAAGAGCCGCGCTCGCTCAGGCGAAGCGCGTCGTGATCAAGTGCGGCAGTCGGCTGATCGCCGAAGCCCCGGCGAGCCGGCCCGCGACGATCGCGGACCAAGTCGTCGAGCTCCGCAAGCGCGGGGTCGAGGTCGTGATCGTGTCGTCGGGCGCGATCGCGCTCGGCATCGGCCGGCTTCGCCTCGCGGCACGACCGACCGAGCTGCCTGGCCTCCAAGCCGCGGCCGCCGTCGGCCAATCGCGCCTGATGCAGCACTGGGAGCACGCGTTCACCGCGCACGGCGTCGAGATCGGCCAGGTGCTGCTGACCCACGACGACCTCGGCGACCGCCGGCGGTTTCTGTCCGCGCGCCTCACGCTGCGCGCGCTCCTCGATCACGGCTGCGTGCCGATCATCAACGAAAACGACACGGTCGCGACCGAGGAGATCAAGTTCGGCGACAACGATCAGCTCGCCGCGCTCGTCTGCAACCTGGTCTCCGCCGACGCGCTGATCATCCTCACCGACGTCGAAGGTGTCCGGGACGCCGCCGGCGTCCGGATGCCGATCGTGCGCGACATCGAGCGCGAAGCCGCACCGGTCGCCGGCGGTTCGACGAGTGGCGTCGGCTCCGGCGGCATGGCGAGCAAGGTCGGCTCGGCGCGCATCGTCACGCGAACGGGCGTGCCCGCGATCATCGCGCCCGGCCGCGAGCCGAGCGTGCTCGTCCGCGTGCTCGCCGGCGACGACGTCGGCACGCTGTTCGTGCCGGCCAAGCGCGACCTGTCCGCGCGCAAGCACTGGATCGCGTACGGCGCGCGCCCCGCCGGCACGATCGCCGTCGACGCCGGCGCCGCCCGCGCGGTCACCCAGCAACAGCGCTCGCTCCTACCTGCCGGCATCACCGACGTCACCGGCGAGTTCGAGGCCGGCGACACGATCTCGATCGCGCACGACGGCAAAGAGATCGCGCGCGGCCTCGTCGCCTACGGCGCTGCGGAATTGCGCTCGATCAAGGGCATGCAGTCCGCCGCGATCGCGACGAAGCTCGGCGTCAAGTCCGCCGAGGAAGCCGTCCACCGCGACGACCTCGTGGTGCTGTAGCTCCGCTCACTTCGCCGAGACGCGGCCCACTGCGCTGATCGCGACCGATTGAAGCTCGAGCTTGTCCTCGACCACGAACGGTGTGATCGCGCCGATGGCCTCGCTGACCACGGCGTCATCCACGGTCGCACCGCGATCTGCCGCCCTCGCAGCAAGGAGACTGTGCGCGAAGCGTTCGGGATCGGGGAAGCGCACGAGGCGACTCGTCGTCTCGATCTGGACGGCCATGAAGTGCTTCGCGAACAACGCGCGCAGCTCGGCTTCGGTCATCGAAGAAGCGGCGCTCTCGCCGGGTCCGAAATAGTTCGTCGCGATCGCTTCGACCTCGCGAAAGCCATCCTGACGTCCGAGCTCGGCCCAGCACGAGAACACCGCGCGGCCGCCGCTCGCGAGCAAGCGCCGAGCCTCGCTCACGACGGCAGCGCGATCGGTCGCGAACTGGAGGCCTTGCTGGCACGTCACGAGATCGGCGCTAGCCGACTTCAACGTCGTGGAGGTGAAGTCGCGCATCAGCCACGTGACCGGCACGGCTTCGTCGCTCGCGCGCTGCTTCGCTCGTGCGAGTTGATCGGCCGACGCATCGACACCGATCACCGCGGCGCCGGTGCCCGCGATCCGGCACGCGACGATGCCGGTGCCGCACGCGAGATCGACGACGCGATCGCCCTTCCACACCTGCGCGCGGCGAATCAGATCGCGCGCCCATGGTTCGAATAACCCGGGGACGAAGTACTCGTCGTACTCCTTGGATTCGATCACTTTGTGAGTACCTCGCGTTGAGGATTCTATAGGGCTTGCAAACGGGGTGGTTCGAGGCCACGCTCGGGAGTAGGAACCCGTGCAGCACAAGTGACCTCCTCGCTGGAGAGACAGAACCTGATCCGGAGCGTGGCCGAAGCCGCCCGCGCAGCGTCACGGATCGTCGCGAGGGCCACCGAAGATCAGCGTAACCGGGCGAACCTGGCGATCGCCGATGCGATCGGCGCGGCAACGAGCGACATCCTCGCCGCGAACGCGCGCGACCTCGCTGCGCATCCCGACCTCGCTCCCGCGATGCGCGATCGGCTCGTGCTCGACGAAGCGCGCGTCACTGCGCTCGCGAATGCGGTCCGCGAGATCGCAGCGCAACCGGCGCTGCTCGGCCGCGTCGAAGGCACTGAAGTCCGTCCGAACGGGCTGCAAGTGTCGCGCGTGCGCATCCCGCTCGGCGTGATCGCGATGATCTACGAGGCGCGGCCGAACGTCACGACCGACGCCGCGGCGCTGTGCTTGAAAGCGGGCAACGCGTGCATCCTGCGCGGTGGACGCGAAGCCGCGGAGACCAATCGCGCGCTGCTCCGCGCGGTCCACGCCGGGCTCGCGAAGGCCGAGCTCCCGACGGAAACGGTCCAGCTCGTGCCGGTCGCGGATCGCGAGGCGATCGCCGACCTCGTGAAGCTCGACGAGCTGATCGACCTGTGCATCCCGCGCGGCGGCGAAGGCCTGATCCGCTATGTCTCCGAGCACGCGCGCGTGCCGGTGATCAAGCACTACAAGGGCGTCTGCCACGTCTACATCCACGCGGCGGCCGATCCGGAAGTCGCACTCGCGATCGTGCGCAACGCGAAGGTCCAGCGGCCCGGCGTGTGCAACGCCGCGGAGACCGTGCTCGTCGATCGCGCGATCGCCAAGGACTTCCTGCCCCGCCTCGTCGCGGCGCTGCCGGAGGTCGAGCTTCGCGGCGACGACGAAGCACGCGCGATCGTCGCGATCACCGCGGCCAGCGAGGCCGACTGGGGAGCCGAGTACCTCGATCTGATCCTCGCCGTGAAGATTGTCGACGATCTGCCGGGTGCCGTCGCTCACATCGAGCGCTACGGCTCGAACCATACCGAGGCGATCGTGACGACCGAGCGCGCGGCCGCCGAGCAGTTCTTGCGCGACGTCGACTCGGCAACCGTGCTCGTCAACGCATCCACCCGATTCGCCGATGGCGGCGAGCTCGGCCTCGGCGCCGAGATCGGGATCTCGACGACGCGCCTCCACGCCTACGGCCCGATGGGCGCCGACGGCCTCACCACCACGAAGTTTGTTGTCCGCGGAACGGGACAGATCCGCTCCTAGGCGGAGAAGGGACAGACGAGCCAGGCATGACCAAGAACAAGAGCGCACCGAAGCGACCGACCGCAAACGCGCCTGAAGCACGAACCCGGCGAACCGCCGAGCCCTCGCCTTCTGCCGCGATGCCCACGCAAGAAGGGCTCGACGACGCCCTGCGCGCGCTCGAGCTCGGGCTCGAGAAAAAAGGCCTCGAGCCGGTACTGCTCGACGTGCGTCAGCTGTGCTCGTTCTGCAACTACCAGCTCGTGTTGTCCGGACGCTCCGACCGCCAGGTCGATGCGATCGCCGACGGCATCGAAGCCGGGCTCAAAGCCGAGGGTCTGCGCCCGATCGGTGCCGAGGCCGCGCGCTCGACGGGCCAGTGGGCGCTGCTCGACTACGGCGACTTTGTCGTCCACGTGTTCTTACATTCCGCGCGCGAGCACTACGACCTCGAAGGGTTGTGGAACGACGCGCCGCGGATTCCGATCGACGTGCCACCCGACGCCCGGATCCCGCTCGACGAGCAGTACGAATCGTCGCTCGTGTCCTGAAGCTGTCGTGAAGCTCTATCTGGCGGCGGTCGGCAAGCTCAAGGAGCCGTACCTGGTCGCCGCGGCCGAGGAGTACGTGAAGCGCCTGCGGCCGATGTGCACGCTCGTCGTCCAGGAGGTCAAGGACGACGCCGCGCTCCTCGCGGCGATTCCCGCGAACGCCCACCTCTACGCGTTCGACGAGCGCGGAGAGATGATCTCGAGCACGCAATTCGCCGAATTGATTTCAGTGGAGCAGTCGCATGGCGGTGGTGCACCGGTGGCTTTCGCAATCGGCGGTGCCGACGGCCACAGCGATGCTTTGCGCAAGCGCGCGAAGAAGCTCTTGGCGTTTGGAAGGATGACGATCGCGCATCGCCTCGTCCGAATCCTCGCGCTCGAGCAGATCTATCGCAGCCTAAAAATCATTCGCGGCGAGCCCTATCACCGCGAATAGAGAGTCCGGAATGCATCTAAGCGAGCCGATATTTCGGCGAGCCTCTCCGCGCCGCGAAGCGGCGCGATGTGATCGCAGCCGTATCACCGCGAGTGATTACCGCGCGCGCTTGATCATGCGATCCATCTCGCGCTTGTCGTCGGCTTCCTTCTTCGTCGCCCGCTTGTCGTGCTGCTTCTTGTTCGTGACCAGGCCGAGCTCGACCTTCACGCGGTGGCCCTTGAAGTACAGCGCGAGCGGGATCAGCGTGTAGCCCTTGATCTGGGTCTTGGTCTCGAGCTTCGCGATCTCGTGCTTGTGGAGCAGGAGCCTCCGGACGCGCACGATGTCGTGATTCCACCGATTCGACGCCGAGTACTCGTTGATCGTGACGCCGTGGAGGAACGCCTGGCCCTTGCGGACCTCGACCCAGCCGTCGGCGATCACGACATGGGCACCGCGTAGGCTCTTCACTTCGGAGCCGACCAGCTGGATGCCGGCCTCCATCTTCTCGTGGATCAGATAGTCGTGCCCCGCCTTGCGATTGGTCGCGATCACCTTCGTGATTTCAGAGGCGGCGGCGCGCATCTACCACTCGCCGACGTTCGGCATCGACGTCCACGGCTCGGCGGACGGCTTGGCTTCGCCGCGCTGGAGCAGCTCGACCGAGATCAAATCCGGCGAGCGCACGAACGCCATGTGGCCATCGCGCGGTGGGCGGGAGATCGTGTAGCCGAGATCGATGAAGCGCTGGCACGCGGCGTAGATGTCATCGACCTCGTATGCGACATGGCCAAAGTTACGGCCGCCGGAGTACGCGTCGGTGTGATCCCAATTGTGAGTGAGCTCGATCTGCGGCGAGTCGCCTTCGCGCTCGCCGAGGAACACCAAGGTGAAGCGGCCTTTGTCGTGATCGCGCCGGCGCAGCTCGCGGAGGCCTAGCCCCTCGCAGAAAAATCGCAACGCGGCGGGCAGGTCGCGCACGCGAATCATCGTGTGCAGGTAGCGCATGGCGGTTGGTTAGCATTCTTGGCTATGCTCACGCCATGAGCGAGCCCAACGTGTTGGTCAACTTTCGCCTCGACAAGGAGAAACCGTTGCGCTTGCGCTGGCTCGCCACCGACGGCGTCCCCGGCGACGGCTACAAGGCCCAGGTCACCGGCGTGCTCCTGCCCGACGGCGCACGGCTCACGATGGACTCGAGCGCGATCATGGAGCAGGCCCACCCCGATCCGAGCGGCGGCCGGGGCGCGTACTTCGTGACGTTCAATGGCATGGTCGGCTACCCGACGGATCACCCCGACCGCAAGCACATCGACGCGTTCGAGGATCAGGAGATCGAGTACGAGCTCGAGTTCGTCCACGAGGAATCGGGCCGGCGTGCGATCGACAACGAGGACTTCAAGATCGTCGACAAGCCACGCGGCTGGGCACACAAGCTGACCAAACGCGCGCCCTCGCAGCCCGCACCGTGAGCGACCGATGAACGACGAGCGTGCCAGCGTGACCGCCGCGTGGGTCGCCGCGATGCGCACCGGCGGTGCGCTGCTGCCTCCCGAGTATCGGCTCGCCGACGATCCGTACGGCGCCGCGCTCGCTGGCAGCCGCGCGATCGAGCGGTTGGCCGACACCCGCCTCGGGCGTGCGCTCGCGACCCGCCGCGGGCTCGGCACGTTCATCGCGTACATGCAGGTCCGCACGCGCGTGCTCGACGACTTCGCGCGAGAGATCGCGAAAAAGCCCGGCGCCCAGCTCGTCGTGCTCGGCGCCGGTTACGACTGCCGCGCGATCCGGTTGCCCGAGCTCGCACACGTCCCGGTGTTCGAGGTCGATCATCCGGCGACCCAGCGCCGCAAGCAGCGCGTGCTCGGCCGGATGGGCGTGACGTCGCCCGCTCACTACGTGACATGGGACTTCGAGGCGCGGCCACTCGCGGAATTGCCCGAACAGCTCGCGCGCGCGGGCCTCGACCGCAGCGCACCGGTGCTGACGATCTGGGAAGGCGTCACGATGTATCTGACCGAGGGCGCGATCGACGCTTCGCTGCGGGCGATCCGAGCGTGGAGCGGACCCGGCAGCCAGCTCGCGATGACGTACTTCGAGCGCACGCGGATCGCGCATCCGTCGCCGATCCTGAAGTTGATGCGCGCGACGGTGAAACAGCTCGGCGAGCCATTCATCTGGGGCTGGCAAGCCGACGAGGTCGCGCCGTACCTCGCACCCCGCGGCTGGCGCGTGATCGAGAATCGTTCGCTCGACGATGCGGCGAACGAGCTGTGGCCACCCGCGCTCGCGCGCAACGTCCAGGCGCGCGGCAGTCGCTACGCGCTCGCCGAGGTGACCTGATGGCGCTGCAGGCGACGATCCGCAAGTTCGAGATCGTGCTCGCGCACGTCGACAAGGACATGTACGAGACGCTCGAGCTGCGCGTCGCGCAACATCCATCGGAGAACGAGCGCTACCTGGTCGCGCGGGTGCTCGCGCGCACGTTCGAGCACGCCGACGGGCTCGAGTTCGCCAAGGGCGGTGTCTCCGACGACACCGAGCCCGCGCTCGTCCAGCGCGATCTCCGCGGTGACCTCGTCGCGTGGATCGAGGTTGGCTCGCCGACTCCGGATCGCCTGCACAAAGCGGCGAAGGCGGCGCCGCGTGTGGTCGTCTATACATGGAAGTCGGCAGCAGCCTTGCGCGAGGCGATCGCGGAGCGCGGCGTTCACAAGGGAGATGCGATCGAGATCGTCGAGCTCGCGCAGGAGTTTCTCGATCAGGTTGCAGCGACCGTGGAGCGCACGAATCACTGGGACATTTCGGTCACCGGCGGTGTGATCTATCTGACGATCAAGGACCAGCTCTATACGTGCTAGACTGAGTGCTCCGTCAGGAGCACGTCATGAGATTCCTCATCCTCTCTCTGTTGGTCCTCGGCGCTTGCTACAGCGAAGAGCCGGGCGTCGAGTACGGCGGCAGCGCGTATGTGGGGGCACCGCAAATGGAAGTCGTGTCGCCCGGCGTTCAGGTGATCGCCGACTACGACTATCCAGTATTCTACAGCGACGGCTACTACTGGCGTAACGACGGCGGGCTCTGGTACCGGTCGGGCTTCTACAACCGAGGCTGGGCCGTCTCGTACAACGTTCCGTACGGCGTCCGCGGCATCGGTCACCCCGAGTACTACGCGCACTATCACGGCGGCTACAACGGCGGCTACAACGGCGGCTACAACGGCGGCTACAACGGCGGTTACCGCGGTGGCTATCGCCCGAACGCGGCGTGGGGCTCGCCGCGTGGTGGTGGCGGTGTCCGCACGTATAACAGCCGGCCCGCTGCGGTCTATCGCGGTGGTGGCTCGTACCGCTCCGCCCCGTCGCGCGGCGCCGTGGTTCGCGATCACCGCCGTTAGATCGCTCGTCTTCCTGTGTGCGGCGTGCTCGGCGAGCGCGCCGCAAGCGCCGGCAAAGCCCGTGGCCAGGCCGAGCCACGATCCGGATCACGCACGCGGAGAGCTGCCGTCTGCCGAGACCCGGCGGACCGAGCTCGCCGGCTTGCGCCACGATCTCGACACGATGTACGCGCATCGCGTCGCAAAGCTCGCGCGGTATCACCTCGACGAAGATCAGATTTTTCGCAACGCCGAGACCGCCGTGGTCGCGGCCGATACGTGGGCGAAGTACGACGCCGCGCTGTACGAGACGCTCGCGCAGTTTCACGACGGCCACCTCAGCTATCACCCGCCTCACACCGCGGCGCCCTCGCGGGGCTACACGAGCTACCGGCTCGGTCTGCGCACGGTGCTCGCGAAAGATCATCTGTTGATCTCGGAGGTCGATGCCGGCAGCGATGTCGCCGCCGCGGGCGTGTTGCCCGGCGACGAGGTCACCACGATCGACAAGCGGCCCGTCGCCGACGTGCTCGCCTCGATGGCCCACTCGCGTTCGGATGCGCGGCCCGAATCCGCGCGCGTGTCGTACGCGAAGATGTGGACCTCGGTGCTGATCCCGAAAGGCGATCCGCCGCGCGTCCACCCGATCGACGTCGCGAAGCGGACCGGCGGTGACGTCCACGTCGACATCAAGCCGCAGCTGCCGGCGCCCGGTAAGCACGAGCAAGTCACGGTCGCGCACGTGGGAGATGTCGCGATCGTGACGATCAAGTCACTCGAGGGCGGCAAGTCGCGCGCGCACGCGATCGACGACGCGCTTGCCGAGGCGCGCGATGCGAAGGGCATCGTGCTCGATCTGCGCGGCAATCGCGGCGGCGTCGACAAGGTCGCGTTTCGCGTCGTCGCCGGTCTCGCGGAGGGCACCGCGAAGCTCGGCGAGTTCCGCGTGCTCGCCGCCCCGGAGACCCTCGCGCGGCGGCCGGATTGGAAGCATCTCGTCGCCGAGGCAGACGGGTTTTCCTCGGTGCAACAACTGACCGTCGCGGCGCTGCCGAAGCGCTACGCCGGAAAGGTCGCGGTGCTCGTCGATGCGGGCTGCGTGTCGTGGTGCGAGACCGTCGTCGCCGCCTTGCGCGCGGATGTCGGTGCGGTGTTGATCGGCGACACCACCGCGGGTAGCTCGGGTGCGCCGGTCGACGTCGCGCTCCCGGCAAGTAGAGGCAGCGTGCAGATTCCGACCTGGAACCTCGTCGCCGCGGATGGCAAGCCGATCGAGGACGATGGCGTCGCGCCGGACCTCGATGCCGTCGCCACCGCCGATGCGCTCGCGGCAAGTCACGACGTTCCGCTCGATACCGCGATCGCGAAAGTAACCCCTTGACCCTCACGCGACGTCAGGCCCCACGGTGAGCCCACGATGGCATTCACGGTTGGAGAGCTCGCCAAGCTAACGGGCATCACGGTCCGCACGCTGCACCACTACGATCAGATCGGGTTGGTGCAGCCGTCGGATCGGAGCGATGCGGGATACCGGCTCTACGGTCAAGCGGACGTGCTGCGCCTGCAGCAGGTCTTGCTCTACCGCGAGCTCGGGCTCCCGCTCGATCAGATCGCCGGCGTGCTCGAGGTCGGTACGCCCCCAGAGCGACGAAGCGCGCTCGCGAAGCATCGCGAGACGCTGGTCGCGAAGCGCGCCCATCTCGACGCGATGCTCGCCGCGCTCGACACCGCCCTCGCCATCGAGGAAGGACGCCAGATGAAGCCCGAGGATGTGAAGACAATGTTCGATGGATTCGACCCGGAGAAGTACGCCGACGAGGCGCGCGAGCGCTGGGGTGAAACCGATGCATACAAGGAGTCCGCGCGGCGGACGAAGAACTATGGCAAGGCCGAGTGGGATGCGATCAAGAGCGAGGCCGACTCGATCTATCGCCGGTTCGCGGAGCTGATGCAGGAAGGCGCGGCGCCGAGTGATGCGCGCGTACGTGGCGTCGTCGAGGCCCACCGTGCGCACATCGATCGCTGGTTCTATCCGTGCTCGGTCGAGCTCCAGCGCGGTCTCGCGGCGATGTACATCGCGGACCCGCGGTTCACCGACAACATCGACAAGTACGGCGCAGGACTCTCGCAGTTCATCCACGCTGCGGTGACATCAGGGTAGCCAGAAGTCGCGCGGGTAGAGCGTGAACAGCGTCGTGGTCTTGCTCACCGCCGCGTGCAGGTAGTCCTGATACGCGGCGAGCTGCTTCGCGTTGCCGATCACGAAGTAGATCGTCGCGGGGTCGGCGGGGCCGTAGCCCGGCAGGACCTTGCCGTAGACGCCCGGCATGCGCTGGTACAGATCCCGCGCGAGATCCGGACGCTGGCTCTGCGCGAGCACGCGCGTGCGAAAGGCGCGCACCATGTCGGGCGGTTGACCATCGACGAGGTTCGCGGCCATCGCGGCGGCGCGGCGCTCGTAGGCATCCGCGATCCGTGACGTGAACGCGCCGGCGATCGCGTAGCGCGCGATGTTCGGATCCGGTTGTTCGCGCTTCAGTTGAGCGATCACGAAGCGCAACGTCTGCGGCAACAGCGGGCAGCGCTCCGCGTAGTAGTCGAGGATGCCGAGCTCGGGGCGCGGATGGAGGCCGTTCGAGTACGCGAGCCCGGCGGCCCACGTCTTCATGAACATCGAGTGGCCGCCGTGGCCGGTGTAGAGGTTCGTCGCGAGGTAATCGAGGACCGCGGGATCGGTGTCGTCGGCATACTTCGTCGCGGGCGCGAGGTTCTCGAACACGCCGCTCGACGTCGACGGAGCGTAGAGGCCCACGAAGAGCGCCTGCTTCGCGGCGGGGGTCCGGGCGGCGAGCCGATCGCGGATGCCGTGCTTCGGCGCCGGCGCCGCGGGTGGGCTCGGGGTGCTCGGGATCGCGGCGACGAGCTGCTTCACGGTCGCGTCGAGCGCATGTTGCGCGACGGTCGACCCGGTCTCGACGATCCGCGCACGTGCGGCGTGGAGGATGTGGGCGCGCACGTCCTCGAGCTTCGCGAGCGCGGCAGGCGCGCCGAACGCGAGGTCCTTCGCCATCTGGTGACACAGCGCCGCCCAGTCGCGCGCGAGCGTGGAGTCCGGAAGATCGCCGAGCAGCACGCCGAGATCCTTGCCCGCATCGCGCGCGATCGCCTGCGCCGATGCGGTGAGCGACTTCGCGAACCGCGTCTGATCGGGATGCGTCGCGAGCTGCTTCGCGAGTGCCTCGAGCTCCGCGCGCTTGCCCGGCGCGGCGGCGAGTGCATCGAGGAACGCGACGGCTTCGCCGGTGACTTTGGGGTCGCGCGGATCTTCGAGCATCCAGCGCAGGCGATGGAGGTCGTAGCTCTGGGTCAGGAACGACGAGGTGTGGGCCTGGAGCGCGTCCTCGTGCCACCACGCGTCGCGCGGATCGTCGACCCAGGTCTCCTCGGCGTTCAGCATCCGCGCGCGATCCGCCGTGAGCGTTTGGTCGACGATGTCGCGCAAGCGTGGCAGGTTCTCGATCCGCCAGTCCGGCGCGAGCATCACCCGCTGGATCCAGGCGAGCGCGGCCTGGGTCTCGCCGACGCCGAGCCCCGCGCCGGTGAACGCGAGCTCGCTGCGCAGCGTCCGGTTGTTGCCGATATATCGGACGTCGAGCTCGAGGATCTCCTTGCGCAGCCGCTCCTTCATGTCGGCGGAGCTGATCGGCGCGCCGTGATCGATCACGCCGGCCTCCGACAGCAGCTCGGGCAAGCCGGCGAGGAACATCTGATCGGCAGGCGCGATCGCGCGCGCCAGATCGAACGCCAGCTCGACCCGCGCGCTCTGCATCGAATCGAACGTCGCGGTGAACGTGCGCACCGGGCCGAGCTCGCCGGTCTCGTACTCGAGCGAATCGTCGAGCGTCATCGGCGGGCTCGCGACGAGCGACGGCAGCTCGACCTTCTGCGCCGCCTCGAGCTCGTGCGTCGCGGCGTCGTAATCGGTCTGGTAGCGCGCGAGCGTCGCCGCCGGATCGGCGAGCTTGTAGTGCGCCTCGAGCCGCGCGAGCTCGTCGGCATTGCGCTGGGTCCGGGCATCGTCGAGCTGCTTGCGCAGCGCCGGGCTCGGCTTCGCGGCGACGCCGTACGGTGCTTCGAGCAGGCCCCAGGCCTTGATCCGCTCGCGCCACGGATTCGCGCCCGACGCGAGCAGCCTGTCGATCGCGGCGAGCTCCGGCTTCATCGTCAGCGACTTCGCGAACCCAGCCGTCTTGGCGAGAAGGTGGAGCTGGTAGAACCAAGTCGCGCTCGTCCCGCGTTCGCCGAACCGCGGCGGCGAATCGAGGAGCTTCGCGAGCTCGCGCCGGCGGTTGACGAGCCGACTGTGGACGCCGCGATCGAACGCGACGAGCTCGGGGTCATTGTCGGGGAGCTTCGCGAGGTGATCGAGCTCGGCGAGGATCAGCTTGCGCACGTCGCCGAGCGTCTTGTCGTCGAGCTTGTCGGCCTTGACACCCTCGATCACGAGCGTCGCGGGCTGACCGAGGTCGCTCGACACATCGGTCGACAGCGCGCTCGCGCCGAGATCGATCGCGTGGGTCTTGCCATCGATCAGCTTCTTGTACAGCGGCGTCGATTCGTCGCCGGCGAACGAGTCGAGGAACAGGCGCGCGAGCACGAGCTCGGTCGAGTCGAGGTGGCGCGTCGCCGGCCAGATGAACGCGATCGGGCCGGGGTTCGTGGTCTCGGCGTACGGATACTCGACGACCGAGAGCGTGCCGAGCGGCGCCGGTGACGGCTTGGGGATCTGCGCTTCGGTGAGCGCCTTGCCGGGACGGCCGGCTTCCTTGTCGAGGATCTTCGACGTCTGATCGAGCACGGTCGCGAGTGGCACGGCCGACGGGAACGCGCCGATCACGCCCATGTTCGCGAGCGTGTAGTGCGCGTCGTGGAACGTGCGGATGTCCTTCGGCGTCATCGTCCGGATCGCGTCGGGGAAGCCGCCGGACTCGAGCGCGAGCGGATGCTTCGCTCCGTACGCGAGCTGGTGCAGCGTGCGGTACAGGACCGCTTCGGGATCCTCGTAGGCCCGGACCATCTCGTTATAGACGGTGCCTTTCTCCTCGAGGTGGAGCGTGCCGTCGGGAGCTTTGTCGACCCCGAAGTTGCGAACCTCGCGCCGGATCTCCTCGTCGGTGTAGTCGGGGTTGAGGAGCGCGTCGAGCTGGTTCTCGAATACCGACCAGTAGACGTCGGGACCGGCGACGGTGTGGAAGTGATACGCGGTGTGCCACTGCTCGGTGAACGCGGAGCTCGTCGCGAGCGACATCGCCTCGGAGGAGCCGAGCCGGCGGCCGCGGTTGCCCTTGCCGAGGAGCAGGTGCTCCTGGGTGTGCGGCTCGCCTTGATCGGAGGTCGGATAGGAATTGACCCAGATGTAGCCCTGTGGCGCGCTCTCGATCCGGAGGTAGTCGAGCTGGAAGCCGGTCTTGTCGTGGACGAGCTTCGCGCCAACGGGTTGATCGGCGTCGTCGAGATAGACCGACGCGACGGTGAAGCCGTGGACGTGCGCACCGTCGCGCAGCTGTGCGAGCTCGGCGGGGACCTCGGTCGGTGTCGCGGCGGGAGGTGCCGGCGGTTGTGGAGGCGGTTGAAGCGGCTCCGGGCGCGAGGGCGACGAACAGGCGACGAGCGCGAGTAGGGCAAGGCGGCGCATCGCCGCGACCATACACGCCTAGACGAGTGTGATGTGCAGGTCGAGGAACTCCTCGGCGCGCGACAGCCGCGACCGACGTGACGTCAGGTCGCCGAGATATTCGAGGACCTGCGGATACGTGACGATGATCTCCTGGAACACCGCGGCGGGAAGGCGGAGCGCGAGCACGCGAGTCACGGCGCGCACGTCGGCGGTCGAGCCGCGCTGGCCCATCAACGACATCTCGCCGAACACGTCGCCGCTCGCCAGGGTCGCGAGCGAGCCTTCACCGGCGCGCGTGACGTCGACCTTGCCGGCGAGCATCACGTAGAGCCCGTCGGCGCGCTGGCCGAACGTGATCAGCTGGGTACCAGCATCGACCTCGACGACCTCGAAGCGCGAGGCGAGGAGCGCGCGCTCGTCGTCGGAGAACGGCTTGAACAGCGGGCTCGTGCGCGCGACGCGATCGACGAGCCGGTCGCGCACGAAGTGGAGGAGCGCCGTCACGATCTCGGGCGAGCGCTCGGCGGCGGCGCGGACGACGTCGCGATCGAGCGCGAGGAGCTCCACCCTGCCCTTCGCGCGGACGGTCGCGGAGCGCGGCAGATCCGTGACGAGCGCGATCTCGCCGAAGAACGCGCCGGGGCCGAGCGTCGCGAGATCCTGACCCGCGGTCTCGACCTCGACCTCGCCTTCGCTGATCACGAACATCGATGTCCCGGCGTCGCCTTCGCGGAACACGACCTCGCTGTTGTAGAGATCGCGGAGCTCGAGCCGTGCGATCAGTTGCTCGAGCGTCTCGGCCGGGAGCTCGGCGAACACGGGCGTGCGGAGCAGTGCGAGGCGACGCGGATCGACGACCTCGATCGCGACGTCGACGCGCAGGACCGACATCCCGGTGTCGCTGCCATCGTCGCGCTTGATCCGGAGCGAATCGGGCATGACCATGGCGAGTGGAATCGCATCGAGCGCGGCGCCGGGTGGGAGCGCGACCGGGCGCGCGATCACGTTCTTGCTGACCGTGCGCGGGACGAGGAGCTCCGCGCGGGTCGCCGGTGCGACGTCGCTGCGCGGCTCGGGTGGGGGAGCGCGGCGCGCGGGCCTGTCCTCGCCGGTCGCGGCAGCACGGCGCGCCATGTCGGCGGACGGCGAGGCCGTCGGGGCGACGGTCTGCGCACGGATCGCGCGCGCTTCGTTCGGGGTCGGGCGCGCGAGCTCGGCGAGGCGCTCCGCCGTCGACGCGTGCGCTGGATCGAGCTGGAGGATCAGCTTGCACACCGCGATCGCCTGGACGAGCAGGCCGTCGTGCGCGTACTTGTCGACCGCGCGTTCGAACGCGATCACCGCGGCCGCTGCATCGCCGAGCCGGCGATGGGTCTCGCCGACCCGCTTGGGCCATGCGGCGGCGGTGGGCTCGAGCTGTTCGAGCTCGCTGTAGAGCGCGAGTGCGATGTCGAGCTTGCCGCGCGCGACCGCCGTGGCCGCCTCTTCACGCAACTGATGCGGATCCCTCGTCGCCACGCGACCAGCATATGCCCGATCAGTTCACCGGTGCGCGGGCGGCGAGCCAGCGATCGCTGCGATCGGCGGCGCTCGTGATCGCGTCGAGCAGCGCGCGGCGCCAGCGCGGAGCCGCTGCCTTCGGGAACAGGAGCTCGAGGACGCCGTCCTGGCCCTGCTTCTAGAGCGTGACCTCGATCGACGCCGTGAAGATGTGGTTCGCACCGCTGCCGCGGAAGTTCGTCGGCGGCGAGGTCGTCGAGTCGGTGACCGTGGGGATCAGATAGAAGTAGCGCAGGTAGCTCGCACCGAACCGATACCGGCCCGTCGTCCAGCGCGCGCCCGTATGCAAGCCGATATGACGGAACGTGGGCTGGTCGAGGGTCACGGTGCTCGACGGTGCCGGCGTGCGATCGAAGTGGGTGCCGGCCATCAGCTCGAGGCCGGGGAGCGCCGCGAGGTCGTGCACGCGCAGGCCGCCCGAGACCTGCCACGAGTCGTTGTAGTTCTTGATGGTCTCGAGCTCGCGCGCGAGGAAGATGCCGGTGACATCGGTGTGCTGCTTCTGGTACTGGCGGTATAGCCAGTACCGGCCCTCGCAGCCGAGCTCGACGTGCGGCGTGACGTCGACGTTGGCGCCTGCCATGAACGCCCACGGCAACAGCTGACCGGTGCTCTGCGTGCCGATCAGCTGGTCGCCGGGAGACGGAGCGTCGTCGCTGTAGGTGATCACGATCGGGCCGGACATCGTCGCGTCCACGCGCCCCGTCACCGTGGCTCCCCACGTGACGCGCGGGTGCGGGCGGCCGAACACGGCGAGCATCCACGACGGCGCCCAGCCACTGCCGTCGAGCACGAGCTCGGGCTTGGTCCCGCTGATGCTGCTGATGTCCGTGCCGTTGACCACCGGGAACACGTCGCGGCTCTCGTGGATTCGCACGTTCAGCACGCCGGCCGAGCCGCCGATCGCCAGCGTGTCGAGCAGCTGGTACGACGCCGCGATCACGGCTTGCGGCGCGACGACGTAGCCGTCGATCAGGTGATAGCGCGTGACCTCGCTCGGGGCGAAGCCGGCGCCTTGCGCATTGCCGACGTAGATCGCGGCACCGAGCGCGAGCTTGCCGGGCAGGATCTCGCCGGTGACCGCGAGCATCGGGATCACGCCGTACGCGCGGCTCGGTCGGACGGGCGCGTAATAGCCATCCGGACCGGCCGTCGTGCCGAGGAAGTGATCGCTGTCCGCCCAGTCGTGGAGCTGGAACTGACTGCGTACGACCGCGAGGCCCATGGACAGATACAGGTGCCAGCCGTGCTCGAGTAACAGGCCGGCCGGGTTGTGATAGATCGCCGCGCCCTCGTCGGGCCGGCCGATCACCGCGCCCATCCCGGTGCGCCGCACGCCGATGTCGGGGATGCCGAAACCGCCCGCACCCGCAGGTGCGGTGGCGAGCGCGATCACGATGGCGGCGATCGGAGCAGCGCGGTTCATGTCACCAGTTCCACCATGGCGGGCGGCCACGAAACAAGCCTTGATCGAATCTATTATACAGTGTAAAGCTGGCTCGTGTTCGATCTCAAGATCGTCGGAGCCACGCTCGTAGATGGCACCGGCCGCACGCCGTTCACCGGCGATCTCGCGGTGCAGGACGGCCGCATCGTCGAGATCGGCGGCTGCTCCGGCGTCGCACGTCGCACGATCGACGCGCGCGGCGCGCACGTGCTGCCGGGTTTCGTCGATCTTCATACTCACTACGACGGTCAGGTCTCGTGGGACCCCGAGCTGTCACCGAGCTCGCTGCTCGGCGTGACCACCTGCGTGATGGGCAGCTGTGGCATCGGCTTCGCGCCGGTGCGGCCCGGGCACGAGGCCGCGCTGGTCGAGCTGGTCGAGGGTGTCGAGGACATCCCGGGCTCCGCGCTCGCGGAGGGCATCCCGTGGGGGTGGGAGTCGGTCGCGGATTACATGACCGCGATCGGCGCCATGCCGCACGCGATCGACTTCGCCGTCCAGGTTCCTCACGATCCGCTGCGGATGTACGTGATGGGCGAGCGTGCGGTCGCGGGCGAGGTCGCGACCGACGACGACATCGCGGCGATGCGGACGCTGCTGCGCGCGGCGCTGGTCGCGGGCGCGGCCGGATTCTCCACCGGTCGCAGCGACAACCACCGCACGGCACGCGGGGCGGCCACGCCGGCGTCCGAAGTCGGCGCGCGCGAGCTCGCGGGGATCGCGGCGGCGTTTCGCGGCGTCGGCCACGGCGTCCTCCAGATGGTCAGCGACTTCGACCTGATGCAAGGCCCGGATCGCTTCGATCCCGAGTTCGATCTGATCGAGGAGATGGCGGTGGCCAGCGGCCGGCCGATCTCGATCTCCACGATGCAGCGCGATCACGCGCCCGACCAGTGGCGGCGGATCTTCGAGCGCGTGGAGCGGGCAGCGGAGCGTGGCCTCGACCTGCGCTGCCAGGTCGCATCGCGCGGCATCGGCGTCTTGCTCGGGCTCGAGGCAACGTTCCATCCGTTCATGGGCTTCCCGTCGTACAAGGCGATCGCGCACCTGCCGCTCGACGAGCGCGTCGCACGCATGCGCGACCCCGGCCTGCGCGCGCGGATCCTCGCGGAGACCAGCGACCGGGTTGCGGGTGACGGCACGCCGCTGCCTCCGCTCGTCGACTTCTTCCTCGCGAACCTCGCGAAGGTCGCGATGCGGATCTATCCGATGGCGGCGCGCCCCGACTACGAGCCCACGCTCCTGCACAGCATCGCCGCGGAGGCCAGCCGCGCCGGGACGCCGGTGCTCGCACACCTCTACGACGCGTTGCTCGCAGATGCCGGCAAGGCGTTGCTGTACTTTCCCGTCTACAACTACACCGGCATGAACCTCGATGTCGTGCGCGAGATGCTCGTGCACCCGCGCTCGCTCGTCGGGCTCGGCGATGGCGGCGCGCACGTCGGCACCGTCTGCGATGCGAGCATGCCGGCGTTCCTGCTGACCCACTGGGCGCGGGACCGCTCGAACGGGATCCCGCTCGAGCGGGTCGTCCAGATGCAGGCGCGCGACAACGCCCGGTTCATCGGCCTGACCGATCGTGGCACGCTCGAGGTCGGGATGCGCGCCGATCTGAACGTCCTCGAGCTGTCGCGCCTCGCGCTGGAGCGGCCGGTGATGCAGCGCGATCTTCCGGCCGGGGGGTGCCGGCTCGTCCAGCGCGCCGACGGCTTTGTCGCCACGCTCGTCGCTGGCATCCCGATCGCCGAGGGTGGCGCACTCACCGGTGCGCGGCCCGGCCAGCTCGTGCGCGTGGGGGCCTCGTGATCGCGGTAGCGACGGTCGCCGGCGTCCTGACGTGGACGCTGCTCGAGTACCTGATCCACCGCTGGATGGGGCACGACCTCCGGTTCCGCCGCACCCCGTTCGGCGTGGAGCACGTCCGCCATCACAGCGAGGGCAACTACTTCGCTCCGACGTGGAAGAAGCTGATCATCGCAGCGCTGGTCGCGATGGTGCTGCTCGGCCCCGCGATCGCGATCGCGGGCGTCGCGCCCGGCATCGCGTACGTCGCCGCGTTGATCGCGTTCTACGGCGGGTACGAATGGTTGCATCGACGCGACCACACCCACGCGCCCCTCACCGCGTACGGGCGATGGGCCCGTCGCCATCACTTTCATCACCACTTCGTCGACGTTCGCGCCAACCACGGCGTCACGACGCCACTGTGGGACCTCGTGTTCGGCACGTACAAGCGGCCGGCGACGATCCGGGTCCCTACCCGCCTGGGCATGGCGTGGCTGATCGATCCCACGACCGGCGCTGTCCGCGCCGAGCATGCCGGCACCTACGAGCTCCGATGACCAAGCCGACGACCAAGCGCAAACCCGCGACCACCGCCGCGAAGCGGAGCACCCGACGCGCGACCGCGGTGCGCGACCTGTCGCACGACGCGATCCTCGACGCCACGCTGCGTCTGATCGATGCGGACGGACTCGAACAATTCAGCACGCGCAAGCTCGGGCGCGCGCTCGGCTGCGAAGCGATGGCGATCTACTGGTACTACCCGAGCAAGGACGTGTTGCTCGACGCGATCGTCGACAAGCTGATGGCCAGCGTGGCGCTCGCGGTCGCCGGTATGCGCGCGGGTGACTGGATCGGCGCGCTGCGCGAGGTCGCGTACGCGTACCGCCGGATCGCGCACGACCACCCCAAGGCATTCCCGCTGCTCGCGACCCGCCGGTTCGCGAGTCAGGGGACCTACGCGTTCCTCGAGCAGCTGTTCGAGCTCGCGCGCGCGCAGGGGATCGCCGACCGCGTGACCGCACGGTTCTATCGGGTGGTGAGCTCGTACTGCAGCGGCTTCGCGCTCAACGAGCTCGCGACCCCGCGGACCTCGCCGGCCCTCCGCAAGCGGTTCGCGCGTGTCACCGCGGTCTCGGCGTGGCTCGAACCGCAGCACCTCGACGAGATCTTCGAGTTCGGCCTCGAGCTCCAGCTCGCTGCGCTCGCGCGCGCGACGAAGGGAGCCCCATGACGCTCCGCTACGGAGCCGTGCTGAAGTCGCTGCGCTCGCTGCGCGGCGAGCCGGCGATCGCCGAGGTCCGGCCGACCGAAGCGGCGATTCGCTATCACGACCGCGCGCACGACCGCCGCGCGATCGCGCCGCTCGCCGACGTCTACGTGCCACCGAACGCTACCGGCGCCTCGGCGCTAGTCGTCCACGGCGGAGGCTTCGTGCTCGGCTCGCGACGCATGAAGCCGATGCGCTATCTCGCGGCGCGGCTGTACGCGGCCGGCATCTCGGTCTGCGTGTTCGATTACCGGATGATCTTTCGCGGAGGGCGACTCTCCGAGGCCATCGACGACGTCCACGACGCGTTCGAGTTCTGGTCCGCGAAGACCGCGCAGCTCGCGCTCGATCCCAGTGCGATCACGCTCGTCGGGTTGTCGGCCGGCGCGACGCTCGCGCTGCTCGCGGCCTCGCGCATCGAGCCCTCGCGACTCGCCGGCCTCGCCTGTTGCTTCGGCCTCTACGAGGTCGATCACCTGCACGGCGTCGCGACGCTGTTGCCCCGGATGCTGTTCGGCACCGCCGATCGCGCCGCCTGGAACCAGCGGTCGCCGCGCTACGCACCGCAGCCTGCGGTGCCGACGCTGCTCCTCCACGGCACCGACGACGGGCTCGTTCCGGTCGACCAGGCGAGGCGGCTCGCCGCGTACCGGGAGTCGCTCGGTCTGGCGACCCGGCTCGTGATCTACGACGGCGCGCCGCACGGCTTCTTCAACGTGCCCGTCCCGGCGGCCGACGCGGGCGCGCACGAGATCATCGAGCTGATCAACGCCTCGCACTAGTCGCGGTCAGACGTACGAGCCGTCGAGATCGTGCGCGTTGCGTTGCAGCCACGCGAGCGCGGCGCCGTCGAGTGCGAACGTGTCGTGCATGTGGGTGATCTTTCCGTCTGCGAGCTCGACGACGATCGTCGCGTGCATCTCGACGGGAGCGCCGTCGCGGACGTAGCGGACGAGGCCTCGGAGCGTCACGCGGTTCGCAGTTTCCGTCGGCGGCGCGGTCGGGACGATCTGGCGACTCGCCATCCGGCGATCGAAGCCGTCGAGCGACTTCTTGATGCCGCGAAAGATAGCGTCGCGACCGTGCATCACGCCGGCGCCCGGCAGCCCGCTGACCTCGTAGGTCGCGTCCTCGGCGAAGAACGGCTCGAGGCGCTGCCAGTTGTCGTCGGCGTAGGTCTGTTCGAACGCGGCCGCGTACGCCATGAACGTCGAGAGGTTGCTCATTGGTCTAGCGTACTCGCTGTGTTCGCTCGCACTCGGTTTTCGCGCCTTGCTCGAGACGGGCGCAGTTGGATCGTCGAGGATCGCGGGATGCACGGTCGAAAGGAAACGTCGCGGTTGCCGCGAATGGTTTGGGTCGCGGTCCACGCTGCGCAGGTCGCCGTCTCGCTGTGGCTCTTGCTCGGAGGGGGCTACGCGATGGTCGGCCGCTGGTTCGGGGCGAGCTGGACAGCCGGTGATCCGGATCGCAGCATCGTACTCGCGGCGTTCGCGATCGTGTTGTGGGCACGGATGACGCTGACCGCGCTGGTCCTCCTGCGACGCCGGATGGAGTGGGGCGAAGCGATCGCCGTGATGTTCGCGACGGCGATCTACCAGTGGGGGTTCGCGTTGCTCGGCGCCGGGACCAGCGGCTCGCTCGACGTTCTCGACGTGATCGGGATCGGGTTGTACGTGATCGGCAGCTTCTTCAACACGGGCTCGGAGCTCCAGCGCAGAGCGTTCAAGGCCAAGCCCGAGCACGCCGGTCAGCTCTATAGCGGCGGCCTGTTCGCACTGTCCCGGCATCCCAACTACTTCGGCGACGCGTTGTGGGGCGTGGGCTGGGCGCTCGTGACGCACACAGCCTGGTCGATCATCATCGTCGCGATCGAGATCGGCGGATTCGTGTTCTCTCAGATCCCGATGCTCGACAAGTATCTCGAGGAGCACTACGGAGACGCGTATCGCACCTGGGCTCGAAGGACCAAACGGTTCGTCCCGTTCGTGTACTGAGTGGTCAATCGAGCGGCGTGATCGGATCCTGGCGGTGCGCGTTCGCGACCAAAGGAACCTCGAGTGCACGCAGGATCATCGGAATCGCGATTCCTCGGGTGACCAGGGGCATGTGTCCCATCTTCGAACGGACGTAGACGATCCGCGCAGCGAGTGCCTTGGCCGCGAGCTCGCCGCTTTCCGCGGGCGGAAAGTGCTCGATGGTGTAGGTCCCGGCCAGCGCCGCGTGGAACGGATCGGTCCACTCGCGCGTGAGGTCGCCGACGTCGATCAACCGGCGATCCGCACGCGCGTCCAGCCACGTCCCATACGCATCGAGCGGCCCGTACCCGGCGTCGAGCAGCGCGACCGTGTCGATGCTGTCGTCATCGAGCCACTCCGCGATCGTGCGATGCGCACCCGAGTGTCCCATCACGACCCGCTTGCCGTCCGGCAAGTCGACGCGTGCCGCCACCGCGGCGACCAGGTCGGCGTACGAGGTCCAGCTCACGTCGTCGCCGGGAGCCTGCGGCGCCTCGCACGCGACGAACATCGCGTTGACTCCCGACTCGGCGAACTGATCGCCGAGCCGATATGTGCGCCACGCGTCGTCGACGTTGGCGAAGTAGCCGTGGACGTAGACCAGCAGCGCTGCGGTGTCCGGGTCGTAGCCGTCGGGCGTCCACACGTGGATCGCACCGTGGTGGGTGAGGAAACGCTGGTGCGTGGCCACGCCGGCGGCGGCGGAACGCAACAACGCGAATTGGCCGAGCGCGAGCATCAAGAGCCGGGCGAAGAGGTCGAACAACGTTCTTGTCCTCGAGAGCCAGCGGCCCGACCGGCTCGTGTACCTGCAACCGTCAAAGGCTGCACCCAAATTAGTTTGTACTCCAACTATCTCAGATCCGAGGTCCGGCGACCAGCGAAATCCGTGACACCCGAAGCCGACTCGCCCATCGCTACCCGAAGCGGCCTGGCCCGAGGACGCGCATGTGCGGTTGCGCTACAACGCTCGGATGCAGCGTAATCGCTCGATCCCGCCGGCGCAGGTCATCTCCGTGCTCACGTACCCCGACGTGCGCGCCGCCGTCGATTGGTTACGCGACACGTTCGGCGTCACCGAGCACGTGTGGATCGGTCCGAACCACCGCGCGCAGCTCATGTTCGGAACAGGCGCGATCATCGCGGCGGACGCGACGCGCGACCGCGCCGCACCTTCTGGCGCGGGCGAAACCCACTCGCTCATCGTCCGGATCGACGACGTCGACGCTCACTTCGCGCGCACGAAGCAGCGGGCCGAGGTGCTGATGGAGCCAACGGACATGCCGTTTGGCGAGCGCCAGTACACCGTGCGAGACCTCGCCGGTCACCGCTGGACGTTCTCCCAGACGATCGCCGACTCCGAACCCGAATCCTGGGGTGGGACGACCGTCGCGCCGTATCCGAACGTCTAGACGTGATCGTAGTTCTCGGTCCGCTCTGCGCAACCGCCGCGGTGCTGTTCGGACGCTTCTTTGTTCGGACGCTTCTTGGGTGCCGAGCTCGGCACTGATCCCGCAATGCTGCGCCTCGGCGGATTCGTCGCCGGCCTGACGGCGCTGATCTGGCTGGTCGTGCTCGGCTGGCGCTGGCTCGGGGACCAGCGGGCCTCTCGTCGAGCGAGCGCTCGCCGCAAATCCCGCGCGCGGCGCTGACTACGGAACGGGCGGTGCGGTGTGGACTCCGCGGCTCGGCGTACCGTCGTTCACGTAGGGCCAGCCGCCCTTCCACTGGATCCAGTCGAGCATCAGCTCGCGATGGCCGCCGTCGGTACAAGCATGTGCACCGCGCCACGCGTGATAGACGATGAACTGATGACCGCCGCTCGCGACGATCGAGTTATGGCCGGGTCCGTCCCACTTGCTGTTCGAGTGCAGGATCGGTTCGCTGCGCTTGTGATACGGGCCTAGCGGCGAGGTTGCACGCGCGACGCCGACGCCATAGGTGCCGTTGCAGTACGTCGCGCCGCTGTAGAACATGTAGAAGTACTTGCCGCGGTGCATGACCCACGGCGCCTCCGTGACGAGCCGCTCCCACGGCAACGTGTTCTCGATCATGCGGTGGCGCACGCCGACGAAACCGAGGCCATCGGCGCGCAGCTGCTGGCCATAGATGATCGTCTTGACCGGCGGATGCTGCGCGTTGCCGTCGATCTTGTAATAGAGCCAGTGATGACCAGCTCCGTCGCTGTAGACATTCGGATCGATCAGCCCGAAGTGGCCGTCGCAGACGAGCGGATGGCCGAGGTCCTTGTAAGGACCGCTCGGCGAGCTGGCCGTTGCGGCACCGATGCACATCCGCCCGCGTGCCGATGACATCGCGACGAAGTACGCGACGTAGTCACTGCCGATGTGATGGATCTCCGGTGCCCACCAGTTGCCACCACCCCACGCCGGCTTGGTCTTCGCGGTGAAGATGTGGCCGATCGAGGTCCAGTGAACGAGGTCATTCGAGCGATACAGCGGAAAGCCGTTGCCGGTGCACGCCGCAAAGAACTCGACACCCGTGGAGGTGGCGACGCGAATCACGCCGGGGTCGGCGCAATTGTCGGCGACCGCGTTCTGGTAGTGCTGCGTCGCCATCGCGACGAGGTCGTCAGGTTCGGCGGCGACGGTGTCATCGACCTCCGCGGAATCGTCCGTGTCGTCGGTGTCGGCTGGCGTCGGGGTGACGTCCTCGTTCAGCGACGCGTCCTCGAGCTCGGCCTGCGTGTCATCGCTGCCCGACGACCACGCCTCGTCGGAGTAGTCCGAAGCGTCCGACACGCAGCCGTGCAGTGCGATCAAGGCCGTGAGCAGCAAGCACTTCTTCATCGCCGCGCAGGTCTGCAACGAGCATTCCGCCGCCGCCGTGCGTGATTCCAGCATGATCGAACCTGCGTTCGACCTGACTGTCGCTTCGAACCTGCACACGGCAAGCTGCAGTGGGTTCTGGAATCCGCCCGCGCGCCACGCCTTGACCGATCGCCCCAACGACCCCATAGTGGGCGGGTTCTTTGACATGGGGGCGTATCGGATTCGACGAGGATGTTGACGTTCGGATCGCGCGTCGTGGCGCCCAAGGCCACGTAAAAATGGGCAAACAATGCAACTGCGAACGATAACGCTGTTGCCCTCGCCGCCTAACAAAAATTAGGTGACGACGGTGCCCGCTGCTTCCGTCTGTAGCAGCGAAGCACTGACACAATCAGGCTGGATCTCACGAGGCGCCGACGGCGTGAGGTCGAGAAAAGTTGGCTTGTCGAGCTCACAGGTTGGTCGTCATCGGTGAGCTCGAGACCTCAAATGGCGTACCTACACGCGTAGAAGTCAGTCCTGATGCATCTTCGGACGCGGGTTCGACTCCCGCCGCCTCCACTACTGTTTTCCGACGACGATTGCTTCGAGTGTCACATGGACTGTCACGCGGTCCCACGTGGCTCCGACGAGGAAGGCTAGCTCTGCTCACGGATCGCGAAGCGGCGGACATGCGCGCCGCGCAGGTTGCGTCGGAGATCTCGAACCGGGTCCACGTGGCGATCCACGGTCGGCCGGCTGACGCGGCAATGGTCTTGCGCCGCGAGTTGATGAGCGGCTCGAAGGAGATGCTCGATCGGCTTTGCGAGGTCTACGCGAGGCTGCCCGGCGCAGCAGATCCTCCGTTACTCGACGAGCTGATCCAGGTGGTCGCTGACCGCGTAAGTGCGTTCGTTCAATCGACCATGAGTGGCGTGCGAGGAAACGCGGGTGCCGCTCGCCTCGTGGTGAACATCGTCTCTGGCATTCGCATGGGTGCTGCGACCACGTTCAAGCTCGCAGCTTACGAGGCACACAAGGACCGGCCGGCTCCCGCGGCGCCGGCGGCCGCATTGCCCAAGATCGACGAGGACGCTCGCGCCGCGTTCGACCGCCTGCCGATCCACCCCGATGTCCGAGCCGCGTGCGGGAAGCAATTCGCCGACGGTCACTACCGCGAGGCGGTATTGAACGCCGGCATCGCGCTCGTCGATTTCGTCAAGCAGCGTGCCGGCAACCCGACCGACAACAGGGGCGCGCTCGACGGAACGCCGCTGATGCAGCGGGTCTTCGGTAGCAAGCCGCCGATCCTCAAAGTGAACGATCTGAAGACCCCGACCGACGAGGATGAGCAGCAGGGGATGCAATTCCTTTTCGCGGGGGCCACGCTCGGCTTGCGCAACCCACGCGCCCACTCGCTCGATCCAGACACGGCCGAGTACGCCGCCGAGGCGATCGCGCTGATCAGCTTTCTGTACAAGGTCGCCGAGGCCTCAAAGACCTAGACGGCCTCGATCATCCCGTCCGTGTACGTTGGCTCGGCCCCACAAGGCAGCCGCACGACGTAGCTCGGGCCGAGCGGCCTCGGCGTCACGCTCACCACCACTCCCACCACCGGGTCGGCTGCACACTCGGGATTCTGGCAAGCGGAGCCGAGGTGCGAGACGTGGACGCGATCGCCGACTTGGATCTCTGCGGGCATGGGACCTCCGAGAGAGGTCGACCACGTCCGTCTGACACCGAACCCTAGAGCGCGACGAGCTTGCCGCGGGCCGGCTGCCGCGAGATCTTGAGCTTCGAAAGCAGAGCGGGCCCGGGCCTTCGCCGCCGCCGCCCGCGCCGGCGACCACGAGCAGGCCGCGACGCTGTTTCTCGTTGAACAGGGAGGCCTCGAGCGGCTCCAGCTCATCCGCGAGTTGGAGGGTCCCGAGCTTCTCGTTTTGCTCGCGGCCGTCGAACCCGACGCGAGGGAAGCGATCCTGGCTGCGCACCCAAATCGCGCCGCGATCGAGCGCGACCTCTCGCCACAGAAGCTCCAGCGGTACGTGGTCATCACCCGCGCCGTGGTCAACGGTGAGATGGCCGGCTGCACGGGCACGCGCAACTTCGCGATCTACGACCTCGCGACGTACCAGAAGCTCGAGGCCGCCGGCTGTGAAATGTTGCAGTGGAAGGGATCCCGTGATGACCACGATCCCGCGGGATGGCTCGCTGATTAGAAGCTGAGTGCGAGTCCAGAACTGAGCCCGACCCCACGCCTCGCCGGCGAGCCAGTCGTCACCCTGCTTGACGGTGCTGTCGTGCATGTCGTGCATCTCATCGAGCATGTTCTACGAAGTAAAGGCGTACTTCAGTTAGCGGCGCCAACAACGCGGCGGCTCGCGCGGATCTCAGCGCGCTTCAAGCAGAGCGAGAAGGTCGGCAAGGCGCAGCTCGTGCTGTTTCTCGACGCGGTCCAGCGCGGCGAAGGCGAGCCAGAGAGACAGCCCCGTGCTCCGGATGCCGGCTGTTCGTGACGCGAAGCTGAATCCCGGTCTTGCACGGGCGCCGCGCCTGGGCTACATGGCAGCGATCATGCGTCGTTTCGTTGCACTCGCGGTGTTGGTGGTTGGATGCGTGGGGGGAAACACGGTCGCGTCGGGACCCGACCCGACTGCGGACGGCGAGGCACAAGCTGCGGGGATGCAGCCTGCGGGTGGATCTGGCGATACCCCGTTCCTCGGGCTGTATGCTGCATCCTCGTCTGCTCCGGAGGACGGAGATCTGCGGGCGCTGGAGTTGCGGAGCGACCGCAGTTACGTTCGCGCGCGCTGTTATGGCTCGCGATGCACGCGAGCGCTACCCGAGACGGATCGTTACGACTTGTTCACCGGATCCACCGGTTTGACCTACGTTCGCTTCATGTCCGAAACGATCGATCTCGATCCACATGCCGGACCGGTGGTCGATCCGGTCGTGACCGATGTCTACGAGGTTCGCCCGAGCGCGAACGCTGGAGCGATCTCGCTACGCAAGACGTACACCACGCGATGGACGGACGCGGTCATCGCGACCGCGGCGCTCCTGTGTACTGGCACCGGTGGCGCGTGGGATGGCGCGATCTGCACGTGCGAGGATTCAACGCGCGAGTTTGTCGCCGGCGCGGGCGGCTGCATCGCCGTCCCGGGTGCAAGCGAGAGCGGATGCGACGCGAGTGGCGGCGTGTGGACCGACGACGACGCCACCGCGATCGGCAGCTATTGTGTCTGCGGGATCGGGCGTTACGACGACGCTGCTGGGCGTTGCGCCGACATCTAAACGGTCTTGCGCTGGTCAAGTACGGCGCATGTCGGTCGATCGACGGTTCGTCTTTTTATTGTGATCGAGTGAACACCGCGCGCACCGTCTCGAGCTCTCCGGTATCGGCGTAGCCAAAGCCATCAATGTAAACCGTGCCGGTCGGCATCGGCCCGACCCGAAGCCGCACGAACCCGTATGGACTTCGAATCTGCGCTTCCCAGTGGTCGAATCGCCAGCGGGGCGCAGCGATCGCGCGAAGGAGCGGCGGGTGGAGCTCGTCGAACGCGACGAGCGTGGGACCGCACGACCCGATCTGAAGACGGCCATTGCCAACGCAGTCGAACACCTCCGACGAAGTTCGCACAGTGCCGGCGCCGGCGAGAACGATCTGGGCGCGCCAATAGTTCGCGCGAGTCTGCTCGCGCTCTTCGTCTTCTTCTTCGTCGTGACAGCTCGCGATCAGCAGTAGGTAGAGCAGCAGCTTACAGCTCGGTCGCAAGGCTCACCAACGCGAGCACACCGGTCTCGGGGGGATTCGGTGTGTACTCGACCGCGTCCACCCCAAGCGGCACTTCGATACGCGACCGACGAACCACGTACGCACCGAGGGCACCGCCGGTGAAATCCCAGCGCGGCTCGAGCGTCGTCTTGACCTTGATCGCGTGGCGAAACCGCGAGGTAGCACCGAGCTCGAGGCCCGCGCCCAGGTCGTGGATGTACGAACCACCGATCTCTGCGTCGGACTCGCGCCCCTCGGGGTCCTGACCATACGCGCCGCGCATGCGCGCGCTATCGCCCGCGATTTGTCGCGATAGCACGAGAACGCTCTCGATCTCGCCCTCGGTCTCGGTGAAGCCTTCGGGCTTGTATGCAACGCTGATCCAAACACCGTTCGGGTTGTGGCGTGGATCGACGAGTTGATGGACCGCACCGATCGCCGGTCGCGCATTCGTGTACTCGCCGCCGTATTGCGTCGTCACGAATACGCTCGCGTGAGGAGCACCGTCGCTTCTGCAGTCGCCACCGCCTCGGCCCGATGGTCACCGCCGCTCCAGCCGCCTTCGGTCCACACGCCGACTCCATCGGGGTTGATCGACGTGCCCCAGCCGACCTGACTGCGTAGGGTCGAGATCTTATCGGGATCGGCGGCCGCCGACATCGGAACCGATAGCAGCATGACGATAGAACGTAGTTTCATCTCAACTCGGAGTGCAGCCTTGGCCAAAACAGAGCTCGAGCACGGGGTGCAGCTCGATCGCGTTGGGCGCGACACCGTTCTGTCCGTGTGCGAGGTCGAAGAACCCAACGCCTCGCAATGTGATGGTAGCTGAGGGGTACTGCGGCGACGTACTGACCGTGTACTTCGCGTCGATCTCGGAGCGGCTGCGCGATATGAAACATGCCCACGCGCTCGACGTCGCACAACTCATGTACGGAATCTCGGCGATCATGGTCTTCGATCCGTCCGAAATGACCAGGTGGTAATCGCTATCGCTTTCCAATTTGAGCTCGGTGAGCGTGACGTCCTTGAGCTCCCACACCGTGTCCTCGGTCGGAGTTTCGCGACCAGTGCCGCCACCCGCCGCGGGCAACGCGACGAGCGTCGCGATCGTCGACGGCTGCGGGACAAGGCTGATCGAGCTCGCAACAGAGTCGGTTCCGGTCTTGACGTTCCAGCGCTCGGAGCCGCACGAACCACCGTTATGTTTCGGAGTCCCTGGACTCGGACACGTCATTGGAACGCCCAACGGTGTTCCTGACGGGCCGTCGACGCCGGAATCGATCACCGGCGAGACCGAGGCGTCATCTTTCGAGGTGTTTCCGTCGTTCGTGGGGTTGTTGTTCGGAGTGCCGCCGCACCCGACCACGATCAACATTACTGTCACACGCCACATCTGGCGTCACGCTGCCTCGCCTCGCTCACATGTCGCCACTGACAGCAGCTCGCAAGAATTTTGTGTGAAGTATGACAACGTCTAACCAGCCGGTCTCCGTGATCATCGGTTTGCAAATCGCCACCTGCCGATATCGATAACTTGAAGCGCCGCCGTGTAGGTCAAGCGATTACTGTAACCGGGGAATACTGTCTCACCTCACGCGTAGCGAGTCGCGCCGTCGAAATGGAGTCTTAATATCAACGGTGTAATGAGAGCTCTCATTCGTGACAAGGCGTTTGATCCGTACGTGCACCTAACGTGAACCCGCCCGTGCGTCGCACGAGATCGAGCGCGCTCGTCGATCCACTCGTGGACCTCGACGCAACGAGACATTCGTCTCGCGCCGTCTTAAGAAATTGGGAATGAGAGCGCATCGGCAGTCATCCGTCTGACAGCGATGCTGGATTGTGGGTTCGGGGCAGTAAGGGGCCGGCGAGTCGACCACAACGAACTTCGACTTAGTGAACAGCACTCTTCACTCCATCGCCGACCGGCCGCAAGGATAAGATGCGCAGGGCATCGGCTAACT
>JBDUAS010000016.1:0-56991 GCA_040004535.1 Deltaproteobacteria bacterium
TCCAGATAGGGTCCAGATAGGGTCCAGATAGGGTCCAGATAGGGTCCAGATAGGGGTCCAGATAGGGTCCAGATAGGGTCCAGATAGGGTCCAGATAGGGGACGGTAACCACGAGCTCAACTAAAGCTTCGGATGTTGCCGAATTCGCTGAGCCGAAAAGGGACGGTTACAACTTTAGCCGGGACAAAGAGCGATCAAGGACGTGACCGGCTACAGCGCGAGATCGTCGCTGCGGATGACGCGCTAAAGTTGTAACCGTCCCTTTTCGCTCCAATGAAATCGCGGGACTGGCAACCTTTTGTTGAGCTCGTGGTTACCGTCCCTAGTCGGATTCGCTCGCGGCGCGGTGACCGTCGCCACGCATCGCCGCCTGGATCGTGCCCTCCAGCGTCGCGACGCTGAACGGCTTCTCGATGAACGCATCCGGCTGCTCGGTGCTATCGGGCTGCTCGGAATAGCCCGACATCAAGATCACCGGGGTACCCGGCTGGGTCTCGCGGACGACCTCGATCAGCTGATAACCGGTCTTCTTCGGCATCATCACGTCGAGCAACACGACATCGAAGTGCTGCGCGCGCATCAACGCCTCGGCCTCGGAACCGTCACACGCGATCACCGGCACGGCCGAGCGCCGGAGCAAGAACCGCTGGATCGTCTGGCGGACGGACGGCTCGTCGTCGGCGACGAGGATCTTGAGACCGGTGAGCTTCTCCATCGGCGGCTGCTCGCTCGTCGAGCGGCGACGCGGCGCCCGCGCGCCGAGCACGATCGGCAGCTGGACCTGGACCGTCGTGCCGCGCCCGGGCTGCGACGATGCGGTGATATCGCCGCCGAGCCGGCGAATGATGCCGAGCACGGCCGAGAGGCCGAGCCCGCGGTGGTCCGCCTTCGTCGAGAAGAACGGATCGAACATCCGGTTGAGCGTCAGCGAATCCATACCGACGCCGTCGTCGGCGATCACGAGCTGCCAGTGACCGTCGTGGACGCTCGTCTGGACCCGGATCGTGCCGGCGCCGCGGACGGCATCGACGGAGTTCTCGACGAGATCCAGGATCACCTGACGCAACAGGCCGCGGTCGGCCTCGATCGCGATCTCGGGCGCGCCGGGCTCGACCTGGAGCTTGACCGCCGGCGGCACCATCCGGGTCAGGCGGTGGCGGGTGTCGGCGAGCAGCTGGTCGGGATCGAGCAGCACCGTCACGAACCGGCCGCGACCCGCGAACGCTAGCAGCTGCTTGGTGAGCAGCGTCATCCGGCGCGCGGCAGCTTCGATCCGGCCGATCGCTTCGCGCGGCTCGTGGCCGAGCGCTTCGTCCTCGCGCAGCATGCTCGCTTCCGAGACCACGCTGACGAGCTGGTTGTTGAACTCGTGGGCGACGCCGCCGGCGACCAGGCCGAGGCTCTCGAGCCGCTCGTTCGACGCGAGGCGGATCTGATTCGAGTCGCGGCGCGAGATCTTCTCCGTGCAATCCGCGCGGTCGGTGATGTCGACGATGCAGGCGACGAGGAACGGCCGGCCCTGGAAGGCGCGCAAGGTCGACACGATGCGGACGTGGTGGCGGATCGATAGCAGGTCGACGTCGACGTCGAGCACCCCACCCTCCGCCGCGAGGCGCGGCCACGCGCTCTCGAGCTGCAGGGAGGTCGCCCAGACCTTGCCCCGCTCCGACCAACCCGCCGAGACCGCCGCCGGATTCACGGCGAGCACGGTCCCGTCGAGATCTACGACCGCCACCCCGATGGGCAGCGACGAGAGCTCGACCACCGACGCTATTAATCCCTCTACGTCCACAGAAGCCCGATTCGGTCGTTCGCCCCCGATCCTGAGGTCGCCCTCGGTCTGCGATCAGTCATCCGTCGGGTAGCGAACATTAAATCGAGGAGGCGCGCGAACTTGCACGCGGTTTATGGAGCGTGCTACCGCTCGATCTCGAAATGCCGTCTCTGGATCGCGCCGCCATCGACTCCGATGCCGACCGCGTGGTTCGCAAGCTGACTCGCGCTGGATACAAGGCGTACCTCGTCGGTGGTTGTGTGCGCGACCTGCTCGTCGGCCGCACGCCGAAGGACTTCGACGTTGCCACGAGCGCCACGCCGAACGAGATCAAGGCGACGTTCCGCAACTCTCGCATCATCGGCCGGCGGTTCCGTCTCGCGCACGTGTTCTTCGATCAAAAGATCATCGAGACCGCCACGTTTCGGGCGAATCCTCGCGACGAGGACGATCACGATCTTCTGATCCGCCGCGACAACGTGTTCGGCAACGAATCCGAGGACGCGAAACGGCGCGACTTCACGATCAACGGGCTGTTCTACGACGTCGAGCGCGAGGAGGTCATCGACCACGTCGGCGGCCTCGCGGACCTCGAAGCGAAGCTCGTCCGCACGATCGGCGACCCGGATATCCGGTTCCAGGAGGATCCGGTCCGGATGCTGCGCGCGCTCAAGTTCGCCGCGCGCCTCGACTTCGGGTTCGAGCCGGCAACCTGGGGCGCGCTGCTCCGCTGGCGCAGCGAGATCTCGAAGTGCGCCCCGCCTCGCCTGCTCGAGGAGATGCACCGCTTGCTCCGCGGGGGTGCCGCGCGGCGGTCGTTCGAGCTGATGGTCGAGACCGGCGTGCTCTCCGTGCTGTCGCCGTATCTCGCGGGCCTGCTCGAAGGTCCGGGCGCCCCGATCACCGCGCCGGTGCTGACCGATACGGTGCCGCGGTCGACGATCGCGCGGATCGAATACGAGGACGAGGATCCGGCCGAGCACGACCCCGACGATCCGGAGGAACCGGATGTCGACGGCGCCGACGACGAAACCGACGACGAGACCGACCCCGAGCTCGATATCGAGGAGAAGGCATGGCACCGCGTGTGGGCCGACGACCCGCCCGCGCGCCCGGCCCATGCGGCCTCGGTCAAGCTGTCGTTCCTCGGGGGCAGCGAGCTCGCGAAGCGCCGCGCGCTCGCGTGGCAGGCGCTCGAGCAGCTCGATCTCGCGATCAAGGACGGCCGCGACCCTTCGAACTCGGTCGCTTTCGGCACGCTGCTCGCGCCGTTCGTCCACTTCGCGGGCGATGCCGAGCCCAAGGGCGGCGCGCTGATGATGGCGGTCAACGAGCTCTCGCAGCCGCTGATCACCCAGCTCCACGTCACCCGCCGTGATAGCGAACGGCTGCGGTTTCTGTTGCTCGCACAGCGCCGGCTCGCGTCCGCGAAGAAGCGCGGCGTCCAGGCCGAGCTCGGCGGCGGCCGCGATTCGATCGACGACGCGGTGCTGCTCTACACGTTGCTCGAGCGCGCCGCCGGTAACGATGCCGAGATGCCGCAGCCGGTCGCCGCGAAGGGTGGCAACGGTGCGACCGCGGCCGAGGATGAAGACGACCCGAACCGCCCGCGCAAACGGCGGCGGCGGCGGCGCGGTGGGCGACGCCGGCGGGCCGAGTCCGAGCTTCGGCGATCGTGACCAAGAAGAGGCGGCCAACCGAAACCGCCGGGCGACTGCCTCCCGAGCTGATCGACGACCTCGTCGATGCCGGGTCGCGCGAGCACTACTCCGACGCGGCGCTGTACGACTACGAATACCGGCGCCGCCGCGCCGACGTGACGTTCTACCGCGAGCTCGCGAAGCGGCGGGGTGGCCCGATCCTCGACCTCGGCTGCGGGAGCGGGCGGGTCACCGTGCCGCTCGCCCGCGATGGCCACGTCGTCCACGGGATCGATCAGAGCGAGTCGATGCTCGCGAAGTTGCGTGCACGGATCGCGCAGCTCCCGACCGCGGCGGCCGATCGAATCACGGTGGCGGCCGGCAACCTGTGCACGTTCGACGCCCCTGGCCGGTTCCCGCTCGCGATCGCGGCCTTTAATGTGCTCGAGCACCTCTATACGCGTGGCGAGCTCCACGCGTGCCTGCAGCGCGTTGCGGCAGCCCTCGCGCCCGGTGGTGCATTCGCGTTCGACGTCCAGATGCCCGACCTCGCGTGGCTGATCCGCGATCCGGCGAAGCGCTGGGCCAAGACGCGCTTTACCGAGCCGACGACGCGGCGCGCGATGTTCTACTCGACGAACCACGACTACGACCCGGTCGGTCAGATCGCGAACATCCGGATCTATTACGAACCGGCGGACGGCAAGGGTCCGACGAAGATCGTGAAGCTGTCGCAGCGGAAATACTTCCCCGCCGAGCTCGAGGCGCTGGTCGCGCACGCCGGGTTTCGCGTTATCGAGCGCTATGGCGACTTCGCGTGGCAGCCGCTCGAGGGTGGCGCAGAAAGTCAGGTCCTGATCTGCGAGCCGGTCGCGGCGGCCAATCCTCGTCGGAAATCGCGTCGATCCTGACGATCTCCGACGAGGAATTGTCCTTTTCCGACGAGGATTTGGATCTTTTTGTCCACAGGTGATCCACGTTCGTGGTGGCTCGCCCCGACGAGGAACGAAGAGATCTCCGAGGACAAAAATCGATCAAAAATCGATCTTCGACGAGGATTTGGGGTTTCTTCGCGGATCGATTCGTGTAGCGTTCGTTCACCCAATTACCCTAGGGAGGGTTTCAACTCATGGGTGAGACGATTGCTAAGACTGGTGTGCAGCGCGACAAGGGCCTCATCTACTACATCAAGGGTGGAGATGTTTGGGGCTCGCCTCTGAAGAAGCCGAACATGCCGAAGGGCAAGGCACAGAAGATCGCCGCGACGGGCGTCGATCTCGACTACGCCAACTTCATGTACTACGTGAGCACCGACAAGAACGGCGAGCTCACCGTCGAGCGTACGGGTCGCCAAGTTGGCGGCTCGAAGCGTAAGGCGAAGGGCGGCGCGAAGTCGGCCTCGAAGAAGTCGGCGAAGAAGCCGGCCGCCAAGAAGGCGGCGAAGAAGGCTCCCGCGAAGAAGGCGGGCGGCAAGAAGGGCAAGCGCAAGTAGCGCTCGCTTCGAACGTGGAGAGAGTGCTCCGGCAACGGTAGTGCTCGCTCCGTGCTCGCTGAGAAAGGTCTCCTGCAAAGGAGGCCTTTCTTCGTTTCGGAACGTCGCCATTTCCGGAGGGGTCGCGACCATTTGACACGTGCCACGGTCGGATCGGTTTGGTGCCTGCAACCCCCGTTGCGCGTGGGTTTTTGCTGTAGCATTTCACCGACGTGGTGAGGCTTCCTCGACTTTCACGCGCGGTGAGGGCCGCGCTGGTGATGGCCCTCAGCCTGTCGTATGGCGCGTGGCACACCCACGTCGCCTACGCCAAGGGCGGCGGCGACGCCGGCGAAGGCGACGATGACGACGGCGGTGGTGACGACGACGACGGCGGCAAGGGCGACAAGGGCGACAAGGGCGACAAGGGCGGCGACGACGACGACGACGACCAGGGCGATGGCTCCGACCAACCTCCGGTGACCGCGGGCGGCCTGTTCACCATCAAGACCTATCCGGTGCGCGAGAATTCGCGCCCGCTGACGATGACGAAGGGGCTCACCCAGCTCCGGCTCGCCATCGGCACCGACCTCAGCTCGAAGGGCGCGTTCCAGAGCTTCGGCGTGAACCTCGAAGGCCAGTACGGTTACTCCGACAACTTCACGCTGCTCGGCGGGCTCACCGACGCGTACAACTTCAAGCAGTTCGGGTTCTACTTCGGCTTCGAGGGCTCGCTCGTTTACGACGTGCTCGACATCCGGCTCGCCGCGAACGTCCACCGCAACGCGGTGCCCTTCTATGACGACTTCTGCGATCCGCCGCGCGTCCCCGGGCAGACGACCTCGACCGACAACGCGACGATGGACGGCTTCTGTCACGACGCCAACGGGCAGATGAACACGACGCAGTCGATCGACACGTTGCCCAACGGCAACTTCGACGCCGGTGGCACCAAGTTCTCCATCGATCTGGGCTTCCCATTCCGCTACGCATTCCGCCCGGAGGTCGCACTCGTCGCGCTGCAAACGTTGATGTCGATCGACTTCAATCCCGTCGATATCGATCACGTGCTCGTTCAAGCGACGGGTGCGATGGACGGCACGGCGAAGTTCAAGACCCAGCGGGTCGGGAACAGCGCTAAGCCGGACTTCAACCCGTCGGTCGGGCTCGCGACGAATCCGATCCCGCAGCTGTCGGTCGTCGTGTACGCACAGCTCCGGGTACCCGACTTCGACTTCGCCGCCGGATTTTTCCAGATCCCGGTGACGGGCCGCATCGAAGCGTCGCCGAACCAGCAACTCGACTTCGGACTCGAGTTCACGTTGTTGAACATCAAGCCTCAGGATCCGCAGAGCCCGATCGACAACCGCTTCCTCTCTCTGTTCATGCAGGCGAGGTACTAGTTGAAAGTCTGTCCTCGCTGCTTCACGCGGTTCCCGGACGGCGAGCGGTTCTGCTTGCACGATTCGGCGGTCCTCGTCGAGGAAGAGGACATCGCGCGCCTCGGCCACAACATCGGCAACTACCGGCTCGACAAGATCCTCGGCCGCGGTGGCATGGGCACCGTCTACCAGGGCGAGCACGTCTACATCAAAAAGCCGGTCGCGGTGAAAGTGCTGCACCCGCAGTTCGCGCGCTACCAGGAAGCGATCCATCGGTTCTTGCGCGAGGCTCGCGCGGCGACCGCGATCAACCATCCGAACATCGTCGACGTCACCGACTTCGGCATCCTGCCCGAGGGCCCGGTCTACTTCGTGATGGAGTTCCTCGAGGGCAAATCGCTCGAGGACCTGATCGAAAAAGAAGGCGCGGTCGAGCTTCACCGCGCGCTCAACATCGCGAACCAGATCGCGCTCGCGCTCGATGCCGCGCACGCGGTCGGCGTGATCCATCGCGATCTCAAGCCCGACAACATCATGCTGATCAAGCGGCCCGGTCGCCGCGATTTGGTCCGCATGAACCCCGACAACTCGTGGATCACCGAGCGCGAAGAATCGTACGACTTCGTGAAGGTGCTCGACTTCGGCATCGCGAAGGTGCTCGTCCAGGACGAGCTGCTCGCCGAGACCGTACAGGGCGCCGTGTTCGGCACGCCCGAGTACATGTCGCCCGAGGCCGCGCGCGGCGAGGATGTCGACCACCGCGCCGACGTCTACTCGCTCGGCGTGATCCTGTTCGACATGCTGTGCGGCCGCCCGCCGTTCGAGGCGCCGCAATCGAGCGAAGTGCTCGCGATGCACATCCATTCGCAGGCGCCGTCGCCGCGCGAGTTCGCTCCGCACCGCGAGATCACCGAACAGGCCGAGTCCGTGATCCTCAAGGCGATGCAGAAGGATCCGAACAAGCGCTACCAGGACATGATCGAGTTCCGGCGCGACCTCGAAATCTCGTACGGCTCTATAAGCTACCGCCGCAGTGCAGCGGTGAAGGGCCTCGAGCCGAGGGGGCCGGAGCTGCGCGCCCCGAAGAAGCGGCTGACCGAAGAGCTCGACGAGTGGATCGCGAACGATCAGTCCGGGCTCTCGGTCGAACAAGCTCGCATGGTTGCGCTCGTCGAGACCGCCGAAAAGGCGTTCACTCCGACGAACATGTCACCGCAGGAAGCCGAGCGGCTCGCGAACGCACTGGACCGCGCCCTCGACGACGACGATTAGCCGCGAGACGTGAGCCCGGTCGCATCTTTTACGGCGAACAGAAACATTCGAGGCTACAGCAACCGTGCTAGGTTCAACTCGGATGTCCGCGAACCAAGCGAATCAGTCGGGACAGCTTACGCTCCGCAAGGATGTGAAGTTCAACGGGGTGAAGGTGTTCTCGGCGACGATGGTCGCGGATCGAGATCAGTTGGGTGAAAAGGTCACCAACTGGATCAACTCGAACACCGAGAAGAAGGTGACGGATCTGGTGGTGACCCAGTCTTCGGACGAGGCGTTCCACTGCATCGCGATCACCCTGTTCTACTTCGAAGAAACACGGCGCTGACCGGCTAAGCTCCGCGAGGAGCTAGCGTGGTCGAAGCAGCTTCGAGCGAAGCGAGGTCGCTGCGTGCTCGAAGCAGCTTCGAGCTAAGCTCCGAGCGAGGTCGCTGCAATGAGGAAGCTGAACTTCTCGTCGGGCCCGGCTACGTTGCCCGAACCCGTGCTGCGTGCGGCGCAGGAGGCGATCTGGGACCTCGACGGTTCCGGCATCGGCCTGCTCGAGCATAGCCATCGCGGCAAAGAGTTCGGCCGCGTGCTCGACCGCGCCGAAGCGGCGATCCGCGAGGTCGGCGGCATCGGCGACGACTTCGCCGTGTTGTTCGTGACCGCGGGCGCGACCCATCACTTCTCGATGGTGCCGCGCAACTTCCTCGGGCCGAACGAAACCGTCGACGTCTGCCACACCGGCGTGTGGTCGCAGAAGGTCATCACCGAGGCCAAGCGCGTCGGTAACGTTCACATCGCTTGCAGCGGCGAGCCGGACTTCGCGGCGGTGCCGACCCTGTTCACGTGGTCGCCAGCGCCGCGCTACGTCCACTACACGTCGAACGAGACGATCTATGGGACCGAGTGGAGCGCACCCCCGCCAGCGCCCGCGCCGCTCGTGTGCGATGCATCGAGCGACATCTTCTCGCGGCCGCTAGCACTCGCGAACCACGCACTGATCTACGCCGGCGCGCAGAAGAACCTCGGCCCGTCGGGCATCTCACTCGTGATCGCCGACAAGAAGTTCGTCGAGACCGGCGCCGCCGCCCTGTCGCCGCTCGATCAGTACCGCGTCTACGTGAAGGAGCGCTCGCTTCACAACACCCCGAACACGTTTGGCATCTGGATGATCGGTGAAGTGTGCCGGTGGATCCTCGCGAACGGCGGCCTCCCCGCGATGGCCGAGCGCAATGCCCGCAAGGCGAAGCTGCTCTACGACTGTCTCGATGGCTCGAGGAGCTGGCGCGCGCACGCGAAGCCGGGCAGCCGCTCGACCATGAACGTCACGTTCCGCGGCGGATCGCCGGCGGCCGAAGATGCGCTGATCGCCGCGGCCGAGGCGCGCGGCATGTCCGGGCTGCGCGGCCATCGCTCGGTCGGTGGGATGCGAGCGAGCATCTACAACGCGTTCCCCGAGGAGGGTGTGGCGCGGCTGGTCGGCCTCTTGCAGGAGCTGGATGCATGAGCTGGGGCACCGAACAGGGGGACAAGTCATTTCGCGATGCGATCGCGGCGATCGAGGACAATTCCGCGGTCGAGTGCGTTGTCGCAGTGCGCGCATACGCGCGGCGGTGGATGGCGGCGCACGTCGTGGTCGGCCTGGTCGCGGCGTACGCGGTTCTCATCTACGCGGTGCTGTTCGCGCTTCCGCGCTGGGCCGTGCTCGCGTTTCCGCTCGGCGCGGGCATCGTGTCGACGCTGATCGTCGAGTACGTGCCGCCGCTGTATCGGTTCCTGGTTCCGGCGTGGCTGCGCGAGCAGCATGTCGTCGAGGCCGCGCGCTCTCTGTTCGTCGAAAAGAACGTCCACGTCACGCGGGACCGCACGGGCGTGCTCGTGTTCATCGCGGTGCGCGCACGGACCGTCGAGGTGATCGGCGATGTCGGCATCGTCGACAAGCTCGGCCAGACCCGGCTCGATCACATGGCGCAGGCGCTCGGAGAAGCGTTGCCGGCGGGACCGGCCGCGGTCGGCCGGACGCTCGCGAACCTCGCGCCCGAATTCGCGGAGTATTTTCCGCGTCGCGCCGACGACAAGAACGAGCTGGCGGACGATGTCGTCGCCGTGAAGTCGCCGTAGCTACGTCACGACCCGCGCGCGGATCCGTTCGGCGAGCCACGTGTAGCGCGTGCGCGCATCCGCGTTGCGGACCGCGAGCTCGATGGCGCGGCGCGTGCCGACGAGGACGACCAGCTTCTTGCCGCGCGTGACGGCGGTGTAGAGCAGACTGCGCTGCAGCATCATGAAGTGCTGCGTGACGATCGGGATCACGACCGCCGGGTACTCCGAGCCCTGACTCTTGTGGATGCTGACCGCGTAGGCGTGGATCAGTTGATCGAGCTCCGAGCGCTCGTAGGTGACGACTTTGCCGTCGAAGTCGACGCGGATCACGTTGGCCTGCGGATCGACCGACTCGATCACACCGATGTCGCCGTTGAACACCGCGCGGTCGTAGTCGTTCTTGATCTGCATCACCTTGTCGTTGCGACGAAACGCGCGGTCGCCGCGCACGAGCTCGAGGTCACCTTCCGACGAGTGCGGATTGAGCCGCTCTTGCAGCGCGCGGTTGACGACGTGGGTACCGAGCTCGCCGCGGTGCATCGGCGTGAGCACCTGGATCTGCGTGATCGCGTCGAGCCCGAACCGCGCCGGGATGCGCTCTGCGACGAGCTCGACGATCGTGTTGCGTGCGGCTTCGGGATCCTCGCGGCTGATGAAGTAGAAGTCGCTCGTGCCTTCGCCCGGCGGTGCGAGCTCCGGCATCTCGCCGTGGTTGATCTTGTGGGCGCTGACCACGATCTTGCTCTGCGCCGCCTGGCGAAAGATCTCGGTCAGCCGGATCACCGTCGCGGCCTCCGAGTGGATCACGTCGTGGAGCACGGCGCCGGCGCCGACCGACGGCAGCTGATCGACATCGCCGACGAGCACGAGCTGCGCACCGACCCGGAGTGCCGCGGTCACCGCGCGGAGCAGCATGATGTCGACCATCGAGGCCTCGTCGATCACGAGGAGATCGGCGTCGAGTGGATCTTCGGCGTTCTTGTGGAAGCCGCCTTCCTGCGGCTGGTACTCGAGCAAGCGATGGATCGTCATCGCCTCGACGCCCGTCGCTTCACCGAGTCGCTTCGCGGCGCGGCCCGTCGGTGCAGCGAGTGAAACCTTGCGCGAGCCAGCGCGCGCGATATGGACGATCGCCTTCACGATCGTGGTCTTGCCGACGCCGGGACCGCCGGTGATCACGGTGCAGCTATCGCGGAGCGCCGCCTCGACCGCACGGCGCTGCTGATCGGCGAGCTCGATCGTGGTCAGCGCCTCGAACGCGTGGACCGCGGCCATGATGTCGAGCGCGAGCGGCCGGGCGTGACTCTCGATGATCTGCGCGAGCTTGTCGGCGCACGCGACCTCGGCGTCGTGATACTCGGGCAGCGCGCTGCATGCGCCGCGATCGCCCAGGACCTCGCGCACGATCAGGCCCGAGGCTTCGAGCCCGGCGAGCCGCGGCGGCAACTGGTCGACCGCGATGCCGAGCAGCTCGGCAGCACGCGTCATCAATTCCTCGTCGGGAAAGTGGACGTTGCCATCCTCGACCGACGTTTCGAGCGCGTGGAGCAATCCGGCTTCGAGCCGCTCCGATGCATCGCGCGCGATCCCGAGCTTCTCGGCGATCGAATCGGCGGTGCGAAAGCCGATGCCCCAGACCTCGTGCGCGAGCCGATACGGGTTCTGCTTCACGACCCGCACGGCGTCTTTGCCGTAGCGCTTGACGATCCGCTGCGCAAACGCTCCAGACACGCCGACGCCGTAGAGAAACACCATCACGTCCTGAAGGTGGCGCTGATCCCCGAACACCTTCGCGATCGTGGTCGCGCGCTGGCCGCCGATCCCGATCACCTCGGTGAGGCGAGTCGGCGTCTTCTCGATCACATCGAGCGTGTCGGTCCCGAACTTCTCGACGATCCGCTTCGCGAGCGACGGGCCGATGCCGGCGAACGCCTTCGAGCCGAGGAACTTCTCGATGCCGGCCTTGGTCTTGGGCGTGAGGAGCTCGTACTCCTTGACCTTGAACTGGCGGCCCCACTTCTTGTCGACCTCCCAGGTCCCGGTGAGGCGAAGTGGCATGCCCTCGTCGACGCCCATGAGCTTGCCGACGACCGTGACCTCGCCGTCCTTGGTCGTGACTTTTGCGACGGTGTAGGTCGAGTCAGGATTGTGGAACGCGACGCGTTCGACGGTGCCGTCGAGTGTTGCGTCGGGTTGGTCTGCCACGCGCGCAGCATAGCGGATTCGCGATATCCTCGAAGCGATGAGACGCCTCGTGGTGGTGGTGATCCTCGCGGGTTGTTCGAGCGGGATCACCGCGGACAACTACGCCGCGTCCATCCGCGATGCGAGCTGCGACCTGCGCGTGCGCTGCGGCCAGTTCACCGATCGCGAGAGCTGTGCCGCGTACTTCCCTGCCGGCGACAGCGCGAACCTCGCCGCCGAGATTTCGGCCGGCAAGACCACGTTCGATGCGAACCGCGCCGAGGAGTGCGTCAACGCCATCCGCAACACACCGTGCGACGGCACGTCCGTAGAAGCGCGCACTACACCCGCCGCCTGTGATGCCGCGATCACCGGCACCGGCATGACGGGCGACATGTGCTTCTCGAACGACGAGTGTCAGTCGGGTGGCTGCTCGCTCCCTCCGACGTGCACCACGATGTGCTGCGCCGGCACCTGCGCCGCGACCCAGGCGCCGGCGGATCTCGGCGAGCCGTGCGCGACGCGGGAATGCAAACCGAACCTGACGTGCTCGAACGCGAAGATGTGCGTCGCGCTCTATGCCGACGGCATGCCGTGCGACGACAGCACGCAGTGCGACTTCGGGCTCGGCTGCGTCGGCACGCCGGGCATCTGTCACGCGCTGCCGAAGACCGGCGAGCTGTGTCCCGACGGTGAATGCGCCGAGATCGGCGCGACCTGCAGCAGCGGCGTGTGCAAGGCGCTCGGGCTCACCGGAGCATCTTGCTCGACGCTTGCCGACTGCTCGCTGTACTACCCGTGCAACTCGGGGACGCTGCAATGCCAACCGTGGCCCAAGACCGGCGAGGCGTGCACGGCGTTGTGCAGCGATGGATCGTTCTGTGATTCGACGACGTTCACGTGCACGTCGCCGCTCGCGAATGGCAGCACGTGCAAGACCGACGATCAGTGCTCGAGCACGTCCTGCAATGCTGCGAAGGTCTGCGCGGACGTCGAGGTCTGCGAAGCGCCGTAGGCCGGCGCTTCGCCGCCAAGGTGCCAAGCGTGGTCGGGCCGGACGTCCGTTCGCGGACTGTCGTGGATCGCCGGTGGTCCGGACCACACCCAGACTTCACGCCAAGCGGATCAAGAGAATCCTCAGCGCTTCTGGACGACGTGCGGCGCGTCGCCGTCGACGTACGACAGCGTGTCCTTGCACGACAGAGACTCGAACCCACGCAGCGAATCCTCGTCGCTGAACGCCTCCGGGCACTCCGTGCGGCAGCGATCCATCGCCGCACTCGGATGCCCGGGCTTGCACTCGACATAGTGCTCGCACGCGCCCTCGCAGGTTCCGGTCAGGCGCGGGCCCGTCGAGAACTGCTTGACGATGCACGCGGTCATCGCGAACACGAGCGCGAGCAGAGCGACGACTTTCATGGTTCTACTTTCTGGCCATGCCTGCCGCTACCACTGGCAAAGCGCTGCGCTCCCGCCAAACCTTCGGCGAGCGCATGTGATCCGAAGTCGAGCTCGTGTAACAGCGCGGCGGAGAGGTCGAGGTCGTGCTGGACGTACGCGCTCATCCGATCACCCAGCATCGCGGCTTGCGGCAATGCCGCGAGCTCGAGTGCGAGCTGCTCGGCGGCGGCGCGCGCCTGACCGGCCGGCACCACGCGATTGACGAGGCCGATCGCGAGCGCTTCCTCGGCGGCCACCGCGCGGCCGGTCAGGATCAGATCGAGCGCGCGCGACAGGCCGATCAACCGCGGTAACCGGATCGTGCCACCGTCGATCAGTGGCACGCCGAACCGGCGGCAGAACACGCCGAGGATCGCGGTGTCCTCGGCGACGCGCAGGTCGCACCACAGCGCGAGCTCGAGCCCACCTGCGACCGCGTGGCCGGCGATCGCCGCGATCACCGGCTTGCTCAACAGCATGCGCGTCGGGCCCATCGGGCCATCGCCATCGGGCGCGACGCGATTGCCGCGACCCTGCGAGAACGCTTTGAGATCCGCGCCGGCGCAGAACGTGCCGTGATCACCGGCGAGAACCGCGACGCGTGCCTCGGGGTCAGCATCGAACGCGCGGAACGCGTCGGCGAGCGCTTCGGCGGTCTCGCGATCGACCGCATTCTTTGCGCCCGGACGATCGAGGATCACGGTGGTCACCGGTCCACGTCTCTCGACGCGGATCGGCGCACCCGACTCGCTTTCGATCATCGGCCGACTGTAGCATCACCATGATGAAGCGGATCGCGATCCTCACGAGTGGCGGCGATGCTCCCGGGATGAATGCGGCAGTTCGCGCTGCGACCCTCGTCGGCCGCGCGGGCGGCGCGGAAATCCTCGGAATCGAGCGGGGCTATCGAGGGCTACTCGAGGACGCGTTCGTCGACCTCGGCCCGAGCGACGTTGCGGGGATCCTGCGTGAAGGTGGGACGATCCTCGGCTCGGCGCGATGCAAGGAGTTCCACGAGCGGTCGGTGCGTGATCGTGCGCGCGACATCCTCGCACGCCACGCGATCGACGGCCTGATCGTGATCGGCGGCAACGGCTCGCTCACCGGCGCGACCCATCTCGCCGATCCGAACGAGATCGGGACCGGCCGCCCACTCACCGTGATCGGCGTGCCCGCGTCGATCGACAACGACCTCGGGCTCACCGGCCTGTGCATCGGCGTCGACACCGCGATGAACACGATCGTCGAGGCGTGCGACAAGATCGCCGATACCGCGACCGCGCACGATCGCACGTTCATCGTCGAGGTCATGGGCCGCGACTGCGGCTACCTCGCGATGACGTCCGCGATCGCCGTCGGCGCCGACCTCGCGCTGTTCCCCGAAGCCGGCAAGAAGGAGTCCGACGTCGTCGATCAGATCGTCGACGCGGTGATGACCGTGCGCAAGCGACCGTCCCGCCGCGGCCGCCGGGTCATCATCATCAAGGCCGAGGGCGTCCAGGTCCCAGCCGATCGCCTGAAGTCGCTCGTCGACGCCAAGCTCAGAGCGCGCGCTCCGGAGGCCGAGCCCGCGTCGATCGAGACCCGCGTGACCGTGCTCGGCCATGTCGTGCGTGGCGGCCGGCCGTCAGCGTTCGACCGCTTGCTCGGGAGTCGGCTCGCGAACGTCGCGATCCGCTCGTTACTCGCCGGTACGACTCACAAGATGGCGGCCTGGATGCCGCCGGTCGAGCTCCCCGAGGAAGTAGGCCAGCGGTCGAAGTTCGATCCCTACGTCTGGCTCGTCGACCTCGCAGCGGTGCTCGCGGAGACCGAGAACCTCATCTCCGGCCGCAGCTCGCTCGCGCGGTGGAGAGCCGGCGCATTCGACGAGATCGAAGACGCGCTTTTGCTCTAAACTGGGGAAAGGTGCCGCTGCCATCCGACCCAGAGCTGTACCTGCTCGTCGATCGGTCCCCCATCGGCATGTACCGCTCGCGGCGCGACGGCCGGTTCACCTACGTCAATGCCAGCCTCGCGAGGATGCTGGGCTACACCGTCGACGAGCTGATCGAGAAGAACCTCAACCGCGAGGTCTACGCCGAACCAAAGGACCGCGAACGGATCATCGAGACGTTCTTGCCCAGGGGCTTCGTCGACGGTGCCGAGGTCGAGTTCCGCAAGAAGGATGGCTCGACGATCACGATCCAGCTCTGGGGCCACGCGCTCGAGCTCTCCGACGGCACGCTGTCGTTCGACGCGTCGATCCTCGACATCAGCCACGTCAAGCGCCAGCGGCTCGAGCTCGAGCGCACCGCGAAGATCCTCGACCTCGTCGTCATGCAGATGCCGGCGCTGTACTGGGTCGTCGATCGCGAGCTCCGCATCATCCGCACCGGCGGCGCGGTCCAGGAGGTGCTCGGCTATCCGAGCGATCGGTTCATGAACGTGCGGCTCGCCTCGGTCCACCGCTTCGAGCCGGGCTCGGTCGATCCGGTTCCCTATCACGAGCGCGCGCTCGAGGGCGCAGTGCTGAGCTACGACACCACGTATCGCGGCAAGCAGCTCGCGGTCACGGTCGCGCCGTATCGCCAGGACGGCGCGACCGTCGGCGCGATCGGCACCACGCTCGATGTCACCGCATCGCGCGCACTCGAGCGCCGTCTCGTCGACGCCCAGCGCGCGGAGAGCCTCGGCGTGCTCGCGGGCGGGCTCGCGCACGACTTCAACAACCTGCTCGTCGCGGTGATCGGCAACGCCGACCTCGCGCTCCGCGATCTGCCGCGCGGCATGCCGGGGCGCGCCGCCGTCGAGAACATCCGCGATGCCGGCCTCCGCGCCGCGGAGCTCACGCACCAGCTGCTCACGTTCTCGGGCCGCGCCGGCGCCGGCACGACACGGATGTCGCCCGCCGCGGTCGTCGACGAGCTGCTCCGCATCTTCGCCCCCGGCGTACCGTCCGCGATCACGGTGACCACGGCGGTGCCGGCGGAGCTGTCGCTGCGCGCCGATCCGGGCCAGCTCCGCCAGGTGCTCCTCAACCTCATCACGAACGCGCGCGACGCGCTCGTCGGCAGCGGCCACGAGCGCGGCGAGATCGCGATCCGCGGCCAGCTCGTCGAGCACGATGGCCTGCCGACCGGCGACGACGTCATGCTCGCGCCCGCCGGCACGTACGTCCTGATCGAGGTTCGCGACGACGGCCCGGGTATGGACGACGAGACCCGCCGTCACGTGTTCGAGCCGTTCTTCACGACGAAGGAGCACGGTCACGGCATCGGCCTCGCCGCGGTGCTCGGCATCGTCCGCGCGCACGACGGTGGCCTGCGGCTGCGCACCGGCCGTGGCATCGGCGCGACGTTCCAGGTGTTGTGGCCCGCGGCGACGCTGAACACCGGGCGCGCACCGACGCCACCGCCTACGCCGAGCACGCGCGTCGTGCTCGTGATCGACGACGAGGATCTGGTTCGCGACGTCGTCGCCCGCATGGTCGAGGACCTCGGCTACGGCGCCCTCACCGCGGCGGACGGTGCCACCGGCATCGCGCTCGTCGAAGAAAACACGATCGATGCCGTGCTGGTCGATATGACGATGCCTCGGATGAGCGGCCGCGATGTGATCGAACAACTTCGGGCACGCCGCCCCAACCTTCCGATCATCGTGTGCTCGGGCTTCGACCGCGACGGTCAGGGACCGATCCACGCCGACGCGTATCTCCCAAAGCCGTTCAGAATCGACGTCCTGGAGCGTACGCTCGCGAAGCTCTTGCCCCCGTAACTTCACTCTATTTCAGACGATGACGTTGCAAACTGTGTAGGTTTCCCCCAGGCGCCTCGCTCGTGTTTATGGTGTCCCTGTGTCCGAAACCCTGGCCTCCATCAAAGTCCTGCTCGTGGAGGACGACACGCGCCTCGCCCAGTTGACCTCGCGGTACCTGGAGGGACACGGCGTGCTGGTCACGTCGGCGGGTGATGGGATCGAAGGCCAGGCCGAAGCGCTGCGCCGCCAGTACGACTGCATCGTGCTCGACTTGATGCTGCCGGGCCGCGACGGCATCGAAGTCTGCCGCGAGCTCCGCACCCGAATCGACGTGCCGATCATCATGGTCACCGCGCGCGGCGAAGAAGCCGATCGCGTGCTCGGCCTCGAGGTCGGCGCCGACGACTACGTGACCAAGCCGTTCTCGCCGCGAGAGCTGCTCGCTCGGATCCGGGCGAACGTGCGGCGCGTGCGCGGCCAGACGGGTCCGACCCAAGACACCATCTCGGTCGGCGGCCTCGTGCTCGATCCGGCGAAGATGACGGTCACGCTCGACGCCCAGCCGGTCGACGTCACCGCGTATGAATTCTCGATCCTGCGCGCGCTCGCGCAGCGCCCCGGCAAGGTGCTGTCGCGCGAGCAACTCCTCGATCTCGCGAAGGGCTCGGCCGACCTGTCGTTCGATCGCTCGATCGATGTCCACGTCTCGCGCCTGCGCGCGAAGCTCGGCGACGACAGCCGCAGCCCGAAGATCCTGAAGACCGTCCGCGGTGCCGGGTACCTCCTCGCCGATCTTCGCCGTGGGGGCGACGCCTGAGGTCATGCGATGCGCCGCGGTAACTTAGTCATCCGGGTGTACGCGCTGACCGCTGCGATCGCGGTGAGCGTGATCGTGGCGATGGTGATGCTGCCGCGGTTCGTCGGCAGCCCGCGTTACCTCGAGCCGCAGGCCGCGCTCGTCCAGAACATGGTCGATCGCTACTCGCAACGCACCGCGGAGCAGCTGACCGAGCGCATGGCGCGGCTGGCGCAGCGCTTGCGCGGCGGGCTGACCCTGTTCGACGCCAACGGCAGGCTGGTGCAGACGACCGTCGAGCCGCCGCTGCGCGCGCCGAGCCGCGAAGAGATGTTGACGCTGAAGTCGAAGAAATGGGCGCTCGCGTGGCGGCGGATCGTCGTGCGTAGCGACGACGGCTCGATGATCGGCGTCTACGCGCCGGATTCGTTCGGCTCGCCGTGGAGCTTCATCCTGCCGATCGGCGCCGGCGTGTTGATCGTCGTCGCCGGCGCGTCGCTGTGGTTCACCCGCCGGCTCGTGCGGCCGCTCGAGGAGCTCGCGGAGGCGGCGCGCAAGTTCGGCGGCGGCAACACCGAAGCACGCGTCCACCTCGAGCGCGAGGACGAGCTCGGCGATGTCGGTCGCGCGTTCGACGACATGGCGGACCGCACATCCGCTTTGATCTCGTCACAGCGCCAGTTGATGGCGGATGTCTCGCACGAGCTGCGCACGCCGCTCGCCCGGATCCGCGTCGCGCTCGAGCTCGCCGCCGAGGATCCGGTCGCCGCGAAGGACGTGCTGTCCGATGTCGGCATCGATCTCGACGAGATCGATCAGCTGATCTCCGACATCTTGACGACCGCGCGCCTCGATTCGGATCAGGCGAACCTCGCTCGCTCGCCGGTCGGCGTCGCCGAGCTCGCGGAGAATGCGGTCTCGCGGTTCGAGGCACGCCATCCCGGCCGCAAGCTCGAGCGCCAGATCGCCGACTCCGAGCAAGCGCTCGAATGTGATCCCGTGCTGCTGCGCCGCGCGCTCGATAACCTGCTAGACAACGCAGCGAAATACTCCGATGCGCCGGTCAGCTTGCAGGTCGTGCCGAATGGGAAGTCCGTGACGTTCGCCGTCGCCGACAAAGGCATCGGCATGTCGGCCGATGACCTCGAGCGCGCCGGCACCCCGTTCTGGCGCTCCGACGTCAGCCGCACCCGCAAGACCGGCGGCGTCGGCCTCGGGCTCGCACTCGCGCGCCGGATCGCACGCGCCCACGGCGGCGATGTCACGCTCGCATCGAAGCTCGGTCAGGGAACCACTGCCCGGCTCGAGATCCCGTTCGTCGATCACTCCGTCGTAGGTGCCCCATGAGCTCGAAATTCGTCCGCTGGCTGCCTCGTGTCGTCCTCATCGCGATCGTCGCGGGGGTGACGGCGTTCCTCTGGATCAAGAAGCCGTGGGAACCGTCGGCTCCGGACATCACGTTCACGACCGTGACCGTCGCGAAGGGCTCGATCTCGGCGCAGGTCACGGCTGCAGGCACGCTGTCGGCGCGGACGACGGTCCAGGTCGGTGCCCAGGTCTCCGGCCGCGTCGTCAAGCTGTTCGCCGACTTCAACGACAAGGTCAAGAAGGGCCAGGTGCTCGCGAAGCTCGACGAGAGCCTGTTGAAGGCGCAAGTCGATCAGCAGCAAGCCGCGTACGACCTCGCGGTCGCGAACGAAAAGAAGGCGGAGGTCGCGCTCAACGACGCGAACCGCCAGTACACCCGCCAGAAGGGCCTCCAGGACCAACAGCTGATCGCGGCGACCACCGTCGAGGGCTTCGAGCTCACGCGCGATACCGCGAAGGCCGCGCTCGCCGCCTCGAAGGCGAGCGTGTCGCAGGCGCACGCGAACCTCGAGCAGGCGAAGACCAACATCGCGTACGCGACGATCTACTCGCCGATCGACGGCGTCGTGTTGACTCGCTCGTACGACGAAGGCCAGACCGTCCAGTCGTCGTTCTCGGCGCCGACTCTGTTCACGATCGCGGCCGACTTGTCGCTCATGCAGATCGACACCGCGGTCACCGAAGGTGACGTCGGCCGGCTCGCCGACGGCATGAAGGCGACGTTCACCGTCGACGCGCATCCCGGGACCACGTTCGATGGCGTCGTCCGCCAGGTTCGCAACTCGCCGACCACGACGTCGGGCGTCGTCACGTACGACGCGGTGATCGACGTCGACAACCACGAGCACCTGTTACGCCCGGGCATGACCGCGAACGTCACGTTCGTGCTCCAGAAGGTCGACGACGTCGTCAAGATCCCGAACGCCGCGCTGCGCTTCAAGCCGACCCGCGATCAGATCGCAGCATTGATGGAGCGCTACGGCAGCGGCCGCGGCTCGGGCCATCGTGGCAGCGGACATCGCGGCTCGGGCGAAGGCAGCGGCGGCGCCGGCCCGATGGCTATGGGCGGTCCCGGCGGTCCCGGCGGTCCCGGCGGCCCCGGCGGCAAGAAGGATCCGGACCGGAAGATGCTGTTCAAGCTCGTCGACGGTAAGCCGCAGATGGTGTTCGTGAAGCTCGGCCTCACCGATGGCTCGAGCACCCAGCTCGTCGAAGGCAAGATCGAAGCGGGCGACCAGCTGATCACCGAGATCCAGGGGCTGCCGGCCCAGCAACGAAAGATGGGAGCGTTCTAGGTGAGCGACGCCGGCGCGGACAGCGCGACGAGACCGCCGCTGATCGAGATGCGCGGGATCGAGCGCACCTACGTGATGGGCGACAACCTCGTCCACGCGTTGCGCGGCGTCGACCTCACGATCGAGCACGGCGCATCGATCGCGATCATGGGTCAGTCGGGCTCCGGCAAGTCGACGATGATGAACATCATGGGTTGTCTCGATCAGCCCACCCGCGGCACGTACAAGCTGAACGGCAAGGACGTGTCGCGGCTGACCCGTGCGGAGCTCGCCGACGTCCGCGGCCGGATGATCGGGTTCGTGTTCCAGAGCTTCAACTTGCTGTCCCGGACCAGCGCGCTCGAGAACGTCGAGATGCCGCTGATGTATCAGGGCATCTCCGGCCGCGACCGGCACCGCCGCGCGATGAAGGCGCTCGAGCGCGTCAACCTCCTCGGCCGCGAGCACCATCACTCGAGTCAGCTCTCCGGCGGCCAGCAGCAGCGCGTCGCGATCGCACGCGCCCTCGTCGGCGAGGCGCCGATCATCATGGCGGACGAGCCGACCGGCAACCTCGACACCGGGACGTCGTACGAGGTGATGGCGATCCTCCAGGGCCTGGTCGCGCAGGGCATCACGGTCGTGCTCGTCACCCACGAGCCCGACATCGCGGCGTACGCGCGGCGCGTGATCACGCTCCGCGACGGCCTGATCGTCGACGACAGGCAGCAAGAGCCGATGAAGGCCGCGTCATGACGATCTTGACGACGCTCAAGCTCGCGTTTCGCGCGCTGTGGCGCAACAAGGTCCGTTCGATGCTGACGATGCTCGGCATCATCTTCGGCATCGGCACCGTGATCGCGATGATCGCGAGCGGTCAGGGCGCGAAGGAAGCCGTCGCGGACGTGTTCCGCTCGATGGGCACGAACCTCCTGATCGTGACGAACGGCTCGCAGCGCAGCTTCGGCGCGGCCGGCGGCGCGGGCTCGCGGTTCTCGCTGACGTGGGCCGACGAGGCCGCGCTCGAAAACGGCGAAGTCCCGACGATCCGCTGGGTCACCCCCGTGTTCCAGACCAAGGTCCAGGTCGCGAGCGACGACGCGAACTGGAGCACCACGGTGGTCGGCACCAAGCCCGCGTACTTCTCGATCAAGAGCTGGGAGCCCAAGGAAGGCACGCTGTTCGACGAGGACGCGGCCGTGACCGGCGGACCCAAGGTCGCGGTGATCGGCCAGACCGTCGCGACGAACCTGTACGCGAGCTCGAGCCCGATCGGTCAGACGATCAAGATCAACAGTCAGCCGTACGAGGTCATCGGCGTGCTCGAATCCAAGGGCCAGTCGGGCATGGGCCAGGATCAAGACGACATCGTGATCATTCCGATGAAGACCTACCTCCAGAAGATGGACAAGGGTCAGGGCAAGTACCTCCCGCGCGGCCAGATCTACGTCTCGGTCGCGACCGAGACCGACATCACGAACGCCGAGACCCAGCTGACGTCGCTGTTGCGCGAGAAGCACAACCTCAGCGTCTCCGACGACGATGACTTCCAGATCCGCAACCTCGCGGAGTTCGCGCTCTCGCAGCAGAAGTCGACCCAGAAGATCGCGACGCTGCTCGCGATCGTCGCCGCGATGTCGCTGATCGTCGGCGGTATCGGCGTGATGAACATCATGCTCGTCAGCGTGATCGAACGAACGCGCGAGATCGGAATTCGCATGGCGGTCGGCGCGAAGCCGCTCGACGTGATGACGCAGTTCCTCGTCGAGTCGCTCGTGCTCGCTGCCGTCGGCGGTGTGATCGGGCTCGGGTTCGGCGCACTACTCGCGAAGTACATGGCCAGTTACTACGGATGGAAGTTGTTCTTTCCCGCCACCACGGCGGCGCTCGCCTTCGCAGTCGCAGGCGGCGTCGGCGTCGTGTTCGGGCTGTATCCGGCGATCCGCGCATCGCGGCTCGACCCGATCACTGCACTGAGGTACGAGACATGAAGTTAGCCGCCTTCTGGTTGTTGGTCCCGTCGCTCGCACTTGCCCAACCCGCTCCTCCCCCCGCTCCCACGCCGGCAGACCAGCCGCAGAATCCGCCCCCGGCGGAGTCGCCGCAGTGGTTACCAGGTGTCGTCGATGTCACCGCAGCGGAGACCGCGGTGCCCGGCAAGCTCACGCTGACGATGGCACGCGCGGTCGAGATCGCGGAGAAGACCCAGCCGTCGTTGCGCCAGGCGAAGGCAACGATCGATGCAGCCGCCGGTCGCGTCTCGGGCGCGAAGGTGACCGAGCATCCGCAAGTCACGCTCAGCGCCACCCTCGGTGCCAGCTCCAACACGCGCGGGTTCTGCACGTTCGGTGATCCCGCCAGCGGCCTGTGTGGTGGCTTCTTCACCGGCTCGTACAACACGGGGCTCAGCGCCGGCGCGAGCTGGCGAATCTACGACTTCGGTCTCACCCACGCGAACGTCGAAGCGGCGGAGGCGAACGAGGATGCCGCGAAGTCCGGCTACTCGGTCAGCTCTCTCGACGTCCGGCGCGATGTCGAGATCGCGTATCTCGATGCGCTCGCGCGCAAGCGCCTCGTGCTCGTCGCGCAGGCGACCGTGAAGAGCGAAGCGGCTCACCTCGATCAAGCGAAGCGGTTCGTCGCGGCGCAGGCGAAGGATCCGATCGAGGTCGCGCAGGCCCAGGCTCGTGCCTCGAACGCGCAGTCGACGCTCGCGCAGGCGCAATCCGACGAGGCCGTAGCGCTCGCGAACCTGCGCGCCGCGATCGGCTGGCTCGATCCGTCGCGGGCGCCCGCCGTCGATCCGAACTGGCCGACGCCGGTGAACGAAGATCCGCCCGACCTCGGCCAGCTCGTCGAGACCGCGCGCAAGTTCCGCCCCGAGATCACGCAGCTCGACAAGGAGATCCACGCGGCCGATGCGAGCGTCACCGCGGCGCACGCCGAGCGGCATCCGATCTTGTCGGCGAGCGGCGGAATCGCGTACTCGCCGTTTCCGACCGAAACCCCGACCGGGCAACCGAGCTGGCAGGCAGGCCTGTCGCTGTCGTGGCAGCTGTTCGACGGCGGCCGCAGTCACGCAGACGTCCAGGTCGCGAATGCGAACCTCGTCTCGGCGCAGGCCCAGCGCGATGCGTTGCTCGTCAGCCTGACCTCGACGATCGAGTCGTCGCGTGCGCAGATCGTCGCGAACAGGGCGAACGTCGTTGCATCGACCGAAGGCGTGACCGCGGCGCAAGCCGAGCTCAAGCTCGCCGAAGCGCGCTACGCGCAGGGCCTCGGCAGCCAGATCGAGCTCGCCGACGCGCAGACCGCCGTGACCACCGCGAGTGGAAACTTGATCACCGCCGAGTGGAACCTCGCCGCCGCGTGGGCGACGTTGCGCCGCGCGCTCGGTCAGCAGACCGCGCCGTAAACGCAAACGCTCAGCAATCGTCCGCGTACTGCTCGCTGAACAGCGACGTGTGATCTGGTTTGTAGATCGTGAAGAACCACAGGACCCGATGGCTTACCGGGTTCGAGTAGTACGAGATGCTGGCGACCGCATCGGCGAGGTCCGGCTTCTGCGCCAGGGCTTTCTTCCACACCTTCGCGAGCGAGCAGCGCGGGCGCGGGACCTGGACCTCGGTGCACGGCGTCGCGAAGAAGTCGCGAATCTCGGTCTCGTGCGGCGAGAGGTCGACGCGGAACTCGCATACCGCTTTTTGCGGGGTCGTGCCACGCGGCAACTTGTCATCTACCTTCGCACCGGCTTCGGCGGTGCTACGCGCCGGGCGTTCGCCCGACTTGTGGTTCGCGTGCGACGGCGAGATGAAGCGAATGTCGACGTCGCCGTAGCTGTTCGCGAACGAGGCCAGCGTCAGGTCGGCGTGGCCATCGGGGAACACGTTGTCGATGTCGATCCGGGTGAGCTGCGCGTCGCTGCGGTATTTCTTCGCCTGCACGATCGCCCAGTCGTAGAGCTTGTCGGGCTCGGCGTGCTTCGCGTTCCAGCCGGGGACCGACAGCGTCGGCGGCCCGTCGTCCGCGGCGGCCTTCGTGGGTTTGGTCGGGGTGCTATCGGGATCGCCGGTGAGATCGACCGCGGCACCCGCGATGTCGAGCGCGAGCTTCTTGCGCTCCTTCGCGGGGATCTTCGCCCACGCACCGTACTTCTTGATCGCCGCGCGCACGTTCGGCGGCAGCTTCGCCTGATCGAGCTGCGCGAGGAGCTGGCCGGTCGCGTCGTCGAGATCCTCGTCGGTGTCGTCGTCGTCGGACTTCGCCGGCTTGGCTGTCGTGCCGTCGGTCTTCGCCGGTGTACCGGCGCGATCGGGCGGTGGCGGCGGTGGCTGCGTCGCCCACGCGTCGGAGCCCGCTTGCGCGATCGCCGCCGGGGCATCGCCGGGCGAGGCCGGAGGTGCTTGCGCGACGGCGCTGCCTGCCGGGTCCGCCGGTGCTGGGGTTCTTCCACCGCTCGTCGCGAGCACGGCCGCGGTCACGCCACCACCGGCGAGCACGACGGCACCGGCGATCCACCACGCCGCTTTGCTGCGCGCGGGTTGCGGATCCGGCGACGTCACCGCGTTCGAACGCACGGCTTGGCGCGACCAGCTCGCCGGCGGCGTCGGCGCCCACGCGCCGCTGTTCGGCTGCGCGACCGGCACGATCGCAGCCCACTGCTCGGGCCCGAGCCGCGACGTCGCGTGCTGCAATGCGAGGCTCATCGCGTGCGCGCTGTTGAACCGCTGGTCCGGCTGCTTCGCGAGCGCCTGCAGGATCACCGCTTCGAGCTCGGGCGGCAGGTCCGGCCGGAGCGCGCGCGGCAGCGGCGGCGGCGCCTCGATGTGCTTGCGGAGCAGCTCGAACAGCGAGTCCGCGGAGAACGGCTTGTGCAGCGTCACGCACTCGAACAGGATCACGCCCATCGCGTAGACATCCGCGCGCGCGTCGGCCGACTTGCCGGCCGCTTGCTCGGGCGACATGTAGTGCGGCGTGCCGAGCAGCGAGCCGGTATGGGTCGCACTGCCGCCGAGCTCGGGCTGGAGCTTCGCGATGCCGAAGTCGAGCACCTTGCCGCGGCCGTTCGGCGACACGAAGATGTTGTCGGGCTTGAGGTCGCGGTGGATCACGCCCTTCGCGTGCGCGGCAGCGAGTGCGTCGAGGACCTCGGCGACGAGCCGCGCGATCGAACCGAGTGGCAACGGGCCGCGCGTCCGCGCTTGCTCGATGATCGACGACAGCGGCGAGCCATCGAGATACTCCATCACGATGTAAGGCCGGCCATCCGGCAGCGTCGCCAGATCGAGGACGTTGACGATGTTCTCGTGCGCGACGACGTTGACCGCCTTCGCCTCGGCGAAGAACCGCTCGACGAGGTCGCGGCGATCGCTGCACTCGCGCGATAGCACCTTGATCGCGACGCGGCTGCCGATCGTCGGATGGACGCCCTTGTAGACCCGACCCATGCCGCCGATCCCGATCAGGCGCGCGACGCGATACGGCCCGATCGTGGTGCCGAGCAACAGCTCCTCGCCCTGCGGCACGAGCGGCGTGCGGTCGTTCGCGCACGCGCCTGCCTGGGCTTGCGCCGCACCACACTCCGGGCACACGAACATGCGACGGAATCTAGCATTACGTCCGAGCTCCGGTTGTTGTCCGGCCGGCACTCGGCCATTCCGGACGACGGCGACGCGCAAGCATGTGACTTCATGCACGCGCGCGCTGGCGTGACGCTTGCTGGTCTCGCGGGCATGGTGGCTCCCAGCTCGGTGCTCGAGATAATCGAAGAACGTCCTCGCGAGCGACTGTGGTCGCGCGGCACGCACGCGCTCGGTGATGAAGAGCTGCTCGCGCTCGTGCTCGGTACTGGCGTGCGCGCACATTCGGCGAAGAGCGTCGCCGCGGATCTCATGCGGACGTGCGGCGGCGTCGTCGCCGTGTCGCGCGCGTCCCCTCGCGAGCTCGCGCAAGTCGTCGGTGTCGGACCGGAGCGCGCGACGCGAATCACCGCGGCGTTCGAGCTCGGTCGCCGCGCCGTCGAAGCGCAGCAACATCGCGTCCAGCTCGGTCAAGCCGAGGACGTGTTTCGCGTCGTCGCGCCGCGGCTCGCCGGATTGCAACAGGAAGTGTTCCTGTCGATCGGCCTCGATATCAGGAACGGCATGCTCGATATCGTCGAGGTCGCGCGCGGCACGGTCCACGGCGTCGAGGTTCATCCCCGGGAGGTATTCCGGCCGTTGATCCGCATGGCGGCAGCGGGCGCGGTCGTCGTCCACAACCATCCGAGCGGCGATCCGACGCCGAGCCCGGAGGACGTGGCGCTCACGCGCCGGCTGCGCGAAGCGGGCGAGCTGCTCGGGATCCCGATCGTCGATCACGTCGTGATCGGCGATCTCGGGTTCGTGTCGATCGCCGAATGGATTGGAACAGGGAGCTGACGATGGAAGTGCTAGGCTTGGCAGCGATGGACGCGCCGTTCAAGAAGAACGCGAAGTACGCGGACCTCTACACGATCCCTGACACGTGGGTCGGCGAGATCATTCATGGGGATCTCTATGCATTCCCGCGTCCGCGCACCGTGCACGCGCGTGCGCTCACGCGAATCATTCGCGCGCTCGGGCAAGACGATGACGACGAGTCTCCCGACGGTTGGCTGATCCTGCACGATGTGGAGATCTGGTTCGGCAAGAACCTGCTCGTACCGGACCTTTGCGGTTGGCGACGGAGCCGCCTACCCGAGATGCCCGACGTTGCAACGATGAAGCTCGCACCGGATTGGGTGTGCGAAGGCATCTCTCCGTCCACCGCGCGACTCGACAAAGGTCCGAAGCGCGAGATCTACGGCAAAGGCGGCGTTGGCCATATCTGGTTCGCGGATCCGGCCACTCGGTCGATCGACGTGTTCGCGCTCGAACGCAAGAGCTACAAGTACGTCCTGAGCGCCGGTGGTGACGAGAAGGTGGTGCTCGCGCCGTTTCCGCACGCGATCGATCTCGCTAAGCTCTGGAAGCGCTGATCACGGCGCCGGGTTCGTGACCGGCGCGTTCGTGCCCGGATCTTTCGCGGGCGGCTCTCTCGCCGGCGGTCCTTTCGCGGGCGGTTCTTTCGCGGGCGGCTCTTTGCCGCCGCCCTTCCCGTTCTCGAGCTCCTGCAGCTTCTTCTCGACGATCGCACGCGACGCGATCGCGGCGTCGCGCTCCTTCTCCGCTGCGGTCTGCGATGCACGCGCCGCATCGCGCTCCTTGTCGGCGGCGGCCTGCGACGCGCGTGCGGCATCGCGATCGGCCTCGGCGGCCAACGCGGTCGCCCGCGCAGCGTCGCGCTCCTTGTCGGCCGCGTCGCGGTTCGCCTTCGCTGCATCGCGCTCGCGCTCGGCCGCGATCTGCGAAGCATGCGCGACATCGCGCTCGCGCTCCGCTTGTTGCGCCGACGTCACCGCTTGATCGCGTGCCTTCTCGGCATCGTCCTTGTCCCGCATCGCCTGCTCGAAGCGCTTCAGCGCTTCGTCCGCGGTGCCCTTGGCCTGGGTCGCGGCGGACTCCGCCGACCGCCGCATCGCATCGGCGGCGCGCCGCTTGCGATCGGCTTCCTTCTCGAGCTCCTGGGCGTCCTTGCCCTGGCGTACCGCTTCTTCGGCGCGCTGCTTCGCAGCTTCCGCGTCGCGGCCCGCTTCATCGGCGGCGCGGCCTTTTTCGCTCGCATCGGTCTGTGCCGCACTCGCGAGCGCGCGCAGCTCGGCTTCTTCCTGCGCTTGGCGCGAGATGTGCGCCCACGCGAGCGCACCCGCGACCGCACCGGCGACGAGGAACATCGCACTCACCGTGATCGCGCGATGCCGCGACGCCCACCGCGCCAATCGGCCGGTCAGCGAGTAGCGATGCGAGAACACGAGGTCGCCGGTCAGGTACTGCTTGAGCGCGCGGACCAGCTCGTCTGCGGTGAACCGCCGCGCAGGGTCGCGCGACATCGCTCGCGAGATGATTCCGGACAGCTCGCGATCGCGCGGCATCGCGGCCGGTACCGGATCTTCCGATTGCAGCCACGCCATGAACGCTTCGATCTGTGCGGTCTTGCCGCCGGCCGAACGCGCGGTCTGCCACTGGAACGGCGTGCGTCCCGACACGGTCTCGTACAGCGTGATGCCGAAGCTGTACACGTCGAAGCTCGGATCGGCGCGCCGGCCCTGGCTCTGCTCGAGCGGCATGTACGGCGGCGTGCCGGCGCTGATCGTCACCATCCGACCGCTCATCGACGCTTCTTGTTCGCTGAACCTCGGCTCGCTCGCGCTCGGCGCATCGAGGTCGCGTGCGATGCCCCAATCGATCAGCGTCGCCTCGCCGCGCTTACCGAGCAGGATGTTGTTCGGCGTGACATCGCGGTGGACGACGCGACGCTCGTGCGCGTAGGCGAGCGCCTCCGCGATCGACACCAGGTTCGATAACAGCTCGAGCCGCTCGCGGGTGTGCGGCACCTTGCGGGGATCCGCGTCTTCGAGCTCCGCGAGCTCGTCGAGCCGATCGCGCAGCGAGATGCCATCGACGTGCTCGAGCACGCAGAACGGCCAGCCGACCGTCGACTTGCCGAGCTCGTAGATCGTGACGATCGACGGGTGCTGCAGCTTCGCGAGCACGCGCGCTTCCGCGGTCACGCGCTGCTGGAACATCTCGGTCATGCCGGCCGGGAGGTTCTCGTCCTCGCGCGGCGCCTTGAGGATCACGGTGCGTTTGAGTCGCTTATCTTCGCCCGCGAAGATCTGCGCCATGCCGCCGCGCGCGATCGGATCGCCGGGCCAGCGGAACGCATCCTCGGAGACCAGGCCCTTCGGCAGCTCGAGCGGGATCGGCGCGTCGTCCTCGGTCGCCGCGACGACCGACCGGCACATCGAGCACACGGTCAGGTGATCGTGAACGTGCGGGACGCTGGGATCGCGCAGCTCGGCCATGGTCGGGTGCGGCCCGCTCACGCCCGGTTGCGTCGCATCGGTCTCCATGTCCGGTAATCTAACGCCCTCGAGCGTGAAATGCCCACTTCACGCACGATGTGAACTCCTCGGAACTGCTCGCGTTAGAGACAAGTACGATCGCTTGTCCGGCGCTTTGATACGATGGTCGCGTGAATCGCGCGATCGGGTTGGTGATCGCGCTGGTCGCAGGGCTCGGTTGTCGTTCGAACGATCCCGATCGGACCGATGGCCGGCCGCCGGACCTGGACACCGCGGTCGACGTGCCGCCGTTCACGGAGCCAGATCCCCCGACGATCGTCGTCGGAGCGCCAGACCACATCTTGTTGAAGGGGGCGGTCGTCACGCCCGAGATCCAGTTCGTGGGCGAGGTCCTGGTCGAAGCCGACAAGATCACGTGTGTCGATGCCGGCACCGCGTGCGAAGCGATGCCCAACGCGAGCGGTGCCACGATCATCGACACCAAAGGCGTGATCGCACCGGGTCTGATCGACACGCACAATCACATCCTGTTCGACATCTTCGACGACAGCGACTGGCACCCGGCGCAGCTCTATCAGGACCACGACCAGTGGCCGAACGAGCCGCGCTACAACGCGATGCTCGACGTCAAGCAGTGCCTCGTCGACGACTCGCAAGGCCGACCCGCGTGGTGCGCGATGACCCCGTACGGCACCTCGGCCGGCAGCCTGCGCTGCGAGGTCGACAAGTTCGGCGAGCTCAAAGGCCTCGTCGCCGGCACGACGAGCATCGTCGGCTTGCCGGGCACGAGCGCCGCGTGCTTCGGTTCGCTCACGCGCTCGGTCGATGTCGCGCAAAACGAGCTCGGCGTCGATCAGGTCCAGACCAGCGCGCTCTACCCGCCGTCGGATCCCAACGGGGTGTGCACGAACTACGCGTCGGGCAAGACCACCGCGTTTCTGCTCCACGCCGGCGAAGGTGTCGACGCGAAGGCCGCCGCCGAGTTCGATCGTCTAGGCACGATGACGACGACTCCGAACTGCTTGTACGCGCCGCAGACCGCGATCACGCACGGTACGGCGTTCACGCCCGCGCAGTTCGCGACGATGGCGAGCTTCGACATGAAGCTGATCTGGTCGCCGCACTCGAACGTGTCGCTGTACGGCACCACGGCCGATATCCCGTCCGCGCTCGATGCCGGCGTCAAGATCTCGCTCGCGCCGGACTGGTCGATGGGCGGCAGCCAGAACCTGCTCGAAGAGCTGCGCTTCGCGGACGCGTGGGACAACGCGCACTGGAACGATCGACTCGCGCCGCAGGATCTCGTCACGATGGTCACGCGGCGCGGCGCGCAAGTGCTCGGGCTCGATGCGACGCTCGGATCGCTCGAGGTCGGCAAGATCGCCGATATCTCGGTGTTCACCGGGACCGCGGCGGCGCCGTACGATGCGATCGTCGCGGCGAAGCCAGCGTCGGTGCGGCTCGTGATGGTCGGCGGCGTCGTGCTGTATGGCGACAGCGTGCTGCAAGCGGCCGGGCCGGCGACACCGGGATGCGAGACGATCGATATCTGCGGCGCGGCGAAGTTCTTGTGCGTCGCGCGGACCTCGACCGCGAACAAGCTGAATCAAACGTTCGCGCAGATCACGACCGCACTCGGCGACGCGTTGACGCTCGCCGACTCGCTCACGACCGCCGACGGCTTCGACTTCGCGCCGCTGACGCAGCTCGTGACCTGTCCTTAGCTCGACCCTCGGTCAGTGATCGCAGTCGGGGCCGTGCACGTGACCGCTTCCTTCGGAAGCGGCGTTTTCATCGACACCATGGGCGGTCGCTTCGGGCACGGGCGTGCCTTGCTGGGTGAGCTTCTCGACTTCGGTGACGTTCGCCTTCTCGACGAGGTACTTCAGGACCTTGTCCTGGCGCAGCGAGTACGTGACGTTGTCGAGCCGACCATCGCGCTGCCACTCGGCGCGCACCTTCGCGGGCGCCATGTTGCGGCCCTTCGCGGTCTCTTCGATGTGCTTGCCGAGCTCCTCGTCGGTGACGGTGAGCCCTTCCTTGTCGGCGATCGCCTCGAGGATCAACTGGCCGCGGACTTCATCCGCGCCGGCCGGGCGCATCTTCTCGCGCAGATCGTCGGTCAGCCCCGCAGTCGGGTTGTTGCGGTCGGGCTTCATCCCGAGCATCTGGCGCAGGCGCTGATACTGGAGCTCGACCGAGCGCTCGACGAGCGAGCCGGCGACCGGAATCTGGTTCTTCTTGATGACCTCGCGCAGCACGGCCTCGCGCGCCTCGCGATCGATCGTCTCCTGCTCTTTGTCCTCGAGCTCCTTGCGGAGCGCGGCCTTGAGGCCGTCGAGCGTGTCGGCCTTGCCGGTGTCCTTCGCGAACTCGTCGTCGAGCTCGGGCACGTCCTTCGCGCGCGCCTCGAGGACGGTGACGGTCAGCTCGGCCTTGCGGCCGCGGATCGTCTCGTCCTTCGCGTCGTCGGGGATCTGGAGCTCGATCTTCTTGTCCTTCGTATCGAGCGGCAGGCCGAGCAGCGCGGCGCGGAGGCCCGGGAGCGGCTCGCGCTCCTCGTCGTCGAGATCGACCGCGAACTGCGGCTGGTTGATCTGGTGCTCGCCGATCGTGCCGGTGATCGACAGCCCGACGATGTCGCCGGCCTGGGTGACCTCGCGGCCTTCGATCGGGCGCAGCTCGGTGTGCTCGCGGCGGAGCTGCGAGAGCGATTCGTCGACGGCGGCGTCGGCGACGACGAGCTTGCGACGCTCGATCGGCAGCTGGGTGTAGTCGACCGGCGTGACCTCGCCGCGGACCTCGATGATCGCGGCGAACGTGAACGGCTGGCCCTTCTTGATCGGCGCGGCTTCTTCGACCCGCGGCTCGGCGACCGCAGCGAGGTTGTGTTCCTGGTTGGCTTTGAAGAACGACTCGCGGACGAGCTCGTAGGCGACCTCGGCCTGGACGCGCGGGCCGTAGACTTGCTCGAGCACCGGGCGCGGCACCTTGCCCTTGCGGAAGCCCTTGAGAGCGACTCCCTTGCCGAGCTCGCGGTAGTGGTCGCCCAGCTTCTGGCTGACCGTCTCCCACGGGATCTCGACGAACATCTTCTTCTCGACGGGGCTGACGTCTTCGATGCGAACCTGCATGGCGAGCCTGGTTACCACAGGCGCGACCGACGGAGAAATGATCGAAAGACCCGTATTTCGGCCCGACTACCCGTGCTCGTGCGTCGAGGCGTCCCAGGACCCCAAGCGTTCCGCGAGGATGCTTACTCCGGACACCAAGCAGTGCGCCAGCTCGTGGCGGGTGAGGGCTTCGAGCACGAAGCCGAAACCCGAAACCTGGTCTGGAACACGAAGCGTTTTTTGCCGCTGCGCGCCCGTTTGCTCGGCGCACGTCCGGACGAGCGGCGAAGCCGCAACCCACCCTTCGTTCCCTTGGGTTCTAGGCTTCGTGTTTCGACTTCGTGCCGACTAGCGGCGCATCTTGTACGTGGGTTCGCCGCCGCTCGGATCACCCGGCTCGACGAGGTCGGCGAGGCCGAACTTCTCGAGCTTGCGGAGGAGCTCCTCCATGAACGTCACCGCGTCGTCGAGCCCTAGCAGCTGCCCGATCGCTCGGGCCGTGACGTGGTCGGTCTCACCGAGTGCGTTCAGCACGGCGCGTTCGGTGCCGTCGATGTGAAACTCCGCGGGCACGACCCGATCGGCGAGCCGGCCGAGGTGCGCCGAGACGTGCGGCGCGAGCCCGAGTCGGACGATCGCGGACTGGGCCCCCGAGCCCGACGAGTAGCCGAGCGCGGTACGGCCACCGGTAGGCGGCGGCTTGGTCTTCGCCGAGTGACGGCGCGGAAGCGGAGTCAGCCGCATCTCCGGATTCGACGGAGCTGTGACGGCGCCGGCCTGCGGCGCGGTCCCGGTCGCGAGCTGCTGCGCGGACTGGATCTGCGGGATGAACGCCGCGGGTTGATTTTGTGGCATCCGCGAGGCAGTCGGCGCCACGACGAAGTCGACCATCGGTTGACCGGGCGCGAGCGTCGTCGCCGACGGCCCGAACGGTGACGGACCGGTCCCCGGCGCGCTACCGAGCGGCGGCGCCGGCACCGAACCGACCGATCCCGAGCTGAAGCTCGGGCTCGGGTTGAACCCGCCGCGCTGGGTCTGGTTCGGCAACACGCGCGGCGTGCCCGGTGCCCAGTTGCCGGTGGGCTCGCGCTCGAACGTGGATTCCTCGTCGGCGAGGCGTGGCGGGTTGCCCTTCGAGCCGGCGAGTCGGCGCGCGGCGTCCTCGAGGCCGAGCTTCACGGCCTGGGCGCGCGCCTCGACACCCTCGGGGCCTTCACCGACGTGGATGCCCCACGGCCCGTTGACGTCGATCCCGGCGGGGCCGATCGCGAGCTCGACGCCATGCAGCAGGATCGTCGGCATCGTCTGTTCGCGGCTCTGCGCGTACGCACGCATCAACACGCGCTGCTCGGCCCACTTCTCCGCGATCACCATCACCGATCGGTAATGGGTGGGATACGACGCTGGGCTGCGCAGCCAGTCGTCGACCAAACGGATCTGAGCCATGCGAGGAAATAATCATAACGCGGTTGTGGCAGCCTCGGCGACATGGTCGCGCGCAAGCTCGAGATCGGGGTGCTCGTCGCCGCGTTCGTCCTCCTCATCCTCGACGCGAGCGGCGGCGCCGGCTGGGCGGAGACCTCGGCCCGCGCCGTCGTCGCGGTGCGGCTCGAGCACTCGGCGAGCGCGCCGCTCTACGACCTCCTCGCCGGGGTCGCGGCACTGCTACCGGTCGGCGAGCCGGCCTTCCGGTTGGGCCTGTTCGGGGCCCTGCTCGGCGCGCTGACCCTGGCGGGCGTCGTCGCTGCGCTGCGTGCGCTCGTGCCGAAGGAACCGGCGGCCGGTGTGATCGGTGCGCTGCTCGTGATGCTCGCGCCGGCGTTTCGCGAGCTGCTCGCGACGCCGAACGCGCTCGTCGCATGCGGCACCGTGTGGATGCTCGCGTTCGTGCTCGCCGACGCGCGCGAAAAAGCTCCGCGGGCCGTCGCCGGCGCGATGTTCGCGAGCGCGCTCGTGATCGGGAGCGCGCCCTGGCTCGGGCTCGGACTCGCGATCTGCGCCGGCGTGCTCGCGCGCCGTCAGCTCCGCATCATCGTGCCGGCAGCGGGTGCGATCGGAATCGCGATCGTCGTGTGGTGGTTCGACGCGCGCGGCGAGCTGCCCGGATTGCACTTCGATCTCGCCGCCGCGGTCGCCGCATCGGGTCACGGCGCCGGAGCGATCGTGATCGGTGCCGGCCTGCTCGGTCTCGGCATCGCGGGAGCGACCGCACTTCCGCGTGCGCGGATCCTCGCAGCGATCGCCGCGATCGTCGCGCTCCACGAGATCGTCGTAGGTGGCGCACCCGCGGCGTTGTTGACGGTGCTCGGTGTCGCCGCCGCGATCGTCCCGGCCGCGCTGGTCAAGCTCGTGGCCGAGGGCTTCACCGGTGCGAAGCGCGATGCAGCCGTGATCGGGTGCGGGATTCCGCTGTTGCTCGCCGCCCTCGGCACCGGCGCCGCCCTCGTCACCGATGACGGGACCACGCCGCGCCGTCTCGTCGCGGATCTCACCGACGAGCTCCCACCCGGCCCGGGCACGTTCATCGCGACCCGGCCACCGGCCTACTTCGCGTTGCAATACGAACGCGCGATCGCGGGAGTGCGCCCCGATCTCGATCTGGTGCCGCCGTTGCCGCCGCAGCGCGCGGATGTGATCGCAGCAGACGGCTTGCGCGCGGGTCGGCTCGTGTTTGCGGATGCAGCCGCGTTCGGTCGGCTCGATGCGCAACGCGCGCGACCGCGTGGCCGTGGTTTTCAATTGCTCGGCGAAGCTCCCGGCGCCGCGCTCGATGCAGCGCGCGTCGATCCTCCCGCCCACTACGCGACAGCGATCGGCGCCGACGAGAGTCTCGTGCTGTCGATCGAGCGCGCGCAACTCGAAGCCGCGAACGGCCATCTCGATCGCGCCGCACGCGCTGCCGGGCTCGTCGCACCCCAAGGCTCGCGCTTCGGCGCCGCCGATCTCGCACTGCTCGCCGAGACTGTAGCGACGCGCGCGCGCCCGGCGCTGTTCGGATTTCTACCGTTCGCCACGCTCCCGCGCGGACCGTGGCTCGCGGATGCGTTCGGCGATGACCTCGCGTGGATGGCGGCGATTCGACAACCCGCGCTTCCGCTCACCGCGCCGATGCCGCGCCGACTCCACGCGTTGTGGCAGCAGATCTTCGAAGGGAAATTGAAGCCCGACGCGCCCGAGATCACGGCGCTCGGCCCCGCGGCCGTCACGGCGACAACAGACATGATGAAAGAGCTCTCACCCTCAAAGTGAGCGCGCACGCTCGTGCAGCAAATCGATGCAGTCGAGCCAGTCGACTCACCGTCGAGAAACATGCCGGCGAGGCAAGATATGGGTCAAAAAGAAACCGCCCAGCAACTCGGGGTGGAGAGTTACTGGGCGGGACCCGCAAGGAAGCGGGGGTCGGGGTGGCAATCCTGCCCGCGTGGGTGGAACGCGAGCTATCGGCGCCGTGGTGAATCGATGCGCAGCGATATTGCACTCGCGGTACCAACTGTAATTTCGCGGCGCGGCTGATCAGGCTCCGCACAGTTACGGCGGGAGGGCCGAAAAACCGCCCCAGAAACTCCAAAAATGCGGCGCGCACCGGCGCGCACCGTGCGATACCGCTCGGCACCGACGGTACGTCGTGCCTATTTCGCATGGTTGCGCTTGGCACTGTGCTTGTAAAGAGCACTCCGCGAATGGAGGGTTTCCGAAATGTCTGCCGCAGAGTTTCCTCCGCGATCGGATCTCCCTGGGCCTTCATCATCGCCGCCGCTGGCGTGATCGTCTGGCTGATCAGCGGACCGGTCTTTCATTACTCCGATACGTGGCAGCTCGTGATCAACACGAGCACCACCATCGTGACGTTCTTGATCGTGTTCCTGATCCAGAACACGCAGAACCACGACAGCCGTGCGATCCACCTCAAGCTCGACGAGCTAATTCGCGCGGTGGGCGAAGCGCGCACGCGCCTTGTTGACCTCCAAGATCTTCCTGATTCGGAGTTGCGAAAGCTCGAGCATGAATTTCAACGCTTGCGCCGCAATCCTGAAGGCAGCGTGTCGTGAACGCAGTCGGCATGGATCGCGCAATAAGCCCGGGCATAGGAGGATTCCATGTTTTCCTGGGCACTCACTTTCTTTGTCATCGCGTTGATCGCGGCGTTCTTCGGTTTCTTCGGGATCGCGGCGAGCGCCGCGGGCATCGCGAAGATCGTTTTCGTCGTGGCCTTGATCATGGCGATCGTCAGTTTCGCCATGGGCCGCCGACCTGCGGCATAGCAGGTCTCTCCCCCGCGCCGGGAGCTAACCCGGCGGCAGAAAGGTAAGATGTCCGATTTGACCGGAAACATCCTGATTGTCGACGACGAGGAAGACACCGCGCTGCTGTTGCGAGACAGCCTGCGCAAGCGTGGCTTCGACGTCGATTCCGTAACTTCCGGCCAGGCCGCCCTCGAGCACCTGCGGACGACGCCCGCTGATGTGGTCGTCACCGATGTGCAGATGGCAGGCATGACGGGCATCGAGCTGTGTCAGGAGCTGCGGTCGCGGCATCCCGACCTGCTCCCCATCGTCCTGACCGGCCAGGGGGGTCTCGAGACCGCGATCGCCGCGATTCGCGCCGGCGCGTACGACTTCATCACCAAGCCGGTGAAGATCGACGCGCTCGCCATCGCCGTGAGCCGCGCTGTCGAGCACTTGTCCCTGCGCCGCGAAGTGAAGCGCCTCCGCAACTCGGCGAACGACGCGTCGATCGACGGCATTGCCGGCAGCTCGCCTGCGATCCGCGAGACGATCGAGCTCGTCCGCCGCGTCAGCGATAGCGATGCAACCGTACTGGTCACCGGCGAGTCCGGTACTGGTAAGGAGCTCGTCGCTCGTGCGCTCCACAACTTGTCGCCGCGCCGCGAGCAACCGTTCGTCGCCGTGAACTGCGCGGCGATGCCGGCCCCGCTGCTCGAGAGCGAGCTGTTCGGTCACGTTCGCGGCGCCTTCACCGATGCGAAGCGGTCGCGCGCAGGTCTGTTCGTTCAGGCCGGCGCCGGCACGATCTTCCTCGACGAGATCGGCGAGATGCCGATCGAGATGCAGGTCAAGCTGCTGCGCGTCCTCCAGGAGCGCAAGGTCCGCCCGGTCGGCGGTGATGAAGAGGTGCCGTTCGAGGCGCGCGTCATCACGGCGACCAACCGCGATCTCGAGACCGAGGTCGAGGAGAAGCGGTTCCGCGAAGATCTGTTCTATCGAATCAACGTCGTCGCGATTCCGGTGCCGCCGCTGCGTGCACGTGCAGGTGACATCCTGCTGCTCGCGCAGTTCTTCCTGAAGCGGATCGCGGGTCGCACGAGCAAACCGGTGCAGGGCATCAGTGGCCCGGCCGCGCGCCTGCTGATGGACTACGACTGGCCCGGCAACGTCCGCGAGCTCGAGAACTGCATGGAGCGCGCTGTCGCCCTGTGCCGTCTCGACGAGATCACGGTCGACGACCTGCCGGCGAAGATCCAGGAGCACCAGAGCTCCAAGATCGTCATCACGACCGAGAGCCCGGGCGAGCTCATCACGCTCCACGAGATGGAGCGTCGCTACGTTCGCCAGGTCCTGACCGCGGTGGGTGGTAACAAGACCCACGCGGCGCGCATCCTCGGGATCGACCGCCGCTCGCTGTATCGCCGGCTCGAGGAGCCACGTGCAGGCGAAGCACCGCGCACGGATACGAACGGTGGACCGGCGACCGGCACGACGCCCCCGGGAGGTACCGCAAACGGTGGCTATTCCGCGGCCCCGCCGAGCGCCCCGACGGGTTCTAATGGTTCGAACGGCCACGTTCCGGCGCGCCCCGTGTCGGCGCCGCCCGTCAATCCGACCGAGCTAGAGTAACGTGGGTACGTGGCAGAGCGCCTTCGCGTCCTCGTCGTAGATCACGATCCGATTCATCGGCTCGGGCTCCTGCGCGCGCTCGAACAGAGCACGCTCGGTGCAGAGATCATCGAAGTCGGTACGCCGGATGCGGCGCTCGACGAGATGAAGGCTGCGCCGGTCGACTGCGTCTTGCTCGACCAGGATCTTCCGGCGAAGGGCGCGCTCGCGGTCATCGTGCAGCTGCGCGGTGACCGTAATCCGGTGGCGATCCTGTTGATCACCGGGCTCCACGATGAAGATCTCCTGCAGCAGGCGATCGACTGCGGCGTCACCGATTTCTTTGCGAAGAGCGACCTGTCGCCGCGCCGGCTCGGCCTGCGCGTGAAGTTCGCGATCCGGCTCGCGGCCGCCGAGGTCGATAACGTCCGGTCGATCGAGACCGCGACGGCCGCCGCCCGCGCGCGCGACGAGATCCTCGCGATCGTATCGCACGATCTGCGCGGCCCGTTGCACGCCATCTCGCTCGCGAGCGAAGCGCTGCGCGAGGACGCGAACGACGACGGCAAGCGCTACCTCGCCGCGATCGATCGCGCCGGCGCACGCGCCGAACGGCTGATCTCCGACCTCCTCGACGCGAGCGCGATCGAGAACGGCAAGCTGTCGCTGACCGAGTCGCGGATCAACCTCAACGCGGTCGTCAAGCAGGCCGCGACCGAGCACGAGCTCACCGTCAAAGCCTCCGGCGGTTCGATCAAGCCCGTGGTCCCGGAGGAGCTGGTGTACGTGAAGGCCGATCGCGACCGCCTGCTCCAAGCGCTCGCGAACCTCGTCGGCAACGCGCTCAAGCACGCCCGCGGCACGCCGATCGAGATCTCGGTCGATCGCCGCGATGGCCACGCGATCCTCGCGGTCCAGGACCGCGGCCCCGGGATCAAGGGCGACGAGATGCAGCACGTCTTCGATCGCTACTGGTCCGGTCGCACCCGCAAGGGCGGCGCCGGGCTCGGCCTCGCGATCGCAAAAGGTATCGCGCTCGCTCACGGCGGCACGATCCAGGCGTTCAGCCGGCCCGGTGAAGGCGCCCGCTTCGAGCTCGCCCTCCCCCTGGCATAGGGACGGTAACTACTTGGTCAACTTCCACTTCGGAAGCTCGCGATATCACGCGCCTCGAGAGGGACGGTTACAACTTTAGCCGGCCGCGACCCTCTTCATTCGCGTCGATTCAACAACGAGTACCTCCGACCCGAAGTCGTTGGACCTGAAGTTGTAACCGTCCCTTTGTCGGCGAGTGATCTCGGTGGGTTGTGGACGACAAGTTGACTAAGTGGTTACCGTCCCTCGATGCACGTCGACGACGACATCCGAGTTGCGGAGGGACTGCCGGCATCGACGTTTGTCGACCGCGGGTTTCTCGAGCGCGAGCTCGCGACGATCTTTTCGCGCGAGTGGTTGGTGGTGTCCGAGCGCGGCGACGATCCGCGGCCACTCGACGAGCAGCTCGCGCCGCGTGGCTCGCGCGTGCCGATCACGGTGAACGAGCGGCCGCTGTTTCTGCAGCGGTCGTGGGATGACGACGTGCTGAGGGCGTTTCCGAACACGTGCACGCACGCGTGGTTTCCACTCGTGCTCGGCGCGTCGCGCGGGCCGACGCTGGTGTGCGCGCAACACGGGCGCCGGTTCGATTGCGCGGGGCGCGTGATCTCGCAGCAGGGCTTCGATGCGAAGGCGATGCGGCCGTGCGATTCGCTGACGGCGCTGCCGGTGGAGGCGTGGCGGCGGCTGACGTGGGTGAGCTTCGATCCGGCCGCGCGGCCGCTCGGTGATACGCTCGCGCCGGTCGAGGCCTCACTCGCGAACATGCCGGCGATTCCCGAGCGGATGTCGGCGGAGGTCCGCGAGGTTGCGGGGAACTGGAAGCAGCACGCCGCGAATTATCTCGATCAGTTTCACATCGGCTTCGTTCACAGGGCGCCGGGCGGGCTCGCGGATGCGGTCGATCTGGGGAGCTACACGACGGAGCTCTACGACCGCTCGGTGTTGCAGTGGGTGTACGCGCGCGACCCGGCGGACGGCTTCGATCCGGCGTGGCTGCCGGAGCGATTCGCGGATCCGAAGGGCCGCCGGGTGTTCGCGCTGTGGTGGTTCGTGTTCCCGAACCTGACGCTCAACTTCTATCCGTGGGGCTTGTCGGTGAACATCTACTCGCCGATTCCGGATCGCCCGGATGCGACGAAGTTCACCTGGTACCAGCTCGCGCTCGATCGCGCGAAGCACGCGGAGCGAGACAAGCGCTGGTTGAGCTCGCAGGTCGATGCCGAGGACGTCGATGCGCTCGCGCAGGTCGCGCGCGGCTTGAAGAGTGGCTTCGCGCCGAGGAGCAAGTTCGCGCCGGACCAAGAGCGCGGCGTCCACTGGTTTCATCGCCTCGTGTCTCGGTCGGTTGCGTGAAGCATCCGGTCACGATGGCGGTGCGCGCGTTGCGCGGCGCGAAGGTCGCGTTCGAGCCCCACGTCTACCCGTGGGAGCCGCACGGCGGCACGCGCGGCTCGGCTGAAGCACTCGGCGTCGCCGAGCATGCGGTGATCAAGACGCTGATCTTCGAGGACGATGCCGCGAAGCCGCTGTGCATCCTGATGCACGGCGATCGTGAAGTCTCGGCGAAGCAGCTCGCGCGCGTGATCGGGGTGAAGACCGTCGGTCCGTGCAAACCCGAGGTCGCCGATCGTCACAGCGGCTATCAAGTCGGTGGCACGTCACCGTTCGGATTGAAGCGCGCGATGCCGATCTTCATGGAGCGCACGATCGGCGAGCTGCCGCAGATCTATATCAACGGCGGCGCGCGCGGCTTTCTCGTCGCCATCGCGCCGAGCGAGCTCGTGCGCGTGCTCGCACCGACGCTCGTCGCCGTCGCGACGACCTAGCAGCTCGACGTGCTGGCGCAGGTCCGGGTCGGCTCGAGCGTGCCGTTGCCGCCGTTGCCACCATTCGCACCATCGCGCTCGATCAGCGGTGCCGTCGGCGCCGATGCGCCACCGGTGCCACCCGGCCCGGCGACGCCCGAGCTCTGCGAGCACGTGCCGGTCACCGACGAGTCCGAGCTCTGGACCACGCCGATCGAGCGGCCACCGCTACCGCCGCCGCCACCACCGCCGTGGCCGCCGTGGCCGCCGGCGCCACCGTTGCCCGGGGTCGCGGAGTTGGGATGCGCCGGTCCACCCGGGCCGGCCGTGCCGCCCGATTGTCCGCGGCCGCCGGTGCCACCCACGCCGCCTGCACCGGCGACGCCGCGCAACAGATCACAGGTGTCGATCGTGATCGTCGACGCGGCGACCGCGAAGATTCCGAACGCGCCACCACCACCACCGCCGCCGCTACCACCGCCGCGCGCCATGCAACCGCCGGCACCACCGCCGCCGCCGCCGCCACCGTAGGCGTCGGTGCCGTTATCGCAACCACCGCCACCACCGCCACCGCCACCACCGCCGCCGTTGTCGCCGGTGAACCCGCCGCTGCCGCCCGGCGCATACCAGTACAGCGAATTCGCGCCGCTGAAATAGCCGCCGCTTCCGCCGGTGCCCGCGCCGCCGTTCGAGACCTCGCCCGGGCCGCCGCTCGTCGTCGGCCCGCACACGCCTTGGCCACTGCCGCCGTTGCCGTGGAGGCCGAACAATCCCGAGAGGGCCGCCGCGTTCGTGCCGTCAGTCCCGGCTCGCGCATTGAAATCGGAGGAGAACACGCCGCAGTCGGTGTCCATCGTGCCGCCGTGGCCACCGGTGCCACCCGCGGTCGAGCGTCCGCTCGGGCAAGAGTTCGAGGCCGCTGCTCCCGAACCGCCGAACGACGAGCTGTTGCACACCGTCGTGAACTGGTCGCCGTTCCCGCCGGTGCCACCGGTCATGTAGGACTGCGCATCGACGACGCTCGCGTCGAGCCCGGCCGTGCCGGTGCCACCGTTCGCACCCGAGCCCGCGATGACCTGGACGTGTGACAGCGTCACGGTCGCCGCCTTTGCATGGACGACGTAGCTCGAGTGACCGTCGCGTCCGCTCGAACCGCCGACACCTTGCGCGACCGGGCCCTGCAGCACCATGTCGTCGAGCGTGACCGGCACGATCAGATCGTGCGCGCGCACCGTCAGGTACTCGCCGTCGCCGCCGGTCGTCGTGTCCTGCTTGCCAACGACGAGCACCTTGTTCGCGGCGTTCGAGTACGGGCCGCGCTGCCAGTTGAAGTCGTAGCCGCCCCACACGTTGACGCCGCTCAGCATCACGATCACTTCGTTGTACGTGCCGGCCTGGACGTACACGTTCGGCCGGCTCGCTTGCACCGCGCGCACGATGCCGTACGAGATCGTCTGGCACGGCATGTTGAACGCGGTGCCGCACGTCGCGCTGTTCGTGCCGCCGCCGGCGACGAAGATGCCCTTCGACGCATCGCCATCGATGCCGTCGCAGTTGCTGTCGACGTAGCTCGGATCCGGCACGTCGTTCGGCGATGGCGGTTGACACATGCCCCAGCCGCCCGCGCCCGCGCACGTCGAAGTGCCCGCACACGCCGTCGAGAGCGGCGTCGTGATCGTGCAGGCCTCGGTCGTACCGTTCTGGGTCGCGACGTTGCAATCGCATGCGCCCGAGTGCGGCATGCACTCCTTCGTCGCACCTTCCTGAGTGCAGTCGTAGCCCGTCGGGCACGCGACCGCCGAGCAATCGCGCGCGCAGTACGAGCGGCCCGAAACTTCCTGGACGCACGAGTCCATGCCGAGCAGCGTGCACTCGCTATCGTGCTGGCACGGCGTGCAGAGCTGGTCGGAGGTCGGCACGCAGACCTGCGTGACCTGGCCCGGATCGACCGCGCCGGTCACGCCGAGGCAGCCCCAGCCGGCGGGGCAATCGTTGTTGCACAGCTCCGTGCACACGCCGCCGGTCGCGACGAGGATGCAGATCGTCGACTGGCACTGGCTGCCGTCGGTGCACGGCTCGCCGAAGCCTTTCTTCGGCGCATCCGGCGACGCATCGATCGCCGGAGCGGATGCATCGCTGCCCGTTTCCGTCGCTGCATCGGCGCACGTCGCCGACGTCGGATCACACTGATTGCTCCGTCGCCCGCTCGCGCACGCGGCTGCGAACACGAGCCCTCCCCAAAGGACGCGTTTCATCGCGGCGAAACTATCACGAGCGATCTCGCGCCGACGAAGACTTTGCTTGGTGCCGCGTATTGACGCCACGTCGGTACGTCGTACCGATCCGGTAGGGTCGGGCACGATGTCGTCACTGACCCTCGCGCCGACCGCGGATCCACGGACGTTCGTCGCGCCCGATGGAAGGCGCGTATCTCCGCCGGAAGGCTGGGCTTGTTTGCCTCCGGGCGATGCCGGCTTGACCCGCCGGGTGAAGGCCGCGGGACCGTCGTGGCAGGTGGTCGAGAAGAAGGGGCGCAAGCAGTTCTCCCGCGGACTGTGGGCGCCGCGGGAAACCATCGAAGCGGCGCGTGCGGCGCTCGAGGTCGAGCGCTCGACCGAGTCGTATGCGAAGAAGCGCGTCGCCGATACCGCGCGGCGAGAGCGAGCGCATGCCGCCTACGCCGTCAGCTTCGAGGACGAGGTCCGCACGTTCTTGCGGTTCGCGGGCCGCTGGAAGTCGCTCGGCGACGACCTCGCGCGGAGGGTCGCGGCGCATGCAACGCCCGTCGGCAGTGGCACCGTCGCGCGCACCCAGCGCATTCCGATCGAGGAGCGCGCCGAGGCGGCGGTGATCGCGTGGATGCGGCACCAAACCACCGCGTACGATCAAATGAAGATCGAGCGCGTCGCGGGGCGGCGGCGTGAAGTCCGGCGCGAGCTCGCGCAGATCTCTCGCGCGGTGCTGGAGCTCCATCGCCGCGACTCGCCCCACGTAGGCAAGTGCCCGCTGTGTGCGGCGGCGACGACGCCGACGCCTGCGGAGGCGAAGTGGATCAGCGATGCCGAGATCGGAGCGGCGATCGACGCCGCGTTCGAAGCCGACGACTAAGGTTGCGTCACCGGCATCGTGTACAGCTCGTCCATCGCGACGACCGACACGGCGTTGGCATCGCACGGCAGCGCCGCGACGCCCGTGATGTTCTCGATCGTCTTCAAGTACGAGCTCGTATCGAAGTCGGTCGTCGACTGCATGCCCGCGTGCGCGTATGGCGACAGCGTGATGAACGGCGGATCATCCGCCGCCGGCGAGCCGCCCCCTTCGTCCCACAGCAAGTAGATCACGCCGCCATTCTTGTACGCGTCGGTCGCCATGATCTTCGGGACCTCGTGCGCGAGCCACGCATCGCCTTCCGCGATCGAGCCATCGTGCATGTCGTGGTCGAGGTTCGGCGTGATGAACGCGTACTTCGGGATCGCGTTCGCGGCGATGTCCTTGTCGAGCTGCGAATAGTCGACCACGTGATCGATGCAGCGCTGCGACCGCTGGAACTGCGAGCCATCCCAACCGTTGATGTCGCTGAAGAACACGAATGGATCGTGCTTCGCGGCGTAACGACCGTTCGAGACCACGCCGCACGGCGCGCCCATGCCTTCCTGATAGCTCTTCCACGACAGTCCGGCCTTCTCGAGCTGGTCGGCGATGTGCGACGTCGATGGCAGCGAGTGCGAGCTCGGGTCGTCGTCGTCGAGGATGTCGAAGTTCTCGCCGGCGACCATCCACAGATAGTTCGCCTCGCTCGGGTGGATGTAGGAATCGTGATAGCCATTCGCGACCGCGCCTTGGGAAGCGAGCGAGTTGATAAACGGCGCGTCCTTGTTGCCGAAGATCTGACCGCGGCTGTGATTCTCCATCACGATCGTGAACACCGAGCCCGACCAGTTCGCAGGTGGTTTGGCAGGTGCCTCCGAGAGATCCTGGCACGTCGCGCTGATGCTGCCGGCGGTGTTCGGAGAGGTGCAAGCACCGAGGACGATCAGCACCAACCCGGTTCTTCGCATAGCCAACAAGGTGGGGCTGGAGAGCGCACCGTGCAAGGGTGGAAGCGACCGGCTGCGGGAAATACGGAGTCGATTTTTCGACGTGAGAGCGACGCCTAGGCGAACTTCGTTGGTTCAATTTCGGCGAAAACGTGCTCGGCCACGCTCGGGCAGAACGACTCGCTTGGCAGCGATCCGCAGCCCGACCGAGGGCGGCCGGACCATCCACGAGCAGCGACGAGCCGTTCGTTCGACCGTCGCGCGGTGACCGAAATTCGCGCACGATTCGCGTGACGCGCTCGCGGTCGCGCAGCTCATGCGGTTTGCAGCGTCGCAGTCAGACTAGTTCTCGTCGACGTCGTCATCGTCGTCGTGCAGCGCCTCCGAGAGGATCGCGCGCACTTCGATCACGCGCGGGCTGCTGACGCGCTCGACGAGGTCCTCGTCGTTTTCACCACCCGTGTAGAGACGGTAGGCCTCGGCGACTTCGCCTTCGGAGGCGCCCGTCGAGGCAATTTTTTCGACGAGGAGGTCGTCGCACTCGCCGATCACGTGTCGGATTTCATCGGAGCTGACGTGTTGAGTGTCCATGCGCAGGCTCGCTGCATCGCGCACGCCAACCGAGCACTCGCCCACGTGCCCAGCGACACGCGCGCCGCCGACAGACGAGAAATCTCACCCCCATCGCAGCTCGACGTGGAGCGCATCTCCGATCCGGCGGTGCTCCTCGGTCGCCCACTTCACCCGGCAGCGAAACAGGATGTAGCGGAACGCTTCGCTGATCGCGCTCGCGCCGAGGTCGTCGACCGCGTACGGCGAATCGCGCAGCTCGAACCGCGCACTGTTGTCGCCGAGCGGCGCGCTCGTCAGCTCGCCGTGAGAATGCTCGCCACGCCATAACGCGCCCGCGCGCCGCACGATCACCCACGGGCTCGCGAGCGACATCAACATCCGCCGCGCGGCGCCGAAGCCACGGTCGGTGACGCGATCGACCCAGCGCGCGAGCGTCGCCGAGTCGCGGCCGGCGGGGCCGGCGTAGACCGCACGCGTCCACGCGATGTACGTCTGTTCGGGCACCCATTTCGGTGGCGTTGCGCCGGTGAACAGTGCGCGCTCGTCCGCCGCGAGCATGGCGAGCACGTTCTCGACACCGACCTCACCGAACAGATCGCGCGTCGCGCCGCGCGTGGCGACCACCCGGGCGCCGATCGCAGAAGCCACGGTCGGTCGTGGCGTCATCGGTCGAGTGCAGCGCGCAGGCGCTCGGCGAGGATCGACGGGGTGAATGGCTTCTGCACGAACTGAGCGCTTACCGAATCGAGCCCGTGGCGTCGCATGTTGTCCTCGCCGTAGCCGCTCATCCACAACACCTTGAGGTTCTCGCGGGCCGCCGCGAGCTGCCGCCACAGCTCGACGCCGCTGACGTGTGGCATCACGACATCGGTCAACAGCAGGTCGATCCGGCCTGGATGATCCTCGGCGAGGCGCAGCGCATCCGCGGCCGACGATGCGACGAGCACGCGATAGCCTTCGGCTTCGAGCACCGCGCTCGCGAGCTCGAGCAGCGGCGCATCGTCCTCGACGACGAGGATCGTCTCGTGGCCTCGCGCGGGTTGTGGCTTCGGTTCGCGACGCGTCGTCACCGCGCCGCTCGCGCGAGGCAGGTCGATCGTGAACGTCGTCCCGACGGCGAGCTCGCTGCGCACCGCGATTTCACCACCCGCTTGCTCGACGATACCGAACACCGTCGCGAGGCCGAGCCCGGTGCCGACACCCGGCGCCTTCGTCGTGAAGAACGGCTCGAAGATCTTGGTTTGGAGCTCCGCAGCCATGCCGTGGCCCGTATCGCTGAACGCGAGGCGCACGCGCGGGCCGTGCTCGGAGACATCGATCGAGATCTTACCGCCGCGCGGCATCGCGTCGCGTGCGTTGACCGCGAGGTTGAGCAGGATCTGGACGAGGCAGCCCGGATCTGCGAACACCGGTGCGACGTGATCGGCGATCGTGATGACGACCTCGACGTCCTCGCCGAGCAGGCGCATCAGCATCGTCCTCGTCTCGGTGACGAGCTCGCCGAGATCGACGACCTTCGGCTCGACGTTCTGCCGCCGGCTGAACGACAGCAGCTGGCGGGTGAGCTGCGCGGCGCGGTGGGCGGCGGTCTCGATCTCGTCGAGCGCGGTCGCCCGCGCCGAGTCCGCGCGTGCGAGCGCCGTGCACGACAGGATCACGGTGAGGAGGTTGTTGAAGTCGTGCGCGACGCCGCCGGCGAGCCGGCCGACCGCTTCCATCTTTTGCGCGTGGCGCAGCTGCGCCTGGGTCTGGAACAGCGCCTCTTCCGCAGTGCGTTGCGCGGTGATGTCGACGCCGAGCCCACCGGTGTAACGCTCGCCGGTCGAGTCCCAGAACAAGAAGCGCGCGACTTGCCATGCGCGATCGTCGCGACCGAGGTCGGTCGTTGTCGACGGGATCCCCGAGTCGAGAACGGCGCGATCGAGCGCGTCTTCGTTCGTCGCGGTCGCGCCGAGCTCGCGGGTGGTGTGACCGAGGACGCCGTCTTTGGTGACGCCGCGCTCCACGGCGCACGCTTCGTTCGCATAGACGTAGCGGCCGTTCGCGTCCTTCATCCAGCTGATCACGGAGCCGGCGTCCATGAACGCTTCGAACCGATCGTTCGCGTCGCACAGTGCGCGTTCGAACCGTTTGCGCTCGCTGACGTCGTCGAGCGTCACCGTGCGGCCGGCGCCGAACCGGAGCGAGAGCCAGCGCTCCGGCAGCGCGGCGAGCCGGACGTCGACGGCCGCGTCGCTCGGCTCGAGCTGAGCGTTCGCGTCGGCTGGCTCGATCAGCGTGAGCAGTGCCGTGCCCACGAGCTTCATGCGATCGAGGAGCACGTGCGCGCGCGGATTCGCAAACGCGATCACGCCGCCATCGTCGAGCACGACCAAGCCGACGGGCGACGCGTCTACGAGCAGCCTCGCAAACTCCGACGGCGACACTCGGGTTGTGTAACACGCGACCTGACGACGAAGTCGCGGCACAAAGCCCCAGGACCGCGCGCATGGCATGCTCGCGGCGTGAAGCTCGACGCAATTCCATTTCAAGCGGTCGACTGGACGGCGATCGTGCCGACGATCCATCCCGGCGCTCCCGGCGAAGCGTCGTGGCGCACGCACGAGGTCGGCAACGTGCGGGCGCGCGTGGTCGAGTACTCGGCCGGCTACATCGCCGATCATTGGTGCGAGCGCGGCCACGTCGTATACGTGCTCGACGGCGAGCTCGTCACCGAGCTCCGCGATGGCCGCATGTTCACCGCGACGCGGGGGCAAGGCTACGTGGTCGCCAATGGCGATGGCGCGCATCGTTCGCGCACGACGACCGGCGCGCGGCTCTTGATCGTCGACTAGTTCATCGACTAGTTCGTCGCCGGTGCCGGTGCCGGCGCCGGCGGCGCCGGCGGCGCAGGTGGTGCAGGTGGCGCGTTGCGATGCGCCTCGGTCAGGACGTTGATGAAATCGACGACCGCTGCATCGCGCAAACGCTCGCGTTCCTTCTGCAGGGGATCGCCGCTCGTCGTCTCGTTGAGCCGGACTTGCGAGGTCATCGGGCCCGCGACAGGTGGGCCTGCCGGCGCTGGTGCCTCCGTGACGATCGCGGCCGCAGGCAGACACAGCACGTCCTCGGGCGAGCCGTTCTCCTGGTGGGTCACGCCGAGCACGATGCCCGCAACGCCGAGGATCGCGCCGCCGATGATCATGTACGTGGGCGCATCGCCGAAATCGAGCTTCATCTCTCCGGTCGAGGGATTGTCGGTCGACGTACTCGCGACCAGCGCGAGCGTGCCGCCGATGATGATCGAAGCCGCGCCAATTCCACCCAGCACGCCCGCCGCCTGGTTCGGCTTCGCCACCGCACGAAACCCGACCTCCGGATACATGCGCCCGGTCGACGTCGAGAGCGTCTTGCGATAGTGCCAGCGGTCGCGGCCGTCGCTGACTGCCACCGTCTTGATGTCGATCGTGCCGCTCAATCCGGCCGTCTGGACCGGATCGATCGAAGCGGAGTACGCCGCGCAGCGCTGCGCGACCGTCTGGGGGACCTGCAAGCTGCCGCGGCCCGCGCCATCGTCTTTGAAGAACGTCAGCGTGCGCTGGACATCCGAGTCGCTCACGTTGTCGAGGTCGAGCTCGTTGATCTCGAACAGGACGTCGACGTTCGATTCGCGCGCATAGTCGATCGGACGCTTCTGGCCGCGCAGGTTCTGCCACGACAACACCTCGTAGCCGGCGCGCTCCGCCGCGCGCTCGAGATTCGAGAGCAACACGCCGCAGTTCGCGAGCGCGAGCTTCTGATCGTGTCCCGCCGCGTGCGACGTGTCCGTGTTGAGGCAGAGGTCCGGCGGATAGAATGCGACCGTGCGCGCGTTCGCGAGCAGCTCGCGCGCTTCGCGGCCGAGGACCTCGGGCGCTTCCGCGCCGCCAAATTGCTGCGTCAGTTGGTACTGGTAGCCGTAGGTCGCCGGTGGCTTGCAACCGAAGCCAAGCGTGGCGATAGCTAGAACCTTCCCCAAAGTACGCATCCGACCAGTGTCGCCGAAATCGCTCATTCTGTGTGAGGTTTTGGCGGCTCGTGCGAATCACCGGGGCAGGAAGTAGCGGTGACGACGCACGACAAGTTCCAGGCTCTCATAGAGGCTCACAAGCGGCGAACCGCGATGACCTCGCGCAGGAGATCACGGCGCAGCTGTGGCGCTCGTTTCCGAGCTTCGCCGAACGCGCGGTGTTCTCGACGTGGATGTACCGGATCGCGCGCGTGCGCGCTACGTGATCTCCGACGACGAGCGGCTGCTCGAGCTGCCCGATGAACGCGAGGGCCCGCCAGCCGGTGCGCCGCGCGCCGAGTACTGCGGAGCCGGCTCGAGCGCCGGCTCGCGATCCTCGACGGGTTCTCCGCGAACTTCAAGCGCGCAAGCGAGCGTTGACCTTCGTGGCCTGCTCGGCGGTGAGCGGAATCGTCCGGACGTCGCCGCCGAAGCGCGCGAAGTGCGATGCGAGCTCGGGATCCCGCTCGCGGATCAGACACACGATCGCGGACTCGCCGGCTTTGACGTTTGCATGAACCTGCTCGGCGAGTGCCGTGGAGATGCCGACCTCGTCGCGCCACCACGTGGCTTCGGCATCGGCGTGCACGGCTCGATGGTGGGAGCCGATCACTTCGCCGCCGAGTGCGCCGGCGACCAGCACACCCCCGACCACGAGTGGGCTCGAGGCGCCGATCACCGGTAGCGTCATGACCGCGAGCAGGAGCCCGACCAGAGAGCCGGTGAAGCCGCCGGCGATCGCGTCTTCGCCCTTCGTCGCCTCGAAGCTCTCGTCGATCGCGAGCTTGCCCGCGTGGTCGCGATACACGACGCTCGCGCCGTGCACTCGCTCGGTCCACGGCTCGACGTTACCTTGCAATTCGTGGAGCACCGCCGCCGCCCGCTCGCGACCACCTTTGAACGTCACCACCACCAGTTCGAGCATGCGTGAAGCATGCTCCCGTTCGCGAAGATCGTCAGCGCTAGAAAAAGCGCTCGGTCCAGGCCCACAGGCGGCGGCCCGGGGGTATGTCGCGGGAAGCACCTCATCTTCGGCATCCCTTCTGCGGATGGACGTTTGCGGAGTACTACGATTCGGCGACGCTGTGGCCGGCCGAGAGGCTCGCGCGTTTGGCAGCGATGTCTTCGAAATGATCGCGGCGATGATCGAGTAGCCTCGGTCGTTACTCCACGATGCGCGCGTTGGTCCTCTCGGGTTCGCGGCTTGCCAGCAGGCCTCGCCCGCTCCCGTGCCGGTCGTGAATCAAGCCGCGCCGCCGGCTCCTTCGATCTACGCGATCGCTGCGGCCGCTTCGCGCTGGCCATCCGGACGTTCGGCGAGCCAGTGCTCGACAGGCATCCCCGGTTCGCAGACATGCGCGCGCCTCGTCGCGAACGGGCGCTCGCAGCGTGGACACGTCCAGGCCATCGAGCCGAGCATGCGCGATTCCGTGCGACTTGGCCTGCACGTGTGGCTCCATACCGAGGATGTCATCCGGGGCATGCAGATCTCACAAGTCGTCGTCGCCGAGAACCTCGGAGTGCGCCGACCCACCATCTCGAAGATCGAGCGCCGCGAGGACATGAACCTGAGCACGCTCCGTCGCTACGTTCGCGCGCTCGGTGGCGAGCTTCTGGTGACCGCACGAGTCCCCCACGGCACAGTGGAGATCGGAGCGGAACCAAAGCCCCGTGGACACGCCCGGTCGGGCCGATCGTAGCGGTCGGATTCCAACGTGCACACGCGGCGACGTGGGCGGCACAGCGGTCGCGCCGAGCGTTTAACGCCGCGACACTCCGCGCGAAGCTGTCATACTGATCGTCGATGCTCTCGGGGTCTCAAATCTCAATTGGACGCCCGCGAGGAAAACTGATGAGCTCGCCAGATCTCAAGCTGCTCGACGACGTGGTCGCGCCAAAGGTGCTCGAAGCACTGGAGCTGGCGTCCGAGGCACTTCGTCAGGCCGGCGTGAGGCACGTCATCATCGGAGGACTCGCCGTGGGAGCGAACGGTCACCCGCGCGCGACCAAAGATGTCGACTTCTTGGTGGGAGCCGAAGCGTTCGAACATCACGGCAAGTTAGTGACCCTTCGCGCGGGCGTGCCGTTTCAGGTCGATGGTGTGGCGATCGACTTCATGTCGCCTGAAGCCAACGAACCCTTCCTCGAAGCTACGTTGGCGAATGCACCTGGTTCGGTGATCGAAGCCGCGCCACTCGTATATATGAAGCTCAAGGCTTCCCGGATGCAGGATCGCGCCGACGTCGTGGCCTTGATCAAAGCCAGCCTCGACATCGATGCCTGCCGAGCGTACTTGGAGCTCAACGCGCCGAGCTTCGTTAGCCGGTTCGACGCACTGATCGAAATCGCGGCTCGAGAGCAATAGCGTCGGCGTGCGCTTCGCAAGCGGTCGCTTGCCGCGTGGGCGGTAGTCGCGTCGACGCGCGAGCGCGCGGAGTTGACGATGGTGACCCGCAGCAAACCGATCGGATCGGCTACGACCACGGAGACAACGTCGTCGCCGTGGTCGGCTGCACTGCGCAGGCGCCACTCAGGCATCGCCCGGTTAACCGCAAGCGGTTCTTGGCGAACACGACGTACACGAGCGACAGCAGCTGTGAGATTCCGGGAAGTCGCGTGATCGCGACCAGCCGCCGAAATCCGATCGCGGCGTACAAGCGGCGGAACACCTCGACACCGTCGATCCATGTGCCATCCGCGAGGCGACCGCGGATCCGCGCCATCAGCACGGCGTAGGTCGTGCCGTAGGCCGACGCGTCGAACGCGGGGTCCGCGATGTTCGTGAACTGGATCCGTTCGGCGCGGTCCTTGCGCACGAGCATCCGGATCTCCCGCATACACAGCGGACACTCGGCATCGTAAAATACTTCGACGACCTTGCCGACGGCGAGCACGCGAGCTGACATGCCGCTTCGACGTCACCGAATGCAGCGACGTTACGCGGCACGGTGGCCGACGATCCCCGCGACGACCGCGGCGAGCTCGACCATCGTATCGATCCGGCGGACACCCGGTTGCTCCATCGCGATCGTCGCGCCCGCGCGACCGCCTACGACGGCGATGATTGATTCCGGCAGCGATACTAGCCAGTGCGCGAGCTCGCGCGCCCTCTCCGGCGCGATCGGCGCACTCGCGCTGATCCACACGAGCCGAGGCTGATGGTGAACGAATGCGTGTTGCATCGCGCTGACCGGGGTGTCTGGACCGAGGTTGACCGCGCGCATGCCCGCTTCGGCGATGACGGTCGCCGCCATGAATGACGGCAAGATGTACGGATCGTCCTGTGGTGTCGCGCCGGTCGCGACGGGTGCCTCGGCAGACACGTCGAGCATGTTCCGCAGATGGGCGAGCGCTTGCAGACACGTGTCGGTCGCGCGGTGCTCGACGAAGACGCCATCGCTGCCGTGGTGCCACAGCTCCCCGAGGCGGTGCATCGCTTCACGTAGTGGCCCGTCGCACAGCTCGGCGATCGAGGTCCCGCCGAGGTAGCGCGACAGCAACCACCCTCGCGCAGCGCTCGCGTCTCCTCCGGTCAGCACGTCGAATAATGTGTCGCGGCCGATCGCGCGTCCCTGCGCGATCGCGACCTCGGGCATGTCGAGCAGCTCTGGGCGCGCGACCGGCGCCCCCGTCTCGCGGATGAATCTCACCGCTTCCACCAACGAGATCTTGCGATGGCCACCCTCGGTTCGCGCCGCGACGATCCTGCCGGAATCGATCCAACGCTTGAGCGACGACTCGCTCACTCCAAGGGCGGCGGCGAGATCCCGCGGGGACAACGGGCGCATCTAGCTCATCGAGATGCCTGTCTGGTTAGCTACGTTACATAAAATGGCGCGCTGCGCGCGACTTCTCCGCGCCATGAGCCGTAAATTTACGGTAAATACAGATGTTTATTCGCATATGAACGACCGATCGTTGACGCGAACGATTTGGTCGCTACAGTGGACGATATGAACGATTTGAACGCTAAATCGTCCGACGATCGATGGCCCAAGCTGGCTCCGAGCACCATGCCCGTGGTTGACCTACCAAGGATCGCGCGGGCGGTTCGCGAGATCCTGGCCGCCATTGGAGAGGACCCCGACCGAGAGGGTTTGGCCGACACGCCCGGACGAGTTGCGCGTGCGTATCGCGATCTGACCTCGGGGATCGGCGAGGACCCGGGCGACCACCTCGGTACCATCTTCTACGAAGGCGGCGACGACCTGGTGGTCGTCCGCGGGATCGAGCTCTACAGCCTGTGCGAGCACCACATGCTGCCGTTCTCGGGAGTCGCGCACGTCGCGTACCTCCCGTCCGGTGGCCGCGTCGTCGGGCTATCGAAGATCGCGCGTGCCGTCGACACATTCGCGCGCCGCCTTCAAGTTCAAGAACGGCTGACCCGGCAGGTCGCCGACGCGATGGTCACCCATCTCGAGCCGCGCGGCGTGTCTGTCGTGATCGAGTCCGAGCACATGTGCATGAAGATGCGCGGGGTCGAGAAGCAGGGCGCCACGATGACCACGGTCGCCCACCGCGGCGTGTTCGCCAACGACGCCGCCACCCGCGCCGACGTGATGGCGCTACTCCGCGCGCCGGGAGGTCGGTGACATGCCGGTGACATGCGAACAACCACACAACGTCGTCAAGTTCGGTCGCGACGAGCGTGACTTCGTCTACTCGGTCGCGCGCCGGATCGTGAAGAGTCCCGAGGCGGCCGAGGACGTGGCCCAGGACGCGTTGCTGCTCGCGTACCGCCACCGTGACTCGTTCCGCGGGGATTCGAAGTACCGGACGTGGCTGTACCGGATCGCGTCGACGACCGCGCTCGGCCACCTTCGCCGCGACCGCAGGTCACGCGAAAGCCTCGCGACGAATGACGAGACCGTGGACCGTGAGATCGCAGACCCGAGCCGATCGCCGGAGACGTTGGTCGGAGACCTCGAGGTCGCGGCACGTGCGCGCCGCGTGCTCGATCAGCTCGCGCCGAAGTATCGCGACGTGGTCATGATGCGGACCGAGATGACCGAGAACGAGACCGCTACGCGGCTCGGCATCACCGTCGCGAATGTGAAGATCCGGGCTCACCGCGCCCGCCAGCAGCTTCGCGATGCGCTGGCGCGCGGGCCCGCCAACGACGACCTGGCGCAGAGCTCGCGACTCTGATCGGTCGACATGTTGGACACCACCCAGTCACTGACTCAGTTTCGCCGGTTCTACGACGAGTTTTCCCCCGCGTGGATCGACCGGATCGACGAGCTCTACGCGCCCGGCTTCGCGTTCAAGGACGCCTTTCATACGATCCATGGCGACCTCCCCGCGCTGCGCGCGTACTTTCATCGCGTCCTCACCGCGCTCGCCGAGACTCGCTTCGTCGTCGAGGATGTCGCGACCGGCAGAGATGGCAGCTACGTGCGATGGCGCTGGGAGTGGCGCCGACGCGCGCGTGACGAGCTGGGTACGGTCGCCGGTGTCACGCACCTCCGCTTCGACGCCGAAGGTCGGATCACCCACCACACGGACCTGTTCGACGCAGCCGAGGGATTCTACGAATCACTCCCCGTCGTCGGCAGCCTGCTGCGCGCGATCAAGAAACGCCTGTGAGCGACCGGATCACGTCATCTCGACGAGGTGTAACCACGCGCTCCTCGCGACGTCGAAGCGCTGATCGCGAGACCCGGAGCACCAAATGAAGGCGTCACCACTGCGGCGGATCAAGCGTTTGTTCTACCTGGCGGCTTCGTGTCGTTTCTGGCATCCGTGGCCCTCTGGTTCTCCGGCTACAAGGAACAAGGGCAGTTCGTCGGCCTGTGGGTACCGTCGATCCTCTCGCTCGGCGCGCTGGCGCTTGTCGCGCCGCAGGAGAGCCAATGACCGACTGGCCAATCTTTGTCCTCGGTCTGTTCGCAACATCGATCGTGACGGCCGCGGCTTTGGCGATCAATCGCGAGGAACGTGTTGCCCGTTCAGTTGCAGAGCAGCGACGAAAATCAGCGTCGAACAGTGACCGATGACGATCCGTCGATCGCTTGACCCTGTCGCGTAGCCGTCTGGATCGCCGTGAGCAGAGCTTCGACGCGCGCCGCGGTTACGCCGCTACGCGTAGTGCCGAGACGATCTGCGCTGCGCTCGCGTTGTCTCCCGGTCCGTCGGAGATTTGATGCCACACGACGCGGCCTTCACGCGAGATCACGAGCACGCCGCCTTGTTGCAGCGCGCTACCCTGCGTCCGGCCTTGGCGGAATCCTCGACGGAGCGCGCCGACGGTCCTCACAGCGGTCGCGAGGCTGAGCACCGTCCGCAAGCCGTGGCGAAGCTCGGCGGCACGAAACGTCTCCAGCGACGGATCGGTGTAGAGCGGACCATCGTAGCCGGTCGTGTCTCGAAACCCCGCGATGAACGACGGTGCGCCATTCCCGATCACGTGGAGGTCGGCCCCGGCAGCGTGAACGTGTTCACTCTCGCGATGCAACTGCACCACGTGCTCGCGGCAGTGGAGTCAGCCGAAGTGGCGGACGAACACGAGCACCGCGGGACGATCTCTCCACAGCGTGCCGAGCAAGACGGGTTTACCGTTCGCGTCGAGCACGTTCATCGTCGAGAGATCGTCGGTGCGTTCCAGCATGGCCTCACTTCGAGGTCGGTGTCGCTCACGACGTTACAACGATCGTGTTCGTAACGATCTCGCCGGAAGCGACGTCTCAGGCGTGCTCCGCAATCTCGCGGAGCTGTTCGAAGGAAGCATCATGATCCGAGCCACCATTCTCGCCATCCTCGTTTCCGTCGTCGCTGCACCCGTGGCGTTCGCCGAGCCCAAAGCCGACATCGTCGACACGGCCGTCGCCGCCGGCAACTTCAAGACCCTGGCGAAGGCGCTGACCGAAGCCGGGTTGATCGACACGCTCAAGGGCAAGGGGCCCTTCACCGTGTTCGCGCCCACCGACGACGCGTTCGCGAAGTTGCCCAAGGGGACCGTCGAGGCCCTGCTGAAGGACAAGAAGAAGCTGACGGCGGTGCTCACCTACCACGTCGTTGCCGGCAAGGTGATGGGCGCAGATGCGGCCAAGCTCACCAGCGCGAAGACGGTCAATGGCCAGAGCCTCACGATCAAGGTGAAGGACGGCGCGGTGATGATCAACAACGCCAAGGTGATCAAGGCCGACATCGAG
>JBDUAS010000601.1:0-1876 GCA_040004535.1 Deltaproteobacteria bacterium
AGGTGGCTCGCCGTGTAGGTCACGAACGGATGGATCGGGCGCAACAGGCGCATCGCCATCGTGCCCATGCGGATCTCCTCCATCATCTGCCACGCGACCCAGTTGCCGGTGAGCTGACGGACGAGCAGGGTCGCGAGGTAATACGCGATGAACGCGTCGGCGTCGTAGCCCTTGAACGAGCCGCCGCGCGCGACCGAGGTCCACAGCGACATCATGATCAGCGGCTGCGTCGTCGTCAGGATCCAGACGATGAACTCGGCGCGATACGCGACGGTCTCGGCGACACCGATCCGGAGCAGCGTCGGCAGCGCGCGCACGGTGCGCGACAGCTGCGACTTCATCTCGGTGCCCTCGCTCCGCTCGGGATGAAGCGCGAACCTGGTTCGATCCTCATCGGTGCGCCTTGCCGAACATCTTGCGCAGGATGTCCTCGAGCGGCGGATCCTCGATCGCGAGGTCGGCGACCTGCTGCTTGCCGAGCAACTCACCGACGACGCCCGGCAGCTCGCGCTCCGGCACGCGCAGCGTGATCCTCTTGCCGTCCTTCGCGAGCACGGTGCCGAGCTTGGTCAGCACTTCGTCGTCGACGCTCGCCACCGTGAACGACACGCGTTTGTCGGGATCCATCTGCTTGACGAGGCCGCGCAAGTCGCCGTCGTGGATCAGCTTGCCCGCATCGATCACGATGATCCGTGGGCACAGCGCGACGACATCGTCCATGTAGTGCGACGTCAGCAGCACGGTCGCCGAGTGACGCTGGTTGTACGACCGCACGAAGTCGCGGATCGCGACCTGCATCGCGACGTCGAGACCGATCGTCGGCTCGTCGAGGAACAGCGTTGTCGGTTGGTGTAACAGCGCGGCCGCGAGCTCGCACTTCATGCGCTCGCCGAGCGAGAGCTGGCGGGTCGGCTTGTCGACGAGGTCGCCGAGCTCGAGCAGCTCGGTCAGTTCTTTTAGCGTCGCGTCGAACTGCGCCTTCGGCACGTCGAACACGGCGCGGTTCATCGCGTAGGTCTCCGACGGCGGCAGGTCCCAGATCAGCTGCGACTTCTGGCCCATCACGAGCGTGATCTTCGACAGCAGCTCGGGCGACCGGGCAAACGGGATGAAGCCCTCGACCGTCGCTTCGCCGCTCGTCGGATGGAGCAGGCCCGACAGCACCTTCAGCGTCGTGGTCTTGCCGGCGCCGTTCGGGCCGAGAAAGCCAACACGCTCGCCGCGCTCGATCGTGAAGCTGACGCCGTCGACCGCTTTGACGGTCTCGTACGTGCGATGGAACAGCGACTTCACGGCCGCGCCGAACCCCGGCGGGCGCTTGTGCACCTTGAAGTGCTTCTTCAGATCTTTGGTGACGATCACTTTTTCGACGAGTCTTTGACCAGCTCGCCCATCGTCTTGAGCGGCAGGCTGTCCACAGCTTCACCCTCGAGCATCGACTCGAGGAGGTTCGCGCCGACCTGCGCGAGGTTCGTCAGGCTCGCGATCCGCTCGGCGATCAACTTCTTGCGCGCGGCTTCCCCGGCTCCGGGCGCAGGTCCCGGCCCCTCCAGCTTCGGCACGGGCCGCGCCTCACCCTTCGCTTCCTCGAACGCGTCGCGCGCTTGCTTGATCCAGTTGAGCTCGCGCTCGCGGAACACGCGCGACACCATCTTCCACAAGCTGGTCTCGGGCTCGTAGTGTTCGCGGCGCTCGCCGACGACCCACGCCTTCTTGATCGCGCCCCACTGGAGGAGCTCTGCGAGCAGCATCGACACCGAGCCCGTCGACAAGCCGAGGCGGTCGCCGAGATCCGCGGCGGTCAGTGGATGGTCGTCGAGGTAGAGCACGGCCCACATCCGCCCCATGTTGCGCTTGAAGCCCCACGACTCGATCA
>JBDUAS010000602.1:0-1875 GCA_040004535.1 Deltaproteobacteria bacterium
CGCCGAGCGCGGCGAACACGATGCCCATGTTGTTGAGCGCGCGCGCCTCGTGGCGCTGCATGCCGATCGCGCGGTAGATCACGAGCGCCTCGGCGTAGCTCTCGATCGACTGCTCGAGCTTGCCCATGTTCCACAGCGTCGAGCCGCGCTGGTTGAGGATGGTCGCGCGCGAGAGCAACACCGGCGTCGGTGCGCGCTGCATGGTCTCGGCCTTGCCGGGCTCCATCAGCTTGTCGACGAGCTCGAGCGCCTGCTCGACGAGCCGCAGCGACTCTTCCGCGTTGCCGACCAGGCGCGCGATCGCGGCACGCAGCCGCAGCGCCTCGGCCTCGACGAGCGGCTCTCCCGCATCGCGCGCGTACTGCAGCGCCGGTGCGACCGCGCGCAGCGCCGCCGGTGCCTTGCCGACGTCGATATAGAACTGCGCGAGCGCGTTGTGCGAGACCGCGAGCTTGCCGGCCTCGCCGATCGCGTCGGCTTCCTTGCGCAGCGCGTGGAGCTCGCGCAGCTGTTGTGGCCGCTTCGCGAGCCGGCGCAGGATCTCCTCGCGCAGGCGGTGCGCGTTGAACCGGCGCTCGTGATCGGCCTCGGGTAGGAGCTTCAGCGCGCGGGTCAGCTGGCGGAACGCATCGGCGTTGCCGCCGAGCTCGACCGCGTGACCGGCGGCGCGCAGGTAACGGTCGGCGGCGGGGATGGCATCGCCGGCGAGCTCGAGGTGGCGGGCGATCAACGCGTCGTCCTGGCCGATGCGATAGCCGACCGCGTTCGCGATTCGCGCCGCGACCGAGCGGTGCATCTGGATCCGGACCTCGTGCGGGATCATCCCGTACGCGACCGACATCGTCATGTCGTTCTTGAAGCGATATTCGCCGTCGGCGGGCGACAGCAGGCCGCGGCGGACCAGCTCGTCGAGCTCGAGCCGCGCGGGCCGGCCGAGCAGCAACGACAGCGCCGCCGCCGAGACGTGACGGCCGAGCACCGCAGCGTGGACCATCGTCTCGCGCTCGGGCGGCGGCAACGAATCGATGCGCGCGAGCACGAGATCCTCGACGGACGATGGCACGTGGATCGGCGCGTCGCGCTGGGCCCAGCGGAGCAGGCCCGGGTACTCGCCGGTATCCGGATCGGCGACGAGCACGCCGCGCTCGATCAACATGTCGAGGAGCTCTTGAATGAAGAACGCGTTGCCGCCGGCGCGCGCCGCGATCTGGGCGACGAGATCCTCGATGTCGTGGCCGGGCACGAACCGCGCGACCAGCATCTCGCGGCGCGTGGCGTCGTCGAGCTCCTCGAGCATCACGACCTCGGTGCCGAGGTCCTTCGCCATCTTCAAGATCCGCGCATCCGGGCGCGACGTCATCAGACCGAACAGTGGGCGAGGCGTCTGGATCTCGAGCAGTTTCGCGAACAGCTCCTGCGAATCTTGATCGGACCAGTGCACGTCCTCGCCGACGAGCACGATCGGCTTGTCGCCCTCGAGCTTGCCCTCGATCCGGATCAGCATCTTCATCAGCGTCTGACGCTGCGCCTCGGCATCGATCGGCTTTTGATTCGCCGGCGCGAGGTGGCGCGCACCGAGCAACATGCCGAAGAACTGGAGTGCGGCGCGCGCCTCGGGGCCGTTCTCTTCACCCGGAAAGATCAGCGGTGCAGCGCGCAACAACCGGCGCTCGACCTCGTGCGGCTCGGCATCCTCGGCGAGTCCGAGCACGTCACGCGCGAGATCCGCGATCACGCCGTACGGAGTCATCGCGGTGCCGACGCGTGCGGTCGTGCGGATGATGACGGCCTCGCCCGGCGAGATACCTTCGAGGAACGAGCGCACGAGCGTGCGCTTGCCGACGCCGGCATCGCCGACGATCACGAGCTGGCGCT
>JBDUAS010000362.1:0-6194 GCA_040004535.1 Deltaproteobacteria bacterium
GCTTCGAAGTCGCCGATCAGCTCGTAGACCGAGCCGAGGTCGTGCCAGATGTGGAGGCGTTGCGCGAGGTCCTGATTGCCGAGGCAGGCGAGGGCGCGGTCGAACAACCGGATCGCCTTCTCGTTGTGATACTCGGCGCGCGCGGCCTCGGCCGAGCGGCGATAGCGGATCGCAGCTTCGCGGGTCTCACCCGCGAGCGCGAGGTGACGGCCGACCTCTTCTTGCTGCGCCGGCGACCGGCCCTCGGGATGGAGCTCGAGCCAGCGCGCGACGATGTTGTGATACGTGCGACGGCGGTGCTCGTCGAGGCCCTTGTAGGTCAGCGCCCACAGGTTCGGGTACGCGAACCGCAGCTCGCGCTCGCCCGACACCGTCGACAGCGGAATCTCGATCAGCCACTCGCGCTCGATCAGCTTGCCGACCGCCGCGACGATCGCGAGCCGGCTGTGATCGCCCGAGCTCGCGATCTCGGCGAGCGTCGGACCGTCCGGATCGGTCAGGCTCGCCGTCGCACCCGAGCGCTCGAGCGCGATGATCGCGTCGAGCCACGAGCGTTCGCCGACGACGGCCGCCATCTCGATCACGCGGCGCTCGATCGGCTCCATCACGCGGAGGCGTGCGGCGACGAGGTCGTCGTACGTCTTCGGCAGCGACGTGACCGCGAGCTTCTCGCCGTCGAGCCGCCACATCATGCCTTCGCGCACGATCACTTCGCTCTCGAGCAACCAGCGCACGAGCTCGTGGATCGCGCGCGGCGAGCCGCCCATGCCGCGGACGTGCTGGACGAGCTTGTTCGGCACTTCGTGGAGCTGCTTGCACAGCTCGCGGAGCAGCTCTTCGGCCTCGGCCGGCGACAGCGCCGTCAGATCGATCTTCGTCGGCGCGACTTCGCCTTCGCCGAACGTGGTGTGGCGCGCCCACAGCGACGGCGTCGACGTGCCGACGATCGCGACGCGGCGATCGGTCATGCCGGCGGCGAGGTACTGCAGGAAGTTGATCGTGTCGGTCTCGCAGAGCTCGAGGTTCTCGACGACGATCAGCACCGGGTGGTTGTCGGTCTCGGCGGTGAGCAGGCGCTTCAGCGCCATGAACAAGCGCGCTTCGAGTCGCTGCGGCGAATCGAGCAACGGTCCGACGACCGGACTGTCGTCGAACGGAACGCGCAGGAGGTGCGCGATCAGATGTGCGATCTCCGGAACGCGCTGCGCGGGGACGACCTCGGCGACGCCCGCCTGGATCTTGTCGCGGCTGTCCTCGGGGTTCTCGCCGACCACCACGCCGAACCGCGAGGTCAGGGCGCGCGCGATCGGGCCGTACGCGTGCGAGTTCTCGTCCGCGATCCCGGCGAGCACGATCAGGCCGGGGTGATGGGCCTTGGACCGGCCGATCAGCTCGTGAAGGATGCGGCTCTTCCCCATGCCGGGGTCGCCCACGATCACGGCGAAGCCTAGGTTGCCGGACGGCGCGAACGCCTTGGCGACGATGGACTGGAGCTGAGCGATGGCGGCGGCGCGGCCCGTGAACTTGGGCTTGAGGTCGTAGGAAGCGGTCGTGATGACCGTGCGCTCGCCCTCACCCTCACCGAAATCCATGCCCGGTTCGACCGCTTCGAACTGGGTCGTGTCGATCGCCTCGAAGTCCGGGTCCGGCGTCTTCAAGCGCGTCGGCGCGAGCGGGGTATGGCGGTCCCAGGTCAGCGGAGACACGACGTCCTCCCAGCCTTCGGGTACGCCCCTAACATGATGATGTTCCATGAGTTCTTCACACTGTCCACTGCGTTGGGCCCGGCTCCCAAAGCGGCGCGAACCTAATGTGTGCTCATGTAGTAGTCAATCAATAAAGAAGGCGCCTCAGGCCATTGTTACGAAATGTGATCTGTAGGGGTGATCGCGTTGGTTTCAACCACGCGGGAGCGGTGGTGAATCGGATTAAGCGCGCGGATTCACCGCTCCGAACAGCCCTTCGCGAGCGGATTCGCGAGGCAGTCGGCGCGATCGTCCTTCGCGGGCGTTCGGTTCTTACAACGGTTAGCGAACCCCGCCTTGTAGGCGTCCGTTCGCTTCTGGACGTCCGCGGGCACCGCGCGCGACGTCTTCTTGTCATCGCGCAAGAAGTAATGAAGCGACACCGGCCAGATCGGTTCCTTCGGGGGCTTCGCCGCGAGCCGGCTGCAATTCTCGGCTTCGAGATCGTCGAGCACGTCGGCGATGATCTTCGCGGTGATCGGCTTCACGTCGTGCATCAACACGACGCCGCCGTTGTCGTGAAGGATCATCTTCAAGACCTTCTTGCGCAGCTTGTCGGCGTCGTGCGCTTTCCAGTCGAGCGTGTCGATCGACCAGATCACCTCGGTGACGCCGAGCTGCTTGAGCCGTGCGCGACCCGTTCCGGACAGCGCGCCATAAGGCGGCCGGAACAGCCCGATCGGACGATCCGCTTCCTTCGCGAGCGTGCGAAACGACGCGTCCATCTCTTTCGTGACGAGATCCGATCCGGCGGTCTTGAGCAGCTTGTGCGAGACCGAGTGGCTGCCGACGGTGAAGTGATCGGCGAGCTCGTGCGCGAGGATGTCGCGCGGCGCCTCGCCATGCTTGCCGAGCAGGCGCTGGGTGACGATGAAGAACGTCGCCGGAATATTGTACTTGTCGAGCGCGTCGATCACCGCCGGCGTGGTCTCGGGGTTCGGGCCGTCGTCGAACGTGAACGCGACGACGCCGTGGACCTCGTCGCCATTGATCCGGGGCGAGTTGCCGAGGATCGGGTCGTCGCAGAGCGACTTCAGCGGCGTCTTCGGATCGGCGAGCCGATCGTAGCCGCCCGGGCCTGACCCCGAGCCCGACACGAACCCGGATGCAGATGCCGAACCGGACGCCAGTTCCGTGGTTGGTTTCGTGGGCGGCGCCGTCGGCTCGGCGAAGACGATGCCCGCCGCGAGCATCACGACGAGCGAGAGCCAACGCACGTCTTGACCTTAACATGCGCGTCGAGGAGCTCCAGTCCGATCCCGAGCCCTCGCAGTGTGCAGTCGCTCCGAGCGTCACGATCTGATCCGCAACCGAGAGCTCGGCGCAGGTGCGGCGATCGGGACCGGTTCGCGCGTTCGTCGCGATGCCGCGCGCTTGCGATCGCAGCGAGGCGGGCGAGCGCGCCGCCGGTTGACCACGTAGACTTCAGTCGTGGTGCGCGTCGTTTCGACGTCTAGCTTGCCGATCGATCTCGCGGCGCAGCTCCCTGATGCGCGTGTGGAGGTGCCGAACGAGTGGCGCGGGATCGCAAACATCGATCTCGCGGACGCCGACGCACTCGTGTGCTTGCTGCTCGATCGCATCGACGCCGCGCTGATCGCGCGCGCGCCGCGGCTGCGCGCGATCGCGAACTGCGCGGTCGGGTACGACAACGTCGACCTCGCTGCAGCGACGCGCGCAGGGATCGCGGTCACGAACACGCCGGATGTCCTGACCGAGGCGACCGCGGAGCTGACGTTCGCGCTGATCCTCGCCGCGGCGCGCCGCTTGCCGGAAGCCGACGCGATGGTGCGCGGCCAGCACTGGCCGGGCTGGCGCCTCGATCAGCTGCTCGGCGTCCAGCTGCACGGCAAGACGCTCGGTGTGATCGGACTGGGGCGGATCGGCAAGGCGGTCGTGCGCCGCGCCGAGGGTTTCGGTATGCGCGCGATCTGGGCGGATCCGCAGGCGCCGGAGAGCCGATCGATCGACGAGGTGTTCGCGACCGCGGATGTCGTCAGCCTGCATTGCCCGCTGACGCCCGAGACGCGGCATGTCGTCGACGCCGAGCGGCTCGCGCGAATGAAGCCGAGTGCCATTCTCGTCAACACGGCGCGCGGCGGGTGCGTCGACGAGCATGCCTTGATCGCGGCGTTGCACGCCGGCCGGATCTTCGCGGCGGCGCTCGACGTGTTCGAGCACGAGCCGAAGATCGATCCTCGGTTCTACGACTGTCCGCGCCTGGTCTTGGCGCCGCACATCGGATCGGCTACCACCGAGGCCAGGACACAGATGGCTCAGCTCTGTGCAGATGCTGTGATCGACGTGCTCGCGGGTCGGCGACCCGCGAACCTCGTCAATCGAGAGGTCGTGATTCGTGGCTGATGCACATGTCCTCGTCGTCACCAGCTCCGGCGCACCGCCGAGCTCGGTGGTGCCGGTGCTCGCTGCGCTGGAAGCGGCCGGGATGCGCGTGCGCGCGATCGATGTCGGCGGGGCCGGCGGCGGGGGCGGCGCGATCACCGATCGGGTGCGGCGCGCGCTGCTCGGAGAAGGGGCCGAGCGCAAGCTGCGGCGCGAGCTCGAGAACAGCCCGCCGGACGCGACGGTCGTGTTCGATCCGCACGCGGCGCTCGCGCTGACCGTGGCGCGCGATGCCGCGACCAACCCCGCGCCCGTGATCGCGGTCATCGGTGAGCTCGAACCGGGGCCCGCGTGGGCGCACACCGATGCGGATCGGTTCGTCATGGTCGACGAGCTCGCGGCGGTCGCGCTGCAAGACGCCGGCGTCGAAGGTGATCGGATCCTGATCGTCGGCCCGATCGGCGAGCGCGTGTTCGCCGACGCCGGCGCGCAGGCTCGGACGAGCGTGCGCACGCGGTTCAAGCTGCACGGCAAGCTCGCGCTCGTCGAGGTCGCGGGGCTCGGTGCCGAGCTCACCGGTCAGCTCGCGCTCCAGCTCTCGCTGCTCGATGCGGGTGAAGCGATCACGTTCCTGTTCGACGCTGCGGGTGATGTCGAGTCCGCGGCGGTGCTGCGCCGCCAGGTCCCCGCGCTCGGCCTCCGCGGCAAGTTGTTCGGCGCGTCGGCGGATGCACCTCTGCTGTGGCGCGCGGCCGACGTGATCGTCGCGCGGCCCAAGCCAGAGACCGTCGCGCGGGTGTTGCTCGTCGGCGGCAAGCTGGTCGCGCTGATCGACGATCTGCTCCCGAACGCCGCGAAGCTGGCGGCCGCACTCGAGGCTCGCAAGCGGGCGATCTCGGCGCGCGGCCTGTTGATGCTCGCGTCCGCGATGGACAGCGCGTTCGGCGGCGTGCTGCCGCACGCGAGCGATGACGGTGCGGATCACGTCGCGGACATCGTCGCGGCGGTCGCCGGCGACAAGCGCGCCGTGATCGACGAGCGCCGCGCCGCTGCCTATGGCGCGACGCGCGATCGCGTGCGCGCCGCGAGCACGGCAGCGCAAGCCGCGGCCGCGACGACCGCGATGCCGGGCGAGCTCGAGGACCTCGGCGGCGGCAGCTCTGCAGCCGGTGTCGCGGACGAGCCGCTTCCCGACAAGGCCGAGCTCGAGCGCCTGCGCAGCGAGGTCGCGCGCCGGATGGCCGAGATGACGCGGTCGATGACGGCGTCGCGCGATGCGGCGACCGACGCCGCCGACAAGGCGAAAGGCGCCGAGGCGCGCGGTGCGGCGGAAGAAGCCGTGCAGTACGAGCGCAAGGCCGATGCCGAGCGCGCACGCATGCACGCGATGCTCGCCGAGCTCGCGAGCCTGGAGTCGGAGCTGAAGGAGCTCGAGCGCGCGATCGAGAAGGTCAAGGACATGCCGCCACCGCGCGCGGCGTCGTCAGCGCCGCGCACGTCGCCGTCGGAGTCCCCTCCGCCGCCGTCGGGCCGGCGCGTGTCGATCGACGATCAACTGGAGGCGCTGAAGCGCGCGACCGGTGGAGCGAAGCCGGGCGGGGCAGGGCCGCAGAAGTCGAGCACGCCGAATCCGAACAGCTCGCCGCCGCCGCAGAGCGAGAAGAAGCAGCGCCGCGGCGACAACGTCGATGACGAGCTCGCCGCACTCAAGAAGAAGATGCAGAACGCGCCGCCGAAGAAGAAATAGTGAATACCGAATCGAACCGACGAGAAGGTTCCGGATTCAGCTTCCCGTTCGGTGTTCCCTATTTTCCGGTGCGGCCGTAGCGGTCGTCGAGCCGCACCACATCATCGAGCTCCGGGGTCGAGACCTCGACGACGTCAGTGTCCTCGATCGCGATCATGCGATGCCGAAGACCGGGCGTGATGTGGAATGGCTCGCGCGGTGCGAGCTCGCGGCGAACCGGCGGCTCGCCGTCGACGTAGTGCTCGAACGCGAGCTTGCCGGCGAGCACCATGATGGTCTCGTCCTTGACGCGGTGATACTGCAGCGACAGCGACTCGCCGGCCTTGATGTGGAGGATCTTGCCGACGTAGCGGTCGGTC
>JBDUAS010000363.1:0-6193 GCA_040004535.1 Deltaproteobacteria bacterium
GCGATGCGCCTGACCGCCGCGAGCCAGCAGGCATCGTTCCAGTACGACGAGGCGATCAAGACGTACCTCGAGCTCTACGACACCACGAAGAAGGCCAAGAGGCTCGGCATCAAGCCGCCGGATCCGATTCCCGGCGAGAAGGCGATGACGCTCGATCAGATCGGCCTCGACGCCGTCTACAACGCCGCGTACGCCGCCGAGGTCAGCCGCGACTTCAAGCGCGCGATCGATCTCTACACCCAGTACGGCAAGATCGAGCCCGATCGCCGAAAGGACGACCGCGCTTCGTGGTCGATCGCCGGGATCTATCGCCAGCAGGGCGACGTCAACGGGATGACCGAGCAGCTCGATCGCTGGCGCGCGAGGTACGGCAAGGATGAAGGCAACGCCGACGACTACGTGAAGTCGTTCTACGACACCGCGAAGCTCTATCACGCGAAGGGCCGCACCCCGCAGGCGAAGGCCGCGGAGCAGGCGACGCTCGATGCGTGGAAGAAGATCGGCTCGCCGAAGAATACGCCGGCGGCGAAGTACGCGGCCGAGTACGCGCTCGACGACGCCGAGGACTACTACAGCAAGGTCTGGACGCCGATCGCGATCAAGAAGCAGATCACGACGACCGACATCCGCCAGGTCAAGAAGGGCATCGAGGCCCAGAAGGCCGAGATCGAAGGGCCGCGCAAGAAGGCCGAGGACAAGTACATCGCGCTCGACCAGTACGGCGTGCTCGAGGCGTCGATGGCCGCGAAGGTCCGGTTCGGCGACATCCAGTACGACCGCGGCCAGAAGATCGCGGACATCCCGGCGCCGAAGGTCCTCGAGAAGAACCCCGACGTGCTCGCGCAGTTCGAGCAGCAGCGTGACGAGGCCTTGAAGAAGGACCTCGACGAGGCGAAGCAAGATTGGGCCGAGGTCGTCGATCTCGCGAAGAAGGGCGGCGTCTCGAACAAGTGGAGCCAGCACGCGAACGAGAACCTCGCGCGCGAGTTCCCCGACGAGTACAAGGCGCTGCGCCAGGAGCTGATCCAGGGAGTCGATACGCCATGAAGAAACTCCTATTGATGGCGCTGTTATCTGCCGGGGCCGCGTGTGGCGGTGGCGACAAGAAAGCGCCGACGACGCCGAAGGCGGTCGCGGGCGGCGGCGGCGGCAGCGGTCAATCGATGACCGACACCGGCGATCCGAACTTCAACGGCGGCGCCGGTACCGGCTCGGGGAGTGCGGGCTCGAGCGCATTCGGGGGTTCGGATACCCAAGCCGGCCAAGACGCGCCGGTCGTGTTCCCGAACCTCGATCCAGATCCGACGCAGGCCAAGGCGCAGGTCGATCAGCATCTCCAGGTCGCGCGCCAGGCGCTCTCGGCGCCGACGCCGGATGCCGACACCGCGCTGCGCGAAGCGAAAGAGGCGCTGAAGATCGACGCGACGTCGATCGACGCGGCCGCGTACTACGCGTTCGCCTACTACCACAAGAAGCAATACGACACGGCCGAGCTCGTGCTCGACGACGTGTTCAAGCGCGACGCCGCGAAGAAGAACGCCGGCATCTACTACGTGTACGGCCTGGTCTACGACCACACGAACCGGCCCGAGCAGGCCGTGCTCGCGTTCAAGAAAGCGGTCGAGCTCAACCCGAACTTCGCGAGCGCGCTCACGAACCTCGGCGAGCACCAGCTCCAGAACAAGCAGTACGCCGACGCGCAGCAGACGTTCGAGCGGCTCGCGAAAGAGTTCAACCGCAGCGACGCGATCACGCTGACGAACCTCGGCTCGGCGTATCGCGGCCACTCCGCCGACTACCCGCCGGGCTCGGCCGACCGCAACACGCTGATCCAGTCGTCGGAGGCCGCGTATCGCAAGGCCCTGCAGTCAAACCCGAACTACGGGCCGGCCTACTTCGATCTCGCACTGCTCTACCTCGACGCGGACCCGTTTCCGTCGGGCGGTGGCGCGCTCGACACGATGCAGCGGCTCAACGCGGCCAAGGACTTCCTCGACAAATACAAGAACATGCCGGGCGTCGACATGAAGCTGTACGACGAGCGCATGAAAGATGTGCAAAAGGCGGTCAAGCGCGAAGAGAAGCGCCGCAAGAAGGCTGGCAAGGGTCAATGAGGTGTCTCATGCTTAACCCGATGCGCACGCTCCTCGCCCTCGCACTGCTCGCCGCCACCGCGGTGCCGGCACTCGCCGACGGGCCCGAGCGCTGCTCCGATGATGCGAACGACAACGGCGAGAAGAAGCAGGGCAAGTTCCACATCGAATACGTCGGTGGGAGACCGGTCACCGTGATCGATACGGTCGTCGCCGTGTGCGGGAAGGTCCCGCGGCCGAGCGTCATCTACGTGACGAACAAGAAGGACATCGACTACGAGTGGGAGAGCCTGAAGCAGGACTTCATGCCGCTCATCCTCGCTAGCGTGAAGAAGGCGCCGTTCTAAATGGCGACCCAACGCCCACCGCAGCAGCAAAACGGCAACGGCACGCAGCCGCAGGCAGCTCCGAGGCCACGCATCCTTCGCATCGGCATCCTGCTCGGCGGCAAGATCGTCGAGGAGCGGCTCATCCGCGAGCGCACCTCGGTCTCGGTCGGCCAGTCGATGAAGAACACGTTCTCGATCCCGGTCGAGGGCCTGCCGCTCGAGCTCACGCTGTTCCACCTCGAGCACGATCGCTACTCGCTCCGCTTCCTCACGAAGATGGACGGCCGGCTCTCCGACGGCGGCAACGTGTTCACGCTCGAGCAGTTGAAGGCGAGCGGCGCGCGCAACATGGGCGAGTACTGGGAAGTCCCGCTCACCCCGACCGCGCGCGGCAAGCTGTCGCTCGGCGATCTGACGGTGCTGTTCCAGTTCGTGACCGAGCCGCCGCGTCAGCCCAAGCCGATGCTGCCCGCATCGGTGCGCGGCACGTTCGCGGATCGGTTCGATCCGCGGCTGTCGGTGATCATGGGTGCGTCGATCATCATCCACTTCGCGGTGGTGATCGTGGCGCTGACGATGGACGTGCCGAATGGCAACGGCATCGCCGAGCGCGCGTACAACATGGTGTTCACCCAGGACCAGTACACGGTCGATGTCGACAAGCCGCAGCCCGAGAAGGTCGCGGATTCCGGCTCGGCCGCGGCGAAGGCGCCCGACAAGCCGGCTGCGAAGTCGCCCGACAAGAAGGCCCCGACGATCGATCCGAACACCGGTCGCGATGCCGCGAAGGACATCGCGATGCAGGAGGAGCAAGCGAAGGCGATGGCCGACTTGCTCACCGGCGAAGGCGCGAACGGCACGAGCGAAGGCGACATGAGCAAGCGCCGTCCCGGCGCCGACCTCGGCCAGCAGATCGCGGACGTCCGCGAAGGTGGCAAGACCGTCGCCGTCGGCGGTGGCGCCGGTCGCGGCCCGCGTGGCGATGGCGACGCGCGCGTCGGTAACGGCAAGGGTCCGAACATCAACGCGCCCGGCGGCACCGAGACCGCCGGTGGTCCGAAGGTCGAGCACGCTCCGACCGGCCGCATCCAGGTCAGCGACAAGCAGACGTTCGACGAGTCGTCGCTGACGCCCGATGTGGTGCTCTCCAAGATCCAGAGCGTCTACATGAGCCAGATCAAGCGCTGCTACACCACGTACTTGAAGAAGGACGCGTCCGCGCGCGGCAAGGTCACCCTGAAGCTCACCGTCAACGAGACCGGTCGTGCCGTCCAGACGTCCGCGAATGGCTTCGCCGGTGAAGTCGACGAGTGCATCGGAACCCTGATGAGCAGCTGGCGGTTCCCGGTCCCGAAGGACAAGGACAACGAAGCGACGACCGCGGCCTTCTCGATCACGCTGCAGCTGGTTCCAGAATAGCGATGAAGGGTGCCATCGTCTGGTTGACCGGGCTCTCGGGCGCCGGCAAGACCACGCTCGCGCATGCGGTCGTTCAGAAGTTGTCGCGGCCGTGCGAGATCATGGATGGCGACGAGGTTCGGGAGTTCCTGAGCGAAGGGCTCGGCTTCTCCAAAGAGGATCGCGACACCAACTCGCACCGGATCGGCTTCGTCGCGCGCCTGCTCGCGAAGCACGGCGTGCTCGTGTTCGTGGCGTCGATCGCGCCGTATCGCGGGACGCGGGCAGAGCTCGCCGCGAAGTCGAAGGAAGCCGGGCACGAGTTTGTCGAGGTCTACGTCCACGCGCCGCTGAAGGTGGTGGCGGAGCGCGACGTGAAGGGCCTGTACGAGAAGGCGCTCACCGGCGAGATCGATCACTTCACCGGTGTCAGCGATCCGTACGAAGCACCCGAGCACCCCGCGCTAACGATCCACACGCACGTCGAGACGCTCGACGAGAGTGCTGGGAAATTGATCGACCTGCTGAAGAAAAAGAATCTGGCGTAGTAGTAGTCGTGGTCGTGGTCGTGGTCGTGGTCGTCGTCGTCGACGTAGAGGTGGAGGTGGTCTCCTACGTCGTCCCGAACATCTTCGTCAACATCCCGGCGACTCTCTCCAGCAACTCGATCGCGCGCTGGTACGCCTCGTCATCGACGACCTTCCGCAACCGCATCACGTCAAACGAGGCAGCACACTCCATCGCCTCCCCCCGAGCGATCTTGTAGTGCTTCGCTCGATCAGCATCAGACGAACGACCCGATCCTTCGGCGATGTTCCGGATTACCGACTCAGCTGCGCGGACGAGCTGATCGGCTCGTTCGGCATGTCCGCGTGGAGGGAGTGCATCGACGACGTCGTAGACGAGTGCGAGGAATTGAACAGCGGCTTGATTTTTGAAAGTTGAGCATGCGGCCGTTTCGGCCGCGGCACGCGAGGGTTGCGTGGGACCACGTGGGAGACCACCTCCACGTCGACGTCGACGACCACGACTACGACCACGCTTCTTGTTCGTTCCTCGCAACGCACCAGTTCGGATGAGATCGTTGACACGTAACCCGTGCGCACGTATTATGTGCGAGTGAACCTCACCCTTTCGGTCGATGAGGCGCTCGTCGAGCGGGCGCGCGAGTCCGCTCGGCAGCGGGGGACGAGCCTGAACGCGTTGATTCGCGAGTACATCGAAGTCCTGGCGGGCCATTCAGGCGAAGAGACTCTCGCCGCCTTCGAGGCCATGTGGGATCAGCCCGGAAGGTCCTCCGACGGGAAGTCTCTCGGTCGCGACGAGATCTATGAGGAACGGCTCGGTCGTTACAAACCGCGATGATCGAACGCGTGTTCGTCGACACCAATATCTTCTTCTACGCCGACGACCTCGCGGCCAAGGCGAAGCGAACGAAGGCGCGGGCTCTGCTCTCGGAGCTGATCCGCGACCGGCGAGCTGTCGTCTCCACGCAAGTCTTGCAGGAGTACTTCGTGACCGTGACCCGCAAGCTCGGGCTCACGCCGGGTCAGGCCAAGTTACGTGTACAGAATCTCGCTCGACTCGATGTCGTGGTGATTCGACCCGAGCTGATCGTAGGTGCCATCGAGCTGCACCGGGATCACACGTTGTCCTTCTGGGATGCCTTGATCGTGAAGGCGGCACTCGCCGGCGGATGCACCCGGCTCGTGACCGAAGATCTCAACGACGGGCAACGGATCGAAGGGCTCACGGTCAGCCACCCGTTCTGACTTACATGTTCGTGTAGATGAAGCCGTCGTCGCCGTCGGTCGTCGAGAGCACGAGGATCGTATCGCCGATCACGCTCGCATCGAGCGTCGCGGTCGCCGCCAGGAAGGTCGCCGCGTCGGTCGCGTCCTCGGTCTGGACCGCGAGGATCTGCTTGTCCCACTTGTCGACGGTGGTCTGGACGCCCGCCGTCGAGTCGTGAATGTCGCCGAACTTCTTCGCGGCGAGCGTCACCGCCGCCGCCATGTCGAGCGGACCCGAGCCGAACGGACCCTTGAACGCGCGGGTCACGCTGACGCCGATCTTGTGGCCCTGGATCGTCACCTCGAGGTCCGTCTTCTTCGACGTGATCGGGTCGTAGATGATCTCGGTCTCGCTCTTGTCGAACACCGCGGCCTCGCAGCGCGCCAGCTCCTCGTAGGCGAAGATCTCCGACAGTCCGGAGCTGCCACCGGCATTCGGCGTCGCGGCCATGTGCTGGCCACCCGGGGTGAGCAGCGGGCGATCCGCGGGGTCGATGTACGCGCGCATGAAGTTGAAGTTGACCTGGAACGTCTGGGGCGTCGCGCTCGTCAGATCCATCGCGGTCAGCACGCCGCACGC
>JBDUAS010000364.1:0-6192 GCA_040004535.1 Deltaproteobacteria bacterium
GTGCTCGGCGCGGCCGATCAGCTCGATCGCCTCGGCCATCCGGCGCTCGTCCTCGGCCGGCATGCCCCCGGGAATCTTCGACAGCCGATCGTAGTAGCGCTTCACCTCGGCGCCGAGGCCCGCCATCAGATCGAGCCGGCCGATCCCGGTGAGCTGGGTCTGGACGTGCGTGAACATGTAGTCGATCAGACGCTCGGCCGCGATCTTGCGAGTCGTCGCGATCTGATTCTCGTACTCGGCGCGATCGCGCTCGCGGACGACACGGTTGACCGCGAGCGTGCCGCCGACCGCGAAGCCGACGATCGCGATCGCCGAGATCGTGACCGCCGCGCGGTGCTTCTTCACGAACCGGCCGACCCGCTGGAGCGCGGTGTAGCGATGCGCCTCGACCAGGTTGCCGGTCAGGAAGCGCCGCAGCTCCTCGGCGAGCTCGCCCGCGTTCGGATAGCGGTCGCCTTGCTTTGGCGCCATCGCGCGATCGAGGATCGCCACGAGGTCGCGCGGCGCGTTCTTCACGCGCTCGCGCAGCGGGATGATCTTGCCGAGCGCGGCCGCGGCGATCACGTCGGTGGCCGTGCGCGCGTTGTACGGCGGCGAGCCCGCGAGCACGTGATAGAGCATCGCGCCGAGTGCGAACACGTCGGCGCGCTGGTCGACCGATTCGCCACGCGCTTGCTCCGGTGCCATGTACGCCGGCGTGCCCATCACCGAGCCGGCGACGGTCAGCGTCGACGACGCCGTGTCTTTCCCGGGGCCGGAAGTGAATTCCGGCCCCTCCACTCCGGGCGCGCTTTTTGCCTTCTTCGCGCGCGGCGCGCGATTGCCCGAGTCGAGCGAGTCGGCCGCGTCGAGATCCTTTGCGAGTCCCCAGTCGATCACGACGGTCTCGCCGAAGTCGCCGATCAGCACGTTGCCTGGCTTGAGATCGCGATGAATGATCCGCTGGCTGTGCGCGTACGCGATCGCGTCGCACGCGGCCGCGAGCCGGGGCAGCAGCGCGAGCCGTTCCGACAGCGTCTCGGTCTCCGCGATCACCTTGTCGAGCGGCCGGCCCGAGACGAGCTTCATCGCGAAGAACGGCTCGCCCGTCGGCCACCGGCCGGCCTCGTAGACCGGCACGATGCCGGGGTGCTGCAAGCGCGCGGTGATCAGCGCCTCCCGCTGGAACCGCGGCATCGAATCTTCGTTCGGATCGAGCAGCTCCTTCAGGGCGACCGGGCGGCCGAGCCGGCGATCCTCGGCGGCGACGATCCGGCCCATGCCGCCGCGCGCGATCTCGTCGGCGGTCTCGTACAGCGCGCGCGGCACTTCAGGCAGCGGTGGCAGCTCGCCGGTCACCGGCGCGGCCATCGTCGCGTCGGAGCTGAGGTTGTTCGCGAGCGGGGGAGGGACCGCCGTGGCCGGCTTCGCCGCGCCGTCGCGCGTCCCCAGCACGACCTTCTTGAACGAGGGCGTCTGCGCATCCTTCGGGATCGACGGTGCGAGTGGATCCTCCGCGACCGGCGGTGGGATCGGGGCGGCGTTCGCCACGACGCTCGGCGTCGGCGCCACGGTCGCGGCGAACGCGTCGTCGTCGTCCGGGCCGGCCATCCTCTCGATCATAGCCTATTGGTCGGGCCGGGCTTCGAGTAAGGTGCGCGCGATGTCTCGGCCGCGCGTCGTCCTCGTCCACGGCAGCGCGACCGACCACACGACCTGGGCCATCCAGGTCGGCTCGTCGCTGAAGGATCGGTTCGAGCTGGTCGCGCCCGATCGCAACTTCACCCGGACGACGGTCGCGGAGCACGCCGCGGATCTCGCCGCCGTCGTCGGTGCCAGCGCTTCCGGCACAGCACTGGTCGTCGGCTCGAGCTTCGGTGCGGTGATCGCGCTCGAGCTCGCGCGCACCCGCCCCGCGATCGTCCCGGGCATGGTCCTGATCGAGCCACCGATGCCGCCGTCCGACGATCCGGCGTTCGCGGGCGCCCAGGAGGCGTTCTACGCCGAGTTCGAACGGCGCGTGCGTGACGAAGGAGGTCCTGCGGCAGGCGAATACTTCCTGCGTACCGTGCTCGGCCCCGAGGCATATGAACGAATTCCGCACGCGTTTCGCGAACGCTCGCGCCAGCGCTGGGCCGAGATCCGCGCCGACTCCGAGGCGCTCGTCGCCTATCAGCCGCGCTACGCCGAGCTGGCGACCTGCGAGGTCCCCGCGCTGCTCCTCGGCGGCGAGCGTTCGGCCCCGCTATTTCGGCCGACTCTGGAGGCGCTCGCGGCCGCGTTGCCCGACGCCGAATCGGTCACGATTCCCAACGCCGGCCATATGTTGCACGCCGAGGCGCCGCGCAAGTTCGCGGAGCTGCTGATCAGGTTCGCCGCGGAGGTCGGGATCGAGTAAGGTCCGCGGCCCTGATGATCGAGACCAGCAGTATCAGTAAGCTGACGGCGGGCGCCGAGCGTCCTCCGGCGGTCGTCGTCGCGGTCCAGTTGCCCGGCGTGACCGAGGCCGAGCTCGACTCGTCGATCACCGAGCTCGAGCGACTCGCGAAGACGCTCGGCTTGAACCCGATCGCGCGTATCGTCCAGCGCCGCGCGAAGCTCGCCTCGGGCATCGTGCTCGGCGAAGGCAAGCTGATCGAGCTCGCGGGTTGGACTGGTGGATCGGGAGAGATCCCGAAGTACGTCAAGCCGGGCTCCAAGCAAGCGGATGCCGCGGCGGCGGCAGATGACGAAGAAACCGAGGACGGCGACGAAGCCAACGAAGCCAACGAAGACGACGAGGGCGACGAGGCCGCGACCACCGTCGCGCCGGCGCAGCGCGCGAAGGTCGTGCTTGTCGACCACGATCTGACGCCGACCCAGCAGCACAACCTCGAGACCGCGACCGGCGTCGACGTCCTCGATCGCACCGCGGTGATCGTCGAGATCTTTCATCGCCACGCGAAGACCCGCGAAGCGCGCCTCCAGGTCGAGGTCGCGCGCCTGCGCTATCTCGCTCCGCGGTTGCGCGCGGCAGGTGGTGGCGGCGACCGCGTCCGCGGTGGGATCGGCGGCAAGGGTGCGGGCGAGTCCTCTCTCGAGCTCGATCGTCGTCGGATCCGCGATCGAATCGCGGAGCTCCGCGACGAGCTCTCGAAGATCGGTGGCGGTTCGAAGACCCGGCGCGAGCGGCGCAGCGAGCTGCCGACCGTCGCGCTCGTCGGCTACACGAACGCCGGCAAGTCGTCGCTGATGCGCGCGCTGACCTCGAGCGAGGTCTACGTCGCCGACAAGCTGTTCGCGACGCTCGACACCACGGTGCGCCGGCTCGTCCCGCCCACCGAGCCGCCGATCCTCGTGAGCGACACCGTCGGCTTCATCAAGAAGCTGCCGCACGATCTGGTCGCGTCGTTCCGGTCGACGCTCGAGGAAGCAGCCGAGGCCGACCTCTTGCTCCACATCGTCGACGCGAGCGACGCCGCGCATGCCGATCAGCTCGCCGTCACGCGCGAGGTTCTGCGCGAGATCGATGCCGACCACGCGCCGTCGTGGCTGCTGCTCAACAAGATCGATCGCGTCGATGCCGCCGGCCGCGAGGCGCTGGCCGACCATTATCCAGACGCGATCCAGCTGTCCGCGAAGGATCCGGCGGATGTCGCGGCGCTCCGCGACCGCCTGATCGAGCACTTCGGCGGCAAGCTCGAAGAGACGCTGCTAGAGGTGCCGTGGACGCACCAGCGCATGGTCCATGCGATCCACGAGCGCACCACGGTGCTCGCCGAGGAGCACGACGAGGTCGGCACGAAGCTACGCGTCCGCGCGCCGGCGACCGTGCTCGAGAGTCTGCGCGCCGCGCTTACTCGACCGTCGCTGTGAGCTCGTCGGCGCCGTAGTCGCACGCGTTGTTCTGCGGGCGCGCGTCGCCGTCGATGTCCTGGCCGTCGTCGGCGCAGTTCGTGTTGCCGTCGTCGCGGACCTTGCCCGTTCCCGTCGGCGTCTGCTCCGTGAGGTGGAGGTCGGTCGGCGCGTTGACGAAGTTGGCATCGCCCGCCTTACCGAGCAAGTTGTCGGTCGTGTAGTTGCCGCTGCATGGCGACGACCCGAATTGCCCGTTGGTCACCGCGAGCTTGTCGTCCTCGATGAACAGGTTTCCGATGACCGCGACCGTGTTGTTGCCGTTCTGTATGCAGTCCAGCGCGGACGCCGCGATGTACTCCTGCTTGTGCGGGCCGATGCCGATCATCTGGTCGTAGCTGATGTTGTACGAGATCGTGTTGAACAGCAGCTTGCCGGTGGTGTCGCCCTTCAACACGACCGCCGCGTACTGATAGTTGTTCGCGCCGTTGCTGAAGATGAACGAGTTGCGCAGGTTGATCACCGCGTCGTCGATCCACAGCGCAGTCTCCTTGTTCGAGTAGATCCGCGAGCGCTCGATCGTGACGTTGCACTTGCTCGAGTTGATCGAGTCGCGCGTGCTGCCGTGGACGATGACCTGCTCGAGCACGAGGTTCGCGCGACCCGCGCTGCCATCGCACACGATGATGTCGTCGTTCGTGCCCGCGATCTCCATGCTGTCGATCTCGACCGACTTCGTCACGTGTAGGACGGTGCCGCTCGGCGTCGTGATCACCGGCTTGCTGCCTTGCGACGGCACGAGGTGGAGGCCCTCCACGTTCAGCTCGAGCTTCGCGTTCAGCGTGAACTGGTTGCCTATCAGCTCGATCACGTGATGAGTCGCGTCCGCGATCGAGACCGCGTACGGCAACGTGCAGGGGGCAGCCTCGCTGCACGGGCCGGTCGTCGCGCCCGCGGGCGACGCGTAGAGCAACGTCGACGAATCCGCGCACGTGTTGCTGGCGACCAGGCACACGCCCGCGCCGCAATCGCCGTCCTTCGTACAGCCGACGCAGACGTCGCCGGTGCTGCACACTGTCGTCATCCCCGTGCACGCCAAGTGATCGGCCGCCGTGCACTGGACGCACGCATGGATCATCGTGTCGCAGACGTGATGATCCATGTCGGGACAGTCCATATCCATCGAGCACGGCGGCGCCGCATCGATGGCGATGAACCCGTTCGAGGTGCAGTCCGGATCGCTCCCGTGGGCCTCGCAATAGTCGGGGTTGAGCTGCTTCCCGCAGCCTACCGCCAACATCAGCCCGAGCAGCCAGGACCGCATCCACCAACGATCGCGCGTACGCGCTCTCACGTAAAGTGCATCCACTAAAACCGCGTTGACCAACCTACATAGGCGCTGTCATGCGTCATCGAAACCACGGGCGTGGAGTGCGTTTGGCCCGCCTGGACGAACAACACGCTCCCGATGATCGTGGCGCCGACCCCCGCAGCGATCGCACCGATCCCGATCGGGGTGGAGTCCGGGTACACGAACTTCTGCGACGAGCCGCCGAGCGAGCCGTAATACAAGAGGATGCTGCCCGCGCCGAGCGCGACGATCCCGCTGCCGAGCACGATCCCGGGCACGGTGTACGAGCCGCGCTCCGAGCTCTCGATCTTGGCCTTGATGTGGACCTCGGTCGTGTCGTTCGCGTCGATCTCGACATTTCGCCTGCCGACGTGATGGCCATCGCGCAGCAGATCGACACGGTGATGTCCCGCAGGCACGTCGCGATCGAGCGGGGTGAGGCCGATCTGGTCGTTATCGAAGAACACGATCAGGCCGGTCGGCTCGGACTCGACGTGAAGGTGGCCGGTCTTCACGAGCTGCGCGGTCAGGGCGTCGAGCACCTGATCGGCGACGCCGTGCCATTCATCTTCGGCGCAGTGCTCGCACGCGCGGCGCTCCGCGATCGCCTCGTGGCCCTTCGCGAACCAGTACGCGTTGAGCACGAAGCTCTTGTCCTTGCTGAGCTCGGCGCGCGCGAACAGGACCGCGTCGGACTTCGCGCGGAGCTCGACCACACCGCGCGCACACTTCGGATCGTCGACGAGCAGGCAGTTCGTGACCGTGGTGATCGCGTCGGCCGACATCGCCTGCGGGACGACGAGGTGGTCGTGCTTCTCGAGCCAGTGCTCGAGGTACGCGGCCACTTTCGGCTGCAGCGCTTCGTCGCCGACCACGATCACCCCGATCTTCGGGCCGTCGGCGTGGGCGACGCCCGCCAAGAAGGCGATGGTCGCCAGTGACATCAGCGCGACGCGCATCAGCCCTGCGAGCGTAGCGCATTCAGCGAGCGGTCGCCTATTTCAGGGCATCAGCTCGTCGGCGCCGAT
>JBDUAS010000603.1:0-1857 GCA_040004535.1 Deltaproteobacteria bacterium
GCGACGTCGCGCTTGCCGGCGGCGAGCATCGCGTCGCCGCGCTCGATCCAGAGCTGCGCGTTCTGCGGATCGAGGTCGAGGAACTGCTTGAAGTAGGCGTTCGCGCCGTCGTTGTCGCCGGTCGCCAGGGCGAGATCGGCGAGCGCGCGCAGCGCCTTCTTCTTCATGTCCTTCTGCGGCGAGTGGGCGAGCGCCTTGTCGTACGCGGCGCGGGCGTCCTGGTTGTGGCCGGCGCTCTTGTCGAGCTCGCCGATCGCGATCCAGCTCTCGGCGTCGTCGTCCTTCGTCGCGACGGCCTTGGTCCAGAGGTCACGGGCGCGCTGGTCGTCGCCGGTGGTGTGCATCAGCCGACCGAGCACGACGAGCGCCGACCAGTCGTCGGCCTTCTTGTCGAGCTGCTTGCTGTACTCGTCCTTCAGGAGGTCAACGGTGCGGTACCGGCGATACATCTCGAGCAGCTTCGCGAGCGCAGAGGCGTCGTGCGGATTCTTCGCGAGGATCGCCTTGTAACGAGCGATCACGTTCTTGTCGAACGGATCGCGGGTCACGCCCCAGTCGGCGGGCTGCGCCGTCGCGGCGGTGATGGGCGCGGCCGTGGCGAGCGCACAGGCGAGCAGAAAAGGGAGGCGCCTCATCTCCCCGAAAGCATAACCTACGCGCGCTCGCGGGCCACCCCGCGTCGTCGGAGGTTGGAGCTAGCTCGCGCGGATACGCGACAGCAGCGAACCGAGATAGGTACGGCGGCTCTCGATGCAGAAATCACGCACCATGCGCGCCTGGCTCTTTGCCATCGCGATGAACTTCACACCCAGTCCGGACGCGATGCGATCGTCCCTGCGGTAGCAGATCTGACCCGACGCCCAGATCGATTCGTCGGTGCCCGGTAGGTCGATCTCGAGCCCGACCACGAGCCCGGGCGGTGGGGCGAGCACCGAGATCGAGGACATGTTCAGGCCCGTGTCGGAGAGGTTCGATGCGAGCGCGCGGATCGGGCGATCGTGAACGTAGGAGGTCACCATCGCTTCGAATGGGATCCGGTAGCCAAGTCGTCGCTCGTGCATGTAAAAACGTCCCCTGGTAGGTGAGTGTAGGATAAAAGCGTACCAGGCCTGGGGCTACGCCCAAGTTTTCGGCATGGCGGAGGCGGAGTAGCGGAGGCGGAGGGACAACGGTGGCGACTCCTCCACGTTGCCGTCGCCGTCAAAGTCCACGGCCACGCCCACACGTAAGACCGTGGGCGCGGCCGTGGTCGCGGCCGTGATCGCGGCCGTGATCGCACCCGTGATTCGTGGCCGCGTACGTGATCGTGAACGATCATCGTGGAGGTGATCGATCAGACGTAGACGATCACGTGTACCTCGCCGTTGTGATGAATACTCCCGCTCGGTGTCTGCGTTCCCGTTCGAGCATCTGCCGCGCGTCTCGCGCGCCACGCTCGCGCACACGAACGCAGTGGCGCGCTGGCTCGCTGTACGACCACTCGGTCATCGCGTTGCGACTCTCGTCGGTGGCGAGGCGAAACTCGAGCTCGCGGCTGGCGAGCTCGCGGATCGCTACGCCGCGTCGTGCGAGCTCCGAGTCCAGGGTCATGCGATCGCAGTGCGTGGCCCGAGCGCGTTCGTGCGCGCATTCGCGCAACGCACTCTCGGTGGTCCCGAGGAATTGCCGGCGCCTCGCCCGCTGACCGATGTCGAACAAGCGCTCTGGGTATTACTGGTAGCTGCCGCCGTCGACGATCTCGGCATCGACGGCGAGGTCTGGTCGTCGTCGTCGTCGTCGTCGGGGTCGTCGGGGTCGTCGTCGGGGTCGTCGTTGGGGTCGTCGTCGGGGTCGTCGTCGGGGTCGTCGTCGGGGTCG
>JBDUAS010000017.1:0-56356 GCA_040004535.1 Deltaproteobacteria bacterium
CGGTTGTAGGTATCGCCGAGGATCCGCGACAGCAGCACCGCGACCATCTCGTCGCGCAGCCGCAGGCCGGCGAGTCGTTCCGTGACCTCCGACATCGCGATGTTGTCGAGCAGTCGGCGGTACTGCTCGAGCTGCGGCCGCGTGCCTTGGGGCAACTGGATCCGGGCGAGCTGACTCTCGCGCGGCCGCAGCACGTAGCCACCCGCGCCGCGCGACATCGACAGCATCACACCGATGTCGTGGACCACGAACAGAGGCAGGTTGACGCCCATCCGCGACAGCGAATTGGACCAAGCCGCCGCACGGACGAGCGCCATCGGCGTGTCGGTCTGCACGTGGGACAGCGCCATCGTGGCAGCCTGCCGCGCGAGGTAGCTGCGTCGGCGCTCGACGGGAATCGGCACGTGGCAAAGCTAGCACGCTCCGTGTAGGGTGCGTCCGTGCGCCGTGCGTTGTTCGCGTTGATCTCGATCGGCTGCGGTGGTGGCACGCAGGGCCCGACGACCGACGTGCTCCTGCTCGCCGGCGAGATTCCAGTCGAGCCGGGCGCGACCGTGATCAGCCACACGCTCGAAGGCGTCATCCTCGACGACCAGGTCACCGACGGCGCCGGCGAAGCGCATGTCCAGTATCAATCCGGCGCGCTGATCACCGCCGTGTTCCACCGCGGCGCGGGCTACCACGTGATCACGACGCCCGCTCTCGCGACCGGTCAGCTCGCGATCCACGGCCCACCACCCGATCGGGCACCGATCCTGTCGAACAACATCGTCATCACCGCGGTCCCGATCGACGCCGACGAGATCACGGTCGACATGGGCTGCGCAACCGCGACGATCACGAGCTTTCCGACGACGCTCGATGTCCGCGCGCAATGCCTCGGCAGCGATTCGAACCTCGACGTGCTCGTGCGCGCGATGATCGGCGACGCCGTCGTCGGTTACGCGGCCGCGCGCTTGCCCACCGATCAAGACGGCGTCGCGATGCTCGACATTCCCGCGTGGACGACGACGTTCACGCCGATACCTGTGACCCAGAACGACCTGGGCGCGACGATCGAGCTCGACGAAGTCGCCGACGGGTTCGTGTTCACGACCCCGCGCGCACCCGGCACGAGCGTCGTGGCGAACGCGTGGACCGGACTTGTCGCGGACGCGGCGCACGTGCGCGCGCAGGTCGGCCCCGCGACCGCGGCGCAGACCACGACCCAGATCACGGCCGGCCTGCCCGCTTCGATCGCGTTCACCGCCGCCGACTTCCTGCCCGCCGCCACGACGACCGTGGCGCTTCGCGATCGCGCGAAGCTGTCGTTCGGATGGACCGCGCTCGCGGCCGGCGACCTCACTAACCTCCACGCGACGTGGACGCCCGCTGCAGACCCGATCACGTGGGATGTCGTGCTCCCGCCCGACGCCGATCACATCGCGTTCCCGCTGCTCGATCCCGATCAGGCGTCGGTGCTCGCGCCGCCCGTCGGTGACGTCACGCTGACCACCGACCTCCGCGCGATCGACGGCCCCGATACGACCGACTTCGCGAGCGTCCAAGCCGCCGGGTTGTGGCTGTTGACGACGACCGCACCGACGATCGTGCCGCCGCCGCTCACCGGCGAGATCCGCGAGACGAACGTCGGCGGCTTCAACTAGCAGATGTACACGTCACGCGGACGTACAACTCCGTTGACATGTACATGTCGAGATCCCATGATGTACATGTGAGCGATCGGAAACAGCACCGTTGGACGATCGCGAGTGCTCGGCAAAACCTGCCGACCCTTGTCAGCCTTGCAGCGCGTGAACCGCAGGCCATCTATAGGCGTGACAAGCTCGTTGCTCGTCTCGTTGCGGCGCAGGGTGCAGCCGAGGCCACACCTGGCCCGTCGCTGGCAATGGCGCTGGCCGAAATCCAGCGAATTTGCGCGGAGGAGAACTACTCGCTTGAGGTCGGTAAGGGGAAGCCACGCCCGAATCCGCTCGCCGAGAAGACCAAGCCGACGCGAAGGACGAAGCGAAAGTGACGTTCCTGCTCGACACCAACATCCTCAGCGAGGTCGCAAAGCCTCGGCCGAGCGAACGGGTCGTAGCGTGGTTGGGTACGATGAGCCGGTTTGCGATCAGCGCCGTGACCGTCGGAGAGCTGTTCTTCGGACTGACGCTGAAGCCGAAGCCCAGGTTGCAGGAGCGAATCGAGAGCCTCCTCGATGCGTTCTCTCAGGTCTATGAGGTGAGCGATGCAATCGCGCGCCACGCCGGCATCCTTCGAGGTGAGCTGGGGCGTCGTGGTCGGGTTCGGGATCAAACAGACCTGCTCATCGCGGCAACTGCGTCGGCGCATGGCCTGACGCTCGCAACACGGAACAAGCGCGACTTCGATGGATGTGGGATCGCCGTCTTCGATCCATTTGTCTGACTCGGCCATGCGCATCGACGGCAGGCTCGTACCTGACTCGAGGAGCACTGCCTCGGGCTGTAGCGCGAGGCTAGCTGCGCGCGTCGTCGACGAGCTGCGGGCGACGGGCCGTCGTGGCGCTCGACGGGGCAGCCACGCGCGCGACCAGCATGCGCAGCATGCCGGCGATCTCGAGCACCGCTTCGTTCGAGCTGCGACTGACGCCGGTCATGTTCGCGAAGCCGTGGATGAGGCCCGAGAATCGGCGCACGACGACGCTCGAGCCGTGGTTCGCCAGCTTCGCCGCGTACGCTTCGCCTTCGTCGCGCAGCGGATCGAAGCCGGCGGTCACGACGATCGCGGGCGGTTGTTTCGCGAGCGAGCGCGCCGCCGACGGCCGGTGGCGGACGTCGTTCGGATCGTGAGCACCGGCGGTCTCGACGTACTGCTCGCGGAACCACAAGCTCGCGGCGCGGGTCAGGAAGAAGCCTTCGGCGAACAGCTCCTTCGACGGATACGCGCCTTCGTAATCGACCGCGGGATAGATCAACAGCTGACCGACCGGCGCCTCGGGCGTGCCCGCGTACGTCTGCGAGGTCACGGTCGCGAGGTTGCCGCCGGCGCTGTCGCCCGCGATCGCGATGCGGGTCGGATCGGCGCCGAGCTCGTGCGCGTGCGCGCGCGCCCATCGCCACGCGCGGTCCGCGTCCTCGACGCCCGCGGGGAACGGAAACTCGGGCGCGAGCCGATACTCGATCGCGAGCACGTGGACGCCAGCGTGCTTGCACAGCATGCGGCACAGCCGATCGTGGGTCTCGAGATCGCCGAACACGAACCCACCGCCGTGCAGGAACAAGACGAGCGGCGCACCGGCCGCGTTGACGTAGTGCCGCGCCTTCAGCCCTTCGACGTCGACGTCGCGGGTCGCTTCGATGTGGACCGGCGCACCGTTCGCGACAATCGCACCGACCGCCTGGCGCCGCCGCAACCGTCCGGGCGACTCGTCCATGATTCCGCCGCGTCGCTCGAGCAGCTTCAACAGGATCTGCATGTCGGGGGCGAGCGTCGCGCCATCGACGACGACGGGCGGTCCGGCGAGCCTGCGCTGGATGCGCTCGGGCAACCAGCCGATGATCGGGCCGATGCGAGCCTGGACGCGCTGGAGCGGGCGCAACTTGATCATGCGCCCAGCCTAGTCTCTATTGACTGTTAGTCAATAGAGTTCTTACAGGCCGAACTTCGACGACGCGAACACGGTCTCGAGCAACTGGTCGACTTCACGGATCATCCGCGTCGCCGCCTCGCCCGGGAGCGCCGCTAGCGCCACCTTGATCTCGTTCAAGTTCTTCAGCTGACTGAACAGCTGGATATCCGAGAGCTCGGTGCCCGACGTGAGCAGCTCGCGGATCAGGCCGAGCTCGGTCAACAGATCATCGAGCGACGCCGACGGGCCGATGAACCGGCGCTCGTCCGGATGCTCGCGGTAGTAGGCATCGACCACCGGGTTGATGATCTCTTCGAGCAGCTCGACCTGGTCGAGGTTGTTCCAGATGTGGCGGAGGACAAAGAAATCGCCATCGTGGACGCGCGTGCGGCCGTCGAACACGGCGGACGCGGCGAACAGCTTTAACAATTTCACCGCGCGGCGGTCTGATACCGAAATGCCTTCGGAGCGGATCTGAAAGACGAGTCCCTTGTACTTGGTCAGGAACTCCTCGGGGAACACCATGAACTTGTCGAAGTTCTGCTGGATCGAGCGGAGCTCGCGCGCGCTCGTGATCGGGCGGAGCTCGCCGGTCGATCGTCCCGCGGTGTCGACGCCCCGCCCCGTCATCTTGCGGAGCTCGAGCGAGATGCCCTTCTTCATGAGCTCGTGGAAGTGATAGCTGTCGAGATTGTCCGACAGCACGCGCACGAGGAAGCGATCGAACATCGCCGACAGGTTGTCGTCGTTCGGCACTTCGTTCGAGGCCGCGTACAACGAGATCAACGGCACGTTGATCACCTCGGGCCCGTTCTGGAACTTGCGCTCGTTGATCACGTGTAGGAGCGAGTTCAAGATCGCCGAGTTCGACTTGAAGATCTCGTCGAGGAACACGATCTCGGCGGTCGGCAACATGTTGTCGACGCGACGCGTGTAGCGACCCTCGCGGAACGCCGAGATATCGACGGGACCGAACAGCTCGTTCGGCTCGGTGAAGCGCGTCAGCAAGTACTCGAAGTACTTCGCGTCGATCAGCTTCGCGAACATGTCGATCATCGCGGACTTCGCGGTGCCCGGCGGGCCGACGATCACCATGTGCTCGCCGGCGATCGCCGAGATCGTCATCAACCGGATGATCTCTTGCTTGTCGAGGAACTGCTGGCCCATCTGGCGGGCCAGGTCCTGGAACGCGGCACTGACGCGCGCGACATCGACCGCGAAATTTCGTGGAGTGGTGGGCGGCGCGACCATCTACGCGGCCACATTACCCGAATTTGGGGCGGGCATTGTGCCCGACCGTGGCTGTAAGACACGAGCCATGGTGCTTTAGCGCGCGAAACAAGCGGATCGCGAGGCGCACATCGTGCACTCGAGCCCGGATCTAACCGATCGGAGATCATCGATGAGATTGCTGCTCGCTTCGCTCCTTGTTGCTTCGGCGTGCGCTGGTCACGCGACCGTTGTCGCCGAGCCCGCGCCTCCGCCGCCGGCTCCTTCGCCTGCGCCCGCCTCGGCACCGCCGCCTCCGCCGATCGCCGCTGCGCCGTCCCCGCAAGCGCATCCCGCGTATCTTCACGCGCTCACCGATCTACGCCACGCGCGCGCGCTGCTCGAGCGGCCCGCGAAGCCGGACGTGAAGTGGGACGAGAGCGTGGCGATCCGCGAGATCGATGGCGCCATCAACGAGATCAAGCAAGCCGCGATCGACGACGGAAAGCCGCTCTCCGATCACCCGATGATCGACGCGCAGCTCGCGCATCGCGATCGGTTGCGCCAGGCCGAGGAGCTGCTCCACAAGGCCGCGGCCGATATCGATCAGCGCGAAGACAACGGCTGGGCGAAGGGCCTGCGCGGTCGCGCGAACGGTCACATCCACATCGCCGAGAACGCCGTGCGCGAAGCGATGGCCGACCGCGCTGCAGGCGCGCCACCGCCGCCGGTGGTCAGCGAGCCGCCGCCGATGCAAGCGCACCCCGCGTATCTGCACGCGCTGACCGACCTCCGCCAGGCGCGGTTCCTGCTCGAGAAGCCGGCGAAGCCCGAAGTGAAGTGGGACGAAGGCAACGCGGTCCGCGAGATCGATGCCGCGATCAACGAGATCAAGCATGCGTCGATCGACGACGGCAAGCCGCTCGAGGATCACCCGCCGGTCGACGCGAAGCTGCACCACCGCGATCGCCTCCGCAAGGCGGAGGAGCTGCTCCACAAGGCGGCCGCCGACATCGACGAGAAGGAAGACAACGGCTGGGCGAAAGGTCTGCGCGGGCGCGCAAATGGCCATATTCACAACGCCGAGCACGAGGTCCACGAGGCGATGGAAGATCGCCACCACGGTCACTAAGAAATCGCGGCCGAGATGTGCGGCGGTCCGTAGGAGCGGGCATGAAGCTCCTCCACGCGACCGCTCTTCTGTGCACCGGCCTCGGGTTCGGCTGCCATCTCGACCCGAATCCGCCGCTGTCACCTGAGGACGGTGGCGTGGCCGATGCCAGCCCTGCGAGCTCGGACGCGATGCCACCACCTCCGGGCTGCACCGCCGAGTCCAGTGCGGCGTTCTGCGCACGGCTCGGCACGAACTGCGGCGACGTGACCGCTGATGACAACTGCGGCACGCAGCGAACCGCGGCGTGCGGGACCTGCGCGATGGACACGACGTGCGGTGCCTCGAACGTGTGTGGCTGCGAGCCCGAATCGGACGCGGAGCTGTGCACCGCGGCAACGGCCGCCTGCGGCTCGATCACGGCCACCGATCGGTGCGGTGCGGTCCGCACGATCGCGTGCGCGGATACGTGCACCGGCGGCCTGACCTGCGGAGGCGGCTGGGCCGCGAACACGTGCGGCGCGACCGTTTGCACGGGGGACGGCTGGTGCCGGCCGACGTCGTCGTCGGTGAGCCAGTACTTCGACTTCAACGCCGTGTGGGCCGCGACCGCGACCTCTGCGTGGGCCGCGGGCTACGGCGATTTCGCCGGAGGCGGCCACGCGTATCGCTGGAACGGCTCGGTGTGGCGCAACGTCGCGACGACGAGTCGCGGTCTCTACGCGATCGCGGGCACGAGCGCGAGCGACGTGTGGATCGCCGGCGGTTACGGCTTCACCTGGCACTACGACGGTGGCACGACGCTGACGTCGGGCACTGCCGGATGCGGCGACTGCGACGTCTTCGATCTGTGGGCGGTCGGCGCGCAAGACGTATGGGGCATCGGCTACGACCAGAAGGCGATGCACTTCGAAGGATCCGGTTGGGGCGTTACCGATCTCTATCCGGCACCCGCAGCTCCGCGCGCGGTGTGGGCCGCGACGAGCACGAACGTCTGGGTCGCGGGCGATGCCGGCTCGATGCGGCACTGGAACGGACTCGACTGGACCGCGACCACCGTAGGCACGACGTACTTCCACGATCTGTGGGGCAGCGGACCGAACAACATCTGGGCGGTCGGCGACGGTGGCGCGATCCTGCACTTCAACGGCACCGGCTGGAGCAACGTCGCCAGCGGCACGACCCAGACGCTGCGCGCGATCACCGGCACGGACGCGAATCACGTGTGGTTCGCGGGCGACACCGGCGTGATCCTGTTCTGGAACGGCTCGACGCTAAGCGCGCAGCAGAGTGGTACGACGCGCGCGATCAATAGCCTGTGGGCGCTCGCGCCGAACGACGTGTGGGCCGTGGGCAGCGCTGGCTTGATCTTGCACCGCGGCGCCTAAGGGCAAACGCTGGAGCACTTCGTCGTCGGCTGGAAGCTCGGCGTGCACGCGACGTCACGGCGTGGATCGACCTTCTGCATACACGCGAGCTTCGCGGCCTGGTCGTCCGTCCGATACGTGCACGTTCCGAACTCGCTCTGGAGCGTGCACGACGTCTGGTCGCAGGAACCGCCGGTCTGCGACCCGAAGCAGCCGTCGGGGCCGAAGCACGCGTTCTCGAGCAGGCAGCTCTGACAGAGAGTGGGCAGGCCCGCGATCCGCGCCTCGCACAGGTCGAGACACTCGCCACGACTCTGCGTATCGCAGACCGCGCCGACGCCGGCGTATTGCGGCATCGTCGCGGGACACGCCGCGACGCACCGCGGATCGCGGTTCGAAGTGTCGAGGTTAGAATCAGCGCCGGCACCACCACCGCAGGCGGCGAGCGACAAACCGAGGAGCGCGAAGACCTGGAAGCGTTTCATGCCCGCTCCTACGGAGGCCGCGCTCGCTCGGCCGAATTAATTTCAGGTCAGGGATCGGGAGTGAAGACGTCGACGATGCCGGTTCGCGCGTTCGTTTGCTCGAGCTCGCCGCCGATCACGTAGATCTTGCCGCCGAGCGGGACCGCCGCGTGGTCGAAGCGGCCGCTCGGGAGGCTCGTGACCTGCGACCACGTGTGTGCGGTCGCGTCGTAGACCTCGACGACGCTCGTGAAGCGCATGCCGGTGGTGTTGTAGCGGCTGCCGGCGATCGCGTAGAGCGAGGCGCCCAGCGCCGCGACGCCGAGCGATTTGCGCGGCGTCGGCATCGGCGCGAGCGTGTGCCAGCCGGAGGCGCCGGGCTGGTAGTACTCGAACGCGTCGATCTCGCCGGTCGCGAGGCCGTGCTCGCCACCGACCGCGTAGATCTTGCCGTCGGACAACGTCGCGGCACCGTGCAGATTGCGCGCGGTCGTCAGCGCATCGGGCAGCGTCGACCAACTCGTGTCACCGACGTTCCAGGTAGCGACCGAGCCGAGCGTGTCCAGCGTGGTGCCGTCGAAGCCACCGATCGCGTAGATCATGCCGTTGCCGTCAGCCGCGACCGCGAGCTCGTCGCGTCCGACCGGAAGCGATGGCAGCGACTGCCAGGTGTTCGTCGCGGGGTTATAGGCCTCGGCGATGATCGAGTGACCCGGATTGCTGACGTCGGCGAAGTCGCCACCGATCGCGTAGATCCTGCCGTCGGTACCGAGCACCGCGGCGAGCTCGAACCGCGGCGTCGGCATCGCCGCGCGCGTGCTCCACGAGTCGGTCATCGGATCGTAGGCCTCGACCGCGTTGCTCGCACCGGTCGAGCTCATGCCGCCGATCGCGTAGATGAGGCCGTCGGCACCGGCGACCGCTGCGAGCCGATCGCGGGCGGTCGGCATCGGCGCGACCGTCGACCAGGTGCCCGGGCGGCAGGTGCCCGCATCGCACGTGCCGCTCTTGCAGTCGGACGTCTGTGCGCAATGCAGGCCGGTCGCGCACGGCCCGCAATCGCCGCCGCAGTCGAGGTCGGTCTCGCTCGGATCCGGTTCGTTGTTCGTGCAGTGATCCGGGCACGCGCCGCACGCGAGCGTGCCGCCGCAGTGATCGTCGAGGTCGCCGCAATGGGTGCCGCACGTGACCGGCATGCACGTCGAGTCCGAGCCCGAGCCTCGAGTGCATTCGCCGAGCGCGCTGCACGTGAAGCCGTCGAGGCAGTCGGCCTGGGTCTCGCAGTGGTTCTTCGTCCCCGACAGCGAGCAGGCGGTCGCGAGCACCGCGCACAGGATCGTCTTCACCATGACAGCTCCATCCCGACTCCATATGCGCCGTCCTCGGCGGTCGGTTCGATGTGGACCGGCGCGCGCGGCCAAAGCCAGTACGCGGCGACACCGGCGGCGACGGCGGTCACGCCGGTCGCGATCGAGATCGGCAGGTCGCGCGCGTAGCGATGCTTCGCGTCGTCGGCCGGCTTCTGTAGCGTCGTCGCGTTGAAGTCGGAGCGTGCGTCGTACGCGAGCACGCCGGTCGTGACCGAGGCGATCGCGGCGACGCCGGCGAGCGCGGTGAGCCCGTACGCGAGCCCGGGACCGCGAGGCCGTGCGCGAGTGGTGTCGCTCTCGTCGGCGAACGTCACGCCGAGCGAGCCGGTGCTGTCGACGAAGCCCTGGTAGTAGGCGCGGCCGTAACCCGAAGCGAACAAGGCACGCTGGTACGAATCGTCGATGCTGCCGCGGCTACCGACTGCGCGCGGACCGAGCACGAGGCTCGCGAGCGCGATCGCACCGCGCACCGGCAGCGAGACCTCGCCGTCCGCGGTGCGGAGATATGCCGGCGTGGCGTCGGGGACCGCGAACGAGATCGTCGAGCCGCGGTCGGGATGCGCGTCGAGGTAGCGCTGGCCGTTCTCGAGCTCGACGAAGAAATGGCCGAGCTTCGACGCATCGCCGCGCACGAGATGCGTGCCGGCGAGCGAGCGCAGTGCGATCAGCGGCTCGCGCAAGCTCGCAGCCGGCGGCCGCGCGATGATCTGCGGAATCGCGCGGGGATCCTTGATGTCGCGATTCGCCGAGGCCACGAACGCCTGGATCTCGGTGTATTCGATCACGAGGTCGCCGTTGACGTCCGCGGCGCCGGTCAGGCCCGACAGCAGCTCGTGCGTGAACACCCCGGATTCGATCGCGGACCACTCGTGCGATTCCTGGCCGAGCGTGGTCGCGAGGATCACGCCTATGTTCGGATGCGAAGCGAGCGGCGTCGCCTGCAGGATCGGCTCGACCTCGGCCGCGGTCGTCGGTGCGGTCTGCGTGTTGGCCTCGCTCGCGAAGAACGTGCTACCGCCGCGCACGCCGACCACTCCGCCGGCGTTGCACGCGTCGACGATCAGGTGCGTGAACTCGGTGGGCAGGCCACCGACGAGCTCGTAGAGCACGTCCTGGGTCAGTGGCGCGTCGAGGAGCGCGAGGAAGGCGCCGCCGTGATCGTCGCGCGCGCCGTGGCCGCTGAACGCGAAGTACAAGATTGGCTTGTCACCACGCGCGCGGTCGCGCTGCATCTGGATCGCGAGGTCGGCGACGACGGCTTTCAGATTCGCGAGCGTCGGCAGCGTCGCGGCCGCGGCGATCTCCGGGTAACGCTTTTGGGTCGGCAGATCGGCGACGACGAGGAGGTGGGTCTGCGCGAACCGCGAGAACAGCTGGTAGTAGCGGATCGCGTCGTCGTCGGCGTAGCGGAGAGGCTGCAGGGTTTCGGAGGTGCCGCTGGGCGGAGGAGCGTTGTTGCCGATCACGATCGCGTAGGACACGCGAGCGCCGGCGGCATCGGCTGCGTTCAGACCGAGAACGAGCACGAGAACGAGCACGAGTACGTGCACGAGTACGAGTACGTAGCGACCTCTCATCGCACCACCAGTTGCGTGCTCACGACCTTCGTCCCCTCGCCTGCTGTCAGGTGCGTCGGATCGAACGCGTCACGAATCGCGGACCGTGCGAGTGGTTCGCGCGAGAACACGCCATAGACGTGATAGGTGCCGGCCGGATGCTCGGTGCCGAGCACGACCGAGCGATCGACGATGCCGGTCGCCGGTAGCCTCGCGAGGTCGATGCCGGTCGCGGTGTCTGCGGTCGGAAAGTACCAGAGCGCGACGCCGTCCCCGCGCTGCGCGAACGCCGCGAAGTAGCGATAGCCCGTGGTGCCGTGGACGTCGAACACGAGCTTCGAGCCCTCGGTGCAACCGCCCGCGCAGCTCACGTGCATGACCGCGGCCGGCTGGCCACCGCCGCGCGCCGCGAAGTCCGTGCGCGGCACGCTCGAGCGCCACGGCACGAGCAGGAACCCTGCCAGCGCGAGTGCCGGCAACACGAGCCAGCCCCACTTCGCACGCCGGGTCGGTGCGGCGTCGGCGAGCACGCCGTCGAGGATCGCGTCCTTCTCGCCGCGCGACAGCTGATCGCGGCCGCTCAACAGGCGCGAGATGAGCCGCCCTGTACGATCGTCGCCGTTCACGGGGCCTCGCCGTATCCCGGAACGTGGTGTCGATCAAGCGTCATCCACCTAACCCCTACGGAGATCGGAGCGACTTCGGCCACACTAATTTCAAATCTCGATGAAGCCCCGTTGTTTCAACCAGCTACGCAGCCCTTTGTGGACCTCGGTCTCGAGCGTACGGACCTTGCGGCGGGTCCAGCCGAGCGCCTCCGCGACCCGCTCCTGGGACGTGCCCTCCTCGAACCGCAGGCGCACCAGATCGCGTTGCTCCTTGCCCAGCGTCGCGATGTACTCGGTGGTCGCGGCCGCGAGCTTCTGCCAGTGCAGATCCGGTGGCTCCTCTGCCGCCGGTTGAAGCGCATCGAGCTCGCCGATGTCGACCCCGAACGTGCGCGCGTCCTTTTGCTCCGCGCGATAGCGATCGATCATGAGGTTCTTGGTGATCCGCATCAGGTACGGCCGATACGGCGACAGCCCGTCAAACGCGAGCCGCGCTTTCTCCGCGAACGCCTTCGCGAACGTCTCCTGCACCAGCTCGAACTCGCCATCGCGCGTCGCACCGCGGACGTAGACGTGACCGCTGCTCTCGATCGTGAACCCGCGCCGCGCGAGCGTCGCGACGTCGTCGACGTAGTGCTCGAACACCGCCGCGAGTGCGGCTCGCTCGCCGCGGCGAAAGCGGTCGAGCAGGTCGCGGTCGTTCGCGAAGATGGTCACGCGTTAGATCGCAAGCGCCTGCGCGGGCCGCAGATGACGGCGCAGGCGCTGGGCGAGCGCGTCGATCACGGGGTCCGACAGCAACTCGCCGATCTGCGCGCGATGGATGCGCCAACGCTGGGCGAGCGCGGGCAAGCCGCCGAGGCCCGGCGGATTCGCGAGCCGTGGATCGACGAGCGCGAGTGCGCCGGGCAGCGCGAGTAGCGTCTGCAAGCCGCGCGGGCGTTGCCCCGCGGCTTCGGCGGCGAGCACGGTCGAGATCAGGGGCGACTTCGCGTTCGGCTCGCGCATGTGGATCTCGGCGAGCGCGAACAGCGCGCAGATGTGGACGAGGAACGCGGCGACCGCGCGAACGTCGGCCTCGTCGGGCGCGCGCTCGAGCATCTGCTCGAACGCCGCGGCGAGCCGCGACGGCTCCTTGACTTGCTCGGCGGGCGACGCCGACGGCGTGAGGTGGTACGCGACCGCACGCGCGAGCTCGGTGTCGCGCAGCACGAACACCGCGTCTTCCCAGTGCAGCGGCGGTGCGCCGGGCTGGCTGTCGAGGAGCTGGGTCAGCGGCGTGCGCCGCAACAGCGTCGCGACGATCGCCTGGGTGTCGGCGACCGCGAGCAGCTCGTCGAAGCCGACGTCGGTGTGCTCCTCGCGGACCCGGCGTAACCCGGGCCACGCGGTCAACCGCTTCGACGGGACCTGACCTTGAAACCGCGCGCGGCCGGTCCACCACGACACGGTCGTATCGCGACGCGACAGATGAAACAGGTTGTGGAGCAGCGCGTGGCGCGCCATCACGCGCTTGCGCTCGCGGGTCAGCGGCCGGCTCACGAGCGACAGCGCGTTGTCGATGATCCGGCGGCGCTGGCGATCGCTGACCGACCACAGATCCGCGCGCGGATGGACGAGGAACAGCGCGTTGTGAAGACCCGCGGCGAGCGCGAGGTCGTCGCCTGCGAGCACGAGTGACGGCGGCCGCACGACGAGCGTCGACAACACGTTCGTGCGCGCCTCGTCGACCGCGACCAGCTCGACCGTCGCGGCATCGAGCTCGGTCTCCCAGCGCTCGACATCCGCATATGGAATCGGCGCACCGACGTGAAGCTCGCCGCCGGCGACGAGCGGCTTCACGAACCGCTCGAGGAACACGCGGACGTGGGTTTGCGCCATTACTTGGTGTTGTCACCACCGCCCGCGGGCGGCAGCAGCTTGCGATCGGCCGCATCGGGGAAGCCCCACAGCGCGAACCGGCCGACCGCATCGTTGATCACACGCGCCTCCTCGCCGACCTCGGCGCCGAGATCGTCGACGCCGGCGCGCTCGACATCGAGCTTCGCGAGCGCGCGCCGCTCGAGCGACGTGAATGCGCTCTCCGGAATCTGGAAAGGCTTTCCGTCGGGCGTGAACACCGTGATGATGCCGGTCGCGTGACCGAGCGCGCGCGCGAGCACCTCGGGTGACACGCGCGGCACGACGTCCATGCCGAGCGGCACGAGCAGGCCCGGCGTGAGCTCGCACAGCAGCTGGCCGAGCGGGATGACGTCGAGGTTCTCGGTGCCGACGACGAGGACGCCGCGATCGGTGTACGAGATCCGCTGGCCGCGCAACGAGACGGGCGGCAGCGCGAACAAGATCCGCTTGAGCCGCGCCGCCTGGTTGACCGGGATCAACGTCGCGACGACGCGACGCGGTGGCCCCATCGCGGCCGCGAGCCGGAGCTCGACGCCGATCGGATCGGCGGCACCGCCGGAGTGCTCGACAGGCGCACGCGGCTTGTCGAGCTCGAGATCGACGCGCGTGAGATCGCCGATGTCGCTGAGCGCGAGCGGGCCCGGTAGTTGATCGACGCGATCACCGGGCCAGAACACGTGGAACGTCTCGGCCGCGAACACCGACTGGCACGACGCGAGATCGATCGGATGCTCGTACCCGACCGCGACCGCGGCGTTCGCACCTGCGGGCTTGAACACGTCGATGCCCGGCGTGCCGAGGAACAGCTGGAGGATCCGCTCGGGCAGGTTGCGAACTCGGATCCACATGTAGCCGCGGTCGCGCGCGTGATCGTCGAACGCGCTGGTCGTCCGCGGGTTGAACAGACCGGCCTGCGCCTCGACCCGGTTGCGCCACAGATAGCGGATGATCCCGTCGGACAGGCCGTGCGCGACCGCGAGGAACAGGTCCGCGCGATCCTCGGGCGACAGCCGATCGGCGCCGGGAATCTTGCGCACGCTGAGCCGGAACAGGAGGCGGTTGAACGGCAGGTCGCCCTCGTGGACGTAGCCCTGCGTGAACTCGTCGCCGTGGACCATGAAGTCGGTCGACGCGGGCATCGTGCCGATATCGATCGCGTCGTAGCCGTATGGCGACCGATCGTCGCGGTACTTGACGAAGTGCTTCGCGGTGCCTGTGTACATCGCGCCGCCGACGAGCCGGGCGAGCCGCGCCGCGCGATCGGCGGCGTACGACGACACCGCCGGGATCTGGATCAGGATCTCGCGACTGCCCAGCGCAGTGCGCGCCTTCGTGATCGTGAGCCCCGAGATCAGCTCGTCGAGCGACGCTTCGGACGAGTACAAGCGTAGCCAGCTCACCGCGCCTTCGAGCGTGGGGAACGTCATCAGGCAGTAGCGGCCGAGCAAGATGCCGCGCGGATCGGGGGCGACACCCGGCGTGAAGAACCGAGTTTGGCCCTGCGCGACGTGCTCGAGTGCCATGTCGCGACGAGCCTAGCATCTCGTACTCGTAGTCGTACTCGTAGTCGTACTCGATCCGGCGACCGAACGATCGAGGGTCAAACCTCGGGTGTCGAAGTTTCGGCTGATCGCGTGGAACCGGTCCCCGACGCAGAGTGGCGGTCGCGAGCGTCGCGCCGTAAGCTGGGCTTCGAGCGAAGGGTCGGCGACCGATCCACGAGATCATCGGACCGAACCCTGATCGAGTACGAGGTCAGTCGACCTTCAGCAGCACGTCGACGCGGCGATCCTTCGACCAGCCGGCTTCGTCGGTGCCGGTCGCGTCGAGCGCACCGCGGGTCGTCACCGCGAGCTGGACCTGCTGCACGCCGAGGTGCTCGAGGTACGTGCTGACCGAGCCCGAGCGGCGCGAGCCGAGGCTCAGGTTGTACTCCTCGGTGCCGCGCGGATCCGCGCGACCGATCAGCGAGACCGCCTTGCCCTTGAGCGCGCCGGTCATCATGCACGTCGCGAGCTGATCGAGCACGGTGCGGTCATCCGGCGTCAGCTCGTCCTTGTCGTAGTCGAACTGCGGCGGCGCCGCGGTCGCTGCGGCCTTGATGCCGCACATCTGCATGATGTCGCCCGACAGCGCGAGGTTCGGACTGACCTGCGTGTTCTTCTGCACGGCCTCGAGCTGCTTGTTGTCGGCAGCCGGCACGGCCTTCTTGGTCTCGGTCGGCGGCGTCGGGGCCACCGGCTTCTTGTCGTGACTGCAAGCAGCCCCGAACGCGAGCAACATCGCGAATAGTGCGGTCTTCATGGCATCCTCCGTTGGTGCTGCAAGCAATATCACGGCTGGTCGTGCTGGTCGCGATTGTGAGCGCGTGCGGGAAAAAAAATGGAGCCCCGGTTACGAAGCAAGACGGCGGTGCTGGCAAGACGATCGCGGCTCCGATCGGGCTGCCGCCGCTCGGTGTCGACAAGATCGGCCGCTTCAACTTCCTGTGGAATGAAGGTGGCAACGCATACGACAAGGCACTCGTCGCGTACAAGGCGAAGACCCGTGACTGGGCCGCAGTGCGCTCCGCGTGCGAGCTCGCGGTCCAAAAAGACCCGCAGCACCTCGATGCCCAGCGCTTGCTCGCGGTCGCGCTGTCGCAGCTGGGCGATCACGCGGCCGCCGTCGATCATATCGTCGCGGCGATCGCGGGCGACTACTTCAAGTACGGCGTCGCATTCGAGAAGGACCCCGAGCTCGCCGCGTTCCGCGCGACGCCGCACGGCCAGGCAGTCGCGGCGCTCGCGACCCAGATCCACGACGAGTATCAGCGCCGGATCAAGACCGGCTTGTGGTTGGTAGGCCGGCGGGGCGCGTTCAAGTGGCCGGCGCGGGACGGCGTGCAACCGTCGTCGAGCCGAGGCGAGCTCTATGCGTACGATCGCGACTCGCATCGCTACCTGCGGCTCAGCCACACCGACTATCAGGTCGCGGGTGTCGTGCGCGCGCCGTCCGGTGCGGAGGTCGCACTCCTCGGCTTCGACAAGATCGATCACCAGAAGGACGACGCGCTGCCGCCGCTGCTCGAGCGCGCTTGGATCGAGATCCTGGATGCGAGCGAATGGAAGCTGATCGGCAAGCGCGTGATCCTGCCCAGTGCGCGCGCCGCGTCGGTCGGCTACGCAGCCGGCGATCAGGTGCTCGCGGCGACCGCGGCGGCGAACGGTCGCTGGGGACTCCGCGATTGGACGGTGTCGTCGATCGACAAGTCGACCGGCAAGCTCGCGAAGGTCTCGCAGCCACTGCCGACGCCGCGGATCGAGCTCACGCTCGACGAGGGTCGCTTCGTTCGTGACCTCGCGGGTGTCGACGCTGCGTGGATGGGCGATCCGGCGATCGCGCCCGCACTCAAGGTCGGCAACGCGACGATCCAGGTCCCGGAGTCGCATGCGGCCGCGCACGACTCGGTCGCGCTGTCGCCCGACAAGGCGCATCTCGCGTTCGCGACCGCGGTGGATCCGTGTGCCAAAGACATGGCGCCATCGCTGTACGTCGCCGATACCAAGACCGCGGCGCTCAAGCACCTGCTCACCGCGAAGAGCCGATTCGCCACCCGCTGGCTCGATGCGACGACGCTCGCGTACGATGACGGCGACGGCGACGTCCGATTGTGGGATCCTTCTACCGGCCGTGAAGCGATGAAGCTGGACGACAAGAACGCCATCGCACTCGACGTGCTCTCGCTCGCGAGTGCACCGCAGTGCAAGCAAACGCCATCTTCTGGTGGGATCGAGACCGGCTCCGGCGGCTCCGATGACGCGCTACCTCCCGAGGAGACCACGCCGTGAAGATCTATCTCGTACGTCACGGCGAAGCCGTTCCCGAAGACGAAGCCGGCAGCGATCGCGATCGCTGGCTCAATGCGAAGGGCCGCGAAGCGGCGCGCGTGCTCGGCCGGTTGTTACGCGAGAACGGCGTCGAGCCCGATGCGATCGTGTGCTCGCCGCTGCCGCGCGCGGTCCAGACCGCCGAGCTGCTCGCCCAGAGCCTCGATTACTTCGGCATGCTGCGCTCGCTGCGCGCGCTCGAACCGAGTGCGCAACCGCGCGTCGCGGCCGGTGAGGTCCTCGCGGCCGGTGGAGCGGTGATCGTCGTCGGTCACGAGCCGTCGATCAGTGGGCTCGGCGCACACCTGCTCGGGCGACCTTCGTTCCCGCCGTTTCGGACCGCTCAGTGCTGCGCGATAGAAAATCAGAAGCCAACGTTCATGGCGCGCGCGGATCTGGCGCAGGTCGTGCCGTACTTCATCGACTAAGCACTTGAAACCACTAGGGGCTTGCGCCATGTTTCAAGGTGCAACCCCGCGCGAAGGCGAGGTCGCGGGCGGGCACTATATAGATGACGTGACTCGTTCGTTCGCCCTCCTCTTGCTCGCCGCGGCTCCCGCTGCGGCGGAGCCGTGCAAGCCGTACGCGCAGCTCGAAGGCGATGCCGCGGCGGTCGCGAGCGTGACCGTCGAGCTCGTGAAGCTCGGGGTCGTGGTCGATGCAGCTGCGCCGGCCGGATGCAAGACGGTGCTCGCGGCGGTCGAGCTCGGGAGCGCTGGCGGGCTCGCGATCGCGGTGAAGACCGGGATGCAGAGCGAAGGCCGCACGGTCAGCGACGCCGTCGTCGCGGCATCGTGGATCGATTCGTGGGTCGCGGATGATTTTGCACCGCCGCAGCCCGCGGCGAACGGGTTCTTCGACCTGCGGCCCGCGGCGCCGTCACATGCGCCGGGTGCCGATGTCGAAGCCGAGGTCGCCGCGCCGGCAAGCACGCGAGAGCTCGGCATCTCGGTGATGGCGGCGGTCGATCAGAGCTGGACGTTCGATGGCACCCGGTGGAGTGGCATCGCCGCCGGTGCATGCGCGTCGCTCGGCGCGTGGTGCTTCGGCGCGCGTGGCCGCTACGCGACCCAGGACATCCTGGTCGGTCAGACCGCCGCGGCGCGCAGCGATCTGTCGGCGCTAGCGACCGCGAGCTACACGAAGCAACTCGGGCGGATGCAGTTGATCCCGGAGCTCGGGCTCGGGCTCGGGCGGATGACGACCTCGCGGATCGACGGTTGCCGGAGGCCGCCGACGTGCGACCCGCAAGACACCGGCTGCGTCGAGCCGCAGATCGACATCGACTGCGCCGAGCACAATCCCGACCACGCCTACGCGCTCGATCTCAACGATCACCTGCACGCCGCGACGGTGACGCCGCGCGCGGCCGCCACGATGCGCCTCGCGGTCGCGATCACCGACAACCTCTATCTCGATGGCATCGCCGCGGTCACGCTCGCGCCGTTCGGCCACGGCCAACCGTATGGGTTGCAGCCGGGCACGCAGATGCCCGTCGGGATCCCGGCGGAGGAGCTCGTGTTGCCGGGCGAATCGATCGGCACGTTCGAGCTCGGGCTCGGCCTGCGCTGGGGGTCTCGATGAGAGGGACGAAGTCGAATCCTGCGATCCCGCTGCCGCGCCAGGGCGGTCAGGTCGTACCGCTGCGCCGTCTCGACGAGCGCCGCGTCGCGATCTCGGAGATCTCCGACGAGGCGTTGCTCGCGGCGTGCGGCGTCGGCGATAACGCGGCGCTCGGTGCACTGTTCGACCGCCACCACGTCGCGGTCCATCGCTTGATCTCGCGGCTGTTGCGCAGCGAGGCGTCGGAGATCGACGACCTCGTCCAGACGACGTTCCTCGAGGCGTGGCGCTCGGCGAAGAAGTACTCCGGCGGCGGCGCGGTGAAGAGCTGGTTGTACGGCATCGCCGCGAACCTGGTCCGCCACTACGTCCGCGGCGCGAAGCGGCGGCGCGACGCCTACGCACGCGTGCCCGAGCCGATTCCGGGCGCGACCGGCCCTGCCGATGCCGCGATGCGTGCACAACAACTCGATCGGCTCGCCGGAGCGATCGAGGAGCTTCCCCATGATCTGCGCACCGCCTACGTGCTGTGCGACCTCGAGGACGTGCCCGGTATCGAAGCCGCGCGCATCCTCGATGTTCGCCCCGGCACGCTGTGGCGCCGCCTGCACGACGCGCGACGCGCTCTTCGCGCCGCGATCGAAGGAGGTGACTCGTGAGCTCCAACCGCGATGACGATCTCGATGTCGATCAGCTGAGCACGCTCGCGAAGCATCTCGATGCGCCCGCGCCCGACGACCAACGCGTCGAAGCGATGCGCGCGTCGCTGCTGCGCGCCGCTGCCGACGACCGCCGCGAAGTGAAGCCGCGCTGGCCGTTCGTGGTCGGTGGCTTCAGTGCCGGCGCGTTCGCCGCTGCGGCGACGGTGATGATGGTCGTCCACTTCTCGCATGGCAGCGCGAAGATCAAAGCCGCCGCTAGCGAAGAGCACCGCGCGCAGATCGAAGCCTCGGCGGCCGCGGACTTCGAGCGCGAGGTCACGCACGGTGCGAATGGCACCGACGAGGTCGTGCGGCTGCACGCCGGTCGGATCAGCGTCGCGGTGTCGGAGTTGCCACACGGGGACCGCGTGCGCGTCGCCGCGAAGGACGGCGAGCTCGAAGGCGAAGGCACGTACGAGATCGCGGTGACCAAGGATTCGATCCGCGAGGTCTGGGTGAAGGAAGGCTCGGCGCGTCTCCGGATCGCGGGTCAGGAAGAGGTGTTCCTGGCGTCAGGTCAGGCGTGGAAAGCGCCGGTGATCACGGCGGACGTCACACCGGCGATCACGCAAACGCAAATGCAAACGCAACCTCCGGCGACTGCCGCGGCGACGTCGCCGACGCTTGCCGCCCCTCCGAGTCACGTCGCGACGAACGTTGCCGCAACGACCGCCGTTGCGACGAACGCCGTGACAACGATCGCCGCGCCAACGAATGCCGCGCAAACGCCCACCGGGCCAGCTGCCTCGAAGCCGCCGACGAACCACGTTGCCGACGGCCCGCGCATCTCGAGCGGGACACCGAAGACCGAGCCAGCACCAAAGGACCAGACGAAGCCGGAGGTTCCGCCGCTTCAGACGATGGCGGACGCGTCGCCGAACGAGGCACCGTCGAACGCGATCGCGCAGCTCGCCAAAGCGAAGCCCGTCACCGGGTGGCAGGTCCACTTCTCGACAGGCTGGCAGCTCCTTCGCGCGGGCAAGTCCGCCGACGCCGCACGCGAGCTTGCAGCCGCCGCCGATGCGGGCGGTGACGATCCGCTCGCAGGTGATGCCCGTTACTTCGAAGCGGTCGCGCTGACCAAGGCCGGCCGCAAGACCGAAGCCGAGCACGCGCTCGTCGCCTTCCTCGATCGCGCGCCGCACGCCCTGCGCCGCGGCCGCGCGGCCGTCATGCTGGGCCGGTTGATCGCGGAGCGCGGTGACACCGCCGCCGCACGCACGTGGTTCGATTCCGCCGCGCACGACGCCGATCCGGCTGTCGCCACGGCCGCGAAGGCCGGGCTCGCAGGCTTGAAGTAGCGCCAGCCGTCACCGAACCGCGACGCGACCACCACGGACGCCGCGTAGATCGATCACGTGGTCGAGCTCCACGGATCGTATCGCTACGAGACCGCCGAGGCCCTCGAGCGCGCCAACTCGAAGACGAAGCGGTCCCGGCGACGACGATTAAGGCGCGCGCGTGCCAGCGCCATGGCGACCGTGCGGTAGGGTCGCCGCGTGCGCTTCCTGGCCTGCGTCGCGGTGATCTCGCTCGCCGGCGCCGCGTGCGGCTCGGCGCCCGCGCCGAAGCACGCGCAGGATCACGACGGCGACGACGATGACGCGACGCCGTTCATCGATAACAAGGGCTACAAGCCGCGCTCGTTCCACGACTCCGTGACCGGCGAAGGCCGGCCCGTGATCTTCATCCCCGGCCTGGGCTGTCCCGGCGCGGTGTTCGACGATGTCGTCGCGCACCTCGACGGCAAGGTCGAATCCCACGTGCTCACGCTCGCCGGGTTCGCCGGCGAGAAACCGACGAAGCCTCCGCTCGCCGCCGCCGTCCGCAAGGACCTGGTGCGCTACATCCGATCGCACCGGCTCGAGAAGCCGATCATCGTCGGCCACAGCATGGGCGGGTTCATCGCGTACTGGCTCGCGGCGACCGCACCTGATCTGATCGGCGGCGTGATCGTCATCGATGCAGGGCCCGCGCTCGGCGATAACGATCCGGAGACCGCGCACACGCTGCGCAACATGTGGGCGCAGGCGGGCGACGACGAGCTCGTCGATCAAGTGCGCGCCGCGTACTCGAGCATGACGACCGATCCGAAGCGAATCGAGCCATATCTCCCGGCGATCGCGAAATCGGATCGCCATGCAATCGGCGATGCGATCTACGAGCTCGTCAAGACGGACCTGCGCGACAAGGTCGCTTCGATCAAGGCGCCATTCCTGCTCGTGCTCGCCGACGGTGGTCTGCAGGGCATGTACAAGACGATGGTGAAGCCGATCGCCGACAAGAAGATCGTCGTCGTGCCGAAGACGCGCCACTTCGTCTGGCTCGACGATCCGGACGCGTTCGACGCGCTCCTCGATCAGTTCCTCAAAGACCACTGAACACTTCGCGCGCGCGTGCCGCGAGGCCCCACGCGACGGAGGTCAGCTCCTCGCCGCCGACGAGCTTGTCTGCACCGAAGCGCGCGGCGAGCCGGCCGCGCACCGCGGGCACGAGCGAGCTGCCGCCGGTCGCGAACACTCGATCGACCGCGCTGCGTTCGACACCCGCACGCGCGAGCACGTCGGCGAGCACGCCATCGATCGCGTCGAGGTCCTCGCTGATCCAGGTCTCGAAGTCGGCGCGCGTGATCGGGAGGTCGAGCTCGAGCGCACGCAGCGCGACGCGCTCGGCAGCAGCATGCGACAGCCGGACCTTCGCACCCTCGACCGCTTGATGGAGCGGTAAGCCGAGATCCTCCTCGACGACCTGGACGAGAAGCGAAATCCTCTTCGGCTCGAGTGCGCCGCGCACGACGCGCGTGAGCAAGCGCTGGGTCGCTTCTTCCTTCAAGAACGACAGCAAGTGCCAGCGGCGGAGGTGGCCGTACAACCACGCCGGCACCGGTGCCTCGCCACCCATTTCGTCGGTCGTGTAGCGCGAGCCGCGGCCGAGAGCCGGTGCGACGACCGCGTCGATCACGCGCGCGTCGAACGCGTCGCCCGACACGCCGATGCCGCCGGTCGCGAGCACCTGCGCGGGACCGCGGCCGACGCGAATCGCCGAGAAGTCGGTGGTGCCGCCGCCGTAGTCGGCGACGACGATCAGCTCCTCGTGATCGAGGCGCGCCGCGTAGCTCGCCGCGGCGCCGACCGGCTCGTACTCGAATACCACTTCGCTGAATCCGGCCTTCGCGAGTGCGTTCGTCATCCGCTCGACCGCTCGTGCGTCGTCGTCGGCCGAGTCGGCGCCCCAGTAACGCACCGGTCGTCCCACCACGCAGCGCGTGCCGAGGTCGCGCGGTGCCGCGGCGCGCACGAGTCGCAGGTACGCCGCGATCATGTCGTCGAGCGCCCACCGCCGGCCGAAGATCTGGGTCTTCGAGAAGGACGAGCTCGCGAGGTGGCTCTTGATCGACTGGACCAGCCTGCCCTCGCCGCCGGTCTCTACGTAGCGCGCGATCGCCGGTGCTCCCGCGCTCGTCGCGCCACCGGGCTCGAAGTAGAGGACCGTGCGCCAGTAGTTCGCACCGCCGAGCGGTACCAGCTCGACGCGCCCCGCGTCGTCGCTGATCGCGACGGCGGAGTTGGTGGTGCCGAAATCGATACCGACGTGCGGGACATCCATGTGCCCCACCGTCGGCGATCGCGCGCGGCTTTACTAGCTAGCGCGATCTCGGTAAACTGCGGGAGCTACTCGGGATGACGACTCGGCGCCTGCGGCTCGCGCTGTTCATGGGCACCGACGCGGCGGTCGCCGAGACCGGCCAGATCGACGCCCACGGCCGTGGTCAACGCCGGCATCGCGCACAACTTCGAGCTCGTCGTCGACATCGACAGCGTGGTCCTCGCTTCGAGCGCGAGTCGGGTCAGCCGGCGGTGAAGTCCGCGCCGGTCTGACGTGGGCATTCAAGCTGTAGCGCTAGCGCAGGAAGCGCGGGCCGTCCGGCTCGAGCTCGGTCGTGCTCGCCGGTGTCTCCGGTCGCGGCGATGGCGCTGCGATCGGCGCAGTCGGCGGGACGGGCTTCGGTGCGGTCGCAACCGGTTGCGCTGCGACCGCGGGTGCCGACGGGCGGATCGCGGGTTGCGACGGCCGAGCCACGGGCTGCGACGGGCGCGCCGGCTTGACCGCAGGCTTCGCTGCCGGCTTGTCCATCTTCACGACCATCGCGACCGGCAGCTCGTGCGGTTCGTTCATGAACCAGGCCGCGTTGTAGAGGAAGCGCGCGAGCCGGACGTGGCAGTAGATCCAGTACACGCTGACCAGCAGCGAGCCGACGAGGCCCATCACACCGGCGCTGCCGCCGAGCCCGTACGTGAGCTGCCAGAACAGATCCGCGACGAGCATCACGATCAATGCACGGCTCGTGCTGCCCGCCTCGTCGCGCAGGCCGAGCTGATCGTTGTGCGCGGCGGAGCGCTGGACGACGCGAATCAACGCGATCAAGCCGACCGCATACGCGAGGTCCTTGACGATCGCGACCGTCTTCAGCGACGAGAGCTGATCGGCCGCGGCCATCATGTCGTCGAGCGTGCTCGACGGATCGAACACGACATCGACGAAGTTCTGGAGCACGTGCCAGGTCCACAACAGCATCACGGTCGCGATCGCGAACCCGATCGCAGCCGTCACCAGGCCGCCGGCCGCGATCGAGCCACGGCGAAGCTCGGGAATCGACCGCGCCGCCGCGAATCCCATCGCCGCCGCCGCGCCGCCGTTCACGAGCAACAGGTAGCGCATCCACTTGAGCGCCTCCTTCGCGGAGTCGGGGCTGTCGACGTACAGCGTCTTGACCGTCACCAGGATCGTGAGCGCGAGCTGGAGCAGCATCACGAACACGGCGAGACGGACGAGCCGAAGCCCGCGCGAGAACGTAGGAAGAGCAGCCGGCACGGCACCACTCTAGCGAGCCGGCCGTCGAAATGCCCGACGATTCGACGTTACGTGACCGGTCCGGCGGTACGCGCGGCCTCGTCGATCCGCACGAGCACCACGCCTGCGATGATCAACACGCCGCCGCCGAGCTGCACGCCGGTCGGTAGCTCGCCGAGCAGGGCCCACGCGACGACGATCGCGAACAGCACCTCCGTGAGCCCGAGGAACGACGCGAGCCGGGGCCCGAGCCGACGTGCCGCGCCGATGCCCGCGACATACGCGAGCGCGGCCGCGATCACCGACAAGCCCGTGACCGGTACCCACCACGCGACGTGACGTCCCGCAAACGCGACCGTGCCGAACGTCGCGTGCATCGGCAGCAGGTCGAACGCGCCGACCACGAGCAGCGCGACCGCGCCGACGACCATGCCTCCGCCGGCAAGGACGAGCGGAGGCACGTCGTCATCGCTGTTGCCGGAGATCACGAAATACGTCGCGAGGCCGACCGCGCCACCGAGCGCCCACAGCACGCCGATCGGATCGAGACGAGCGCCGCCGAACACGTCGATCACGAGCGTGAGCCCGACGAGCGCGACGAGCGAGCCGATCACGGTGAGCCGCTGCGGCCGCTGACCATGGCGCAGCCACAAGTAGCCGACGATCAGCACGATGCCGAGATACTCGAGGAGGAGCGCGACCCCGATCGAAAGATGCGCGACCGCATTGAAGTAACAGAGCTGGCAGCCGGCGATCGTGACCAACCCGTAGATCGTGATCGTGCCGCAGCTGCGGCGCAGCAGGTGCCAGCGGCCGCGCAGTGCGAGCAAGCCGGGAATCACCAACACGACCGCGGCGCAGCCGATGCGGGCGGTGACGGCAGCGCCGGGAGTCCAGCCGGCGTCGCACAGCGATCGCGCGAACCTGCGGACGTGCGAGTACCCCGACTGCTCGCGCGTCCTCGTCGACCTCACGAAGAATCGTTCGAAGCGATTCTGCGATGGCGGCTGCGGCAACCGCGCGGCCGTCGAGGCATATCGCGCGCGCGCGAAGCAGAAGCGGCGTTAACGCTTCGCGTCGACGACGATCATCTGGAGATGCGCACGCGGATACCGCCGGCCCATGACCGGCGCCGCAGCGCGCGTCTCGACGACGATCGTGCCACTCGTGGCGAGCTGCTCCCGGGTCTCGATCATCCCGCTGACGGCCCGGAGGTTGTTGCCCACGCGATCACACGTTGCAACGCGCGAGCCGGCTCAACTCGGCGATTTTACCTACGCCCCCGTGTACGAACCTTGCGCGGTGTGCAGCGCTCGTCAGCTCTTCACGGGCAGGTGCTTCGTCGAAGTCCCGCCCGCGATGTTCGCGAAGAAGTCATTGCCTTTGTCGTCGACGACGATGAACGCCGGAAAGTCGACGACATCGATCTTCCACACCGCCTCCATGCCGAGCTCCGGATACTCGAGCACCTCGACGCTCTTGATGCAGTCCTTCGCGAGCCGCGCCGCAGGACCGCCGATCGAGCCCAGGTAGAAGCCGCCGTACTTCTTGCACGCCTCGGTGACGTCCTTCGAGCGGTTGCCCTTCGCGAGCATCACCATGCTGCCGCCGTGCGACTGGAACAGATCGACGTAGCTATCCATCCGCCCTGCCGTCGTCGGCCCGAACGAGCCCGACGCATAGCCCACCGGCGTCTTCGCCGGACCCGCGTAGTACACGGCGTGATCCTTGAGGTACTGCGGCAAGCCCTCACCGCGATCGATCCGCTCCTTCAGCTTCGCGTGCGCGATGTCGCGCGCGACGATCAGCGGGCCGGTCAGCGAGAGCCGCGTCCGGATCGGATACTTCCCGAGCGTCGTGCGGATCTCGCTCATCGGCCGGTCGAGATCGATCTTCACGACCTCGCCCTCTAGCTGATCGTGCGTCGTGTCGGGCAAGTACTTCGCCGGGTCTTGCTCGAGCTGCTCGACGAACACGCCTTCGCGCGTGATCTTGCCGAGCGCCTGGCGATCCGCGGAGCAACTCACCGCGATCGCGACCGGGCAGCTCGCACCGTGGCGCGGCAGCCGGATCACGCGCGCGTCGTGGACGAAGTACTTGCCGCCGAACTGCGCGCCGATGCCGGTTGTCCGCGCGATCTCGACGACCTTCGCCTCCCATTCGAGATCGCGATACGCGTTCCCGCGCGTGCCACCGCTCGTCGGCAGATGATCGAGGTAGCGCGCCGACGCGAGCTTCGCGGTCTTCAGCGTGTGCTCCGCGCTCGTCCCGCCGATCACGACGGCGAGGTGATAGGGCGGGCACGCGGCCGTGCCGAGCGAGCGCAGCTTCTGATCGAGAAACGCCGCGAGCGACTTCGGGTTGAGCAGCGCCTTGGTCTCCTGAAACAGCAGGCTCTTGTTCGCCGAGCCGCCGCCCTTGGCCATGAACAGGAACTGGTACTCGTCGCCGTCGGTCGCGTAGAGCTCGATCTGCGCCGGCAGGTTCGAGCCGGTGTTCTTCTCCTCGAACATGTCGAGCGGCGAGACCTGCGAGTAGCGCAAGTTCGAGGTCTGATAGGTGTCGAACACGCCGCGCGAGATCGCCTCTTCGTCGCGGCCGCCCGTGATCACGTACTGGCCCTTCTTGCCCATCACGATCGCGGTGCCGGTGTCCTGACACCCCGGTAGGATTCCCCCCGCCGCGATGTTCGCGTTCTTCAGCAGCTCGAGCGCGACGAAGTGATCGTTCGGCGACGCGTCCTTGTCGTCGAGGATCTTCTTCAGCTGAGCGAGGTGCCCCGGCCGCAACAGGTGCGCGATGTCGCGCATCGCCGTGCGCGTCAATAACGTCAACGCCTCTGGCGCGACCTCGAGGAATGTCTTGCCACGCGCTTCGAACGTAGCGACGTGGTCGCCGGTCAACTTGCGAAACGGAGTGTCGTCGTGATGACCGATCGGCAGCAGCTCTTGATACTCGAACGCAACAGCCATCCGCGAAGCAGACTACAGCGGGCCGAGCTTGTCGAGGTCGGCCTGGCTCGCGGTGCGTAGCCACACGAGATAGCCGGAGAGTGCATCGCGCTCGGTGATCGTGAGGTCGCCATCGAACCGCGGCATCTCGCTCTGCTTGCCCATGTGGATCGCGGCCTTCGGATTCGAGATGAAGCTCGTGTACCAGTCGCGGCTTCCTAGATCGCCGAGCCCGGGGCCTACGCCACCGGCTACGCCCTCGTCGACGCTGTGGCAATCGGTGCATGCCTTGTCGAAGATCGCCTTGCCGCGGTCGCGCTTCGTCGCGTCCGCGTCGCTCGCGCCGCTCTGCGCGTACAGGAGCTCCGTCAGATCCGAGAGCTCGGCAGGCGTCAAATCGACCGGCTTCATCGCATCCTCCGTCGGGCCGAGCTTGGTGTGGCCCCAGTACGCGTCGCCGCTCGGCGCATGCAGGAACGCTTCGAACCACGCGCGATTGCCGTGGCCCGCGCCGATGATCGGGCCCTTGCGGGCCTTGCTCTTCGCGTCGTGGCAGCCCTTGCACTTCTGCTCGAAGATCGAGCGCGCCGTGTACATCGGCACCGTCTTGTAGACGTCGAGCGCGCCGGTGATCGGCACGCCGTTCGTGATCGCGAGCGCACGCGCCCGCGAGGCGAGCATCTCGTTCGCGTTGTCGCGCTTCGCGAGTGCGGCGTCGCCGGCATCGCGGGAGAACGAGCGAAGAGTCAGGAAGCCGATCGCGAGCACCAGTCCGACGATGGCCGCGACGAACGGGATGCGCTTCGTCGGCGACCGCTCCGGCGCGTGGTCGACGAGCGGCAGGCCGACCAGCAAGCCGCCGACCACGACCGGCGCGATCAGCGCCGCGAACCGCTCGTACGCGCCCGCGAGGTGGCGGAGCTCGAACAGCCAGCGGAAGTACCAGAGCGGCCGTGCGTCGTACGCCGCGGACGGATCGGCGGGCGCCGCCAGATCCGCGCCGTGCTGCGAGACCACGTAGCCGAGTAGGATCGCGAACGCGATCGCCATCGCGATCACGTCGCGCAGTGTCTGCCGCGGCCAGCGCTTCGTCGCCGCGAGGCCGTCACGGCCCCAGCGCGGCGTCGAACCATGCAAGCGGCTCGTCCACACGTGCGCACCGACCACGATCAGCGCGATCGCCGGGAGCGCGATCACGTGGAGCGAGTAGAACCGGGTGAGCGTCAGGTTGCCGTACTCGTTGCCGCCGAGCGCGAGGCCCTTGATCGTCGGACCACCGGGCGCCGACGCCGCGATTCCGACCTCGACGTGATTCGCCCAGTAGCCGGCCTGATCCCAGCGCAACACGTAGCCCGTGATCGCGAAGCCGAGCACGAGTACGAACAGGACCAGACCGAGCCACCAAACCACCTCGCGCGGCTTCTTGTACGCGCCGTAGATCGCGGTCTGGAGCAGGTGGACCCCCGTGACGATCACGAGCGCGGACGTGCCGTGGTAGTGGAGGCCGCGAACGAGCCAGCCGAGCGGGATCTGATCCTGGACGTACGCGACCGACGCCCACGCGCTCGCCGTCGAAGGCGCGTAGAACGCCGACAGCGCCGCGCCGGTGATTGCCTCCACGCCGAGGAACATCACGATCACCCACCCGAACACGTACGCGAGCGAAGGTCCGCCCGGGATCCCGAGTCGCGTTTGATCCGAGAGAGCGCGCACGCGCTCGGTCATCCATTCGGTGAGCCGAGCTCTCACGCCGGCTCCCGCGTCGCGGTGTCGAGCTTGTAGCGCACCCAGGTCAGGCGCAGCCGGCCGTCCTTGATCTCGATCGGCAGCGGATCGAGGTCGCGCCGAGCCGGCCCAGCATTGGCGACCAGCGCGCCGGTGCCACTCCACCTGCTGTTGTGGCACGGGCACAGAAAGTTCTGGCCGTCGAACCCGACCGCGCAACCGAGGTGCGGACACACCGAAGACAAGGCCTGGAGTTGTCGATCGGCCGAGCGGCGGATCCACGCGGCGCCAAGCGGAACGTCGTGCGCGGTCGTCCACGCATCTTTGACGACTGGCGCGATCACATCGACGCGCTGCCACGGTGCACCGATCTCGATCCGCTCGAGCGCACCGATGTCGATCGGATCGGTCGGCGTCGTCACGGTCTGCGCGTTCGTCGGCGCGACGCAGACGCGCAGCGCGGGCGCCACGATCACGATGCCGAGACCTCCGCCGAGCGCGCAGGTCGCTGCCTTTAGAAATCCGCGTCGATCCGGATCGTCCACCATCTGTCGTAACCGTAACAGAGCGAGCGCTCCGCCAGAGCGTTACGACGGCAACGCAATGTTCGGATCAGATTCGTCGTATCCGATGCGACTTCGAGGTGGAGCCCACCTCTTGAAGCATCAGCCCATCGTGCGCTCTTCGCGCTCCTGATCCTCTTTGCACTTGATGCAGAGCGTGGTCTCGGGACGCGCTTCGAGGCGCTTCTTGCCAATCGGCTCCTCGCAGATCTCGCAGATCCCGAACGTGAGGTCCTCGATCTTCTTGAGCGCGAGGTCGAGCTTCGACAGCAGGCTCTTCTCCCGGCCGCGGAGGCGGAACTCGAACGACTGGAGGTACTCGCTGGACGCCAGGTCCATCTCGTCCGGCAGGTCGTTGGTGTCGAGGGACATGTTCTCGATCGAGAGCATCTCGCGCGCCCGCTCCAGTACTGCCTTGCGCTTCTCTTCTAGAAGGTCCTGAAACTTCTTCAGCTCTTTTTTGTTGAGAGCTTTCGACGTGGCGGCGGTAGCGGTGGTCATGGACCCTCCTGAAAGGCGCGACAGTCTAGTTACGACCCACGGTAGAGACAACCCCCCATTGGTCGAGATCGACCATCATACTCGGGCACACACACTTGACACTGTGTCGGGTGTACCGCGAAACTGTTTGCGATGGCCGGCTCGGATAAGCGCAAGCAGTCTCTATACTTTCCCGAAGACATGCTCAAGGAAATCCAAGACGAGGCGACCCGCCAGGACCGGTCTCTGTCGTGGATCGTCCAGAAGGCTTGGAAGATCGCTCGGAAAGAGATCATGAAGTACCCCTCGGTGAACGAGTTCCCCGGCGAGGAAGACGAGAAAGAGATCGCCTAAGGGTTGGCGTTGACGTGGGCATATGCCGTCTCGCAGGACGGCAACCCACTGTTCTACGAAACTTGGGGAGAGCGAACGGCACTGACGCCGGTGCTGCTTTGCGACGGTATTGGCTGCGACGGCTACGTCTGGCGATACCTACGCGCCGACCTGGCTGATCGGTTCGGGCTGCATCCGCATTATCGCGGACACGGCCGAACGGCAGCGCCCAAGGATCCGACGCGCGTCTCGATCGAGGATCTCGCCGACGATGTCGCGTGTGTGCTCGACGACGCGCTCGTCGATCGGGCAGTCGTCGTCGGCCATTCGATGGGGGTCCAGGTCGCGCTCGAGACCTATCGCCGTCATCCGGATCGCGTGGCGGGGTTGGTGCTCCTATGTGGAGCGGCCTCGCACCCACTAAAAACGTTCCGCGGAACGGCCGCGCTTGAAGATCTGCTCCCCACGATCCAGAAATGGGTGCACCGCGTGCCTCGCTTCATCAACTCGATCACGCGGCGCGTGTTGCCGACGCGGCTGTCGTACGAGGTCGCCGCGCGGCTCGAGATTCGTCGCGACCTCGTCGAGCCCGATGACTTCATGCCCTACCTCGAAGGGATGGCGCGCATCGATGCGCGGTTGTTTGTCGCGATGTTGTCGTCTGCAGGACAGCACAGTGCCGAAGAATTGCTTCCGAGCATCACAGCGCCCACACTTGTCGTGGTCGGCGCGAGGGATGGCTTCACACCACCCGAGCGTGGACGTGCGATGGCCGCAGCAATCCCGGCTGCGGAGCTCCTCGAGATCCCCAACGCGTCGCACACGGCTCCGATCGAGCGTCCCCACCTGGTCGACTTCACGATTCGAGACTTCATGACAAGAAGAGTCGACGACGAGCGGGAGTGAGATGTCTCGTTCTCGCTTGGTGAGGACTTTGAACCCTGGTCGCGTTTTTCAGTGAAGATACTTCGTAGATCACGCGCGCAATGCTGTTTTTTTTGTAGTCGTCAGCGCTGATATTCATCGCTTTTCCGAGGTTGATCAGGCAAGGTCGCGGTCCATCACAGCTGCGACCCTTCAGGGGGAAATCGAAGGTTCCTCTGTGAAATCAGGACAAAAGAAGCCATGGAAACCGACAAGTCAATGACACGCCCTGTCCTCCGTCGCCCGGACGACGACAACGACGGCCTGGTCGCCTTGCCGCCCGTCACGCTGGTCCGCCAGCGGCTCCGGACGTCGGTCAAGGAGTTCGCAATCTCGCAGCCCGGGCGCCGGGCCGCTGCCCTCGCGGCCGTGTGGATTGCTGCCACCGGCTGTGAAGCCGACCTCCATCATTACGATCCCGAAGAGGCGCTCCGCACGTATCGCCTCATCGAGAGCGAGCTCCGCGCAGAGCTCCGTATCTCCCTCGGCCGTGCGATCACGAACGAGCCGCACGCGGCCACGCGTAACACGATGATCAGCATGCTCGAGCATCTCGAGGAGCTCGAGGCCGCTGCCGTCGCGCCGCGCCCGGCTCGCCGCCGTCGCCGCCGCTAGTCTGCAAAACCACATAGCGAAAACGGCCCTGACTCCCTTCGCGAGTCGGGGCTTTTTTGTTTTCCGGCTACAGTCGTCCGATCCAGTCGGAGTCGCGAGAGCTACCTGCAGAACGGTGACGTCGAGCGCGCAGATCATGGCTGGACGCTGGATGGGGATCGCGCTGGCCCCGGCGATCGTGACCGGACTCTTCGCGCTGACGATGATCGCCGCGCAGTTCAGTCCGCACCATCTGGAGCACGAGCACACGGTCGGCGGTGTGATCTTTGCCGGTGTGCTGTTCGTGGGCCTCCCCGGTCGCTCGTGATCTGGTTTCTGGCACGTGCGCGGCACTACGCCGGCCTTGCCAAGATCGCCGCCGCCGAGACGACGCTCACTTGGCACCTCGCCGGGAAGTCGATCGCGGCGACCCTCGACGGTGTGCCGCGACCGGAGCTGGTGTTCTCGATCTCTCAAAGGCGGGATGGCACGCGCGCTCTACGCCGCTCGTTGACCGCGGTACCGCACGCCAGGCTGCTACAGTAGAGCCATGGACACGGTCGTCCTCCCGGCGAATCGGATCGAACGCGCGAGCCGTGTGATGGCGACGCGCTATCGCGTGGCGTGGCTGGTGATGCTGGCGACCGCATTGGTGCTGTGGATCGCCGGCGTGATGTCGCAATTCATGAGCGGCCGGATCTACGGAAACACGGTCAGTGACTCGATCGAGATGTTCGCGGTGCTCGGAGTCCTTCCGCTCGCGTTCGTGTTCTTGATCCGGCGGCGCGCGAAGCGGATGACGTGGATCGGTGCCCAGGCGGCGGACGATCCGACGATCATGTGGTTCGTCGACGACTACCGGATCCTCGCGACCGACGAATTCGGGACGCCGCGGCCGGAGCTCGCGTTCAAGATCACGCCGATGTTGCGTGACGAGCTACTCGGCGTCGCGAGCGCGGCGCTCCGCTAGTCCGCCCGACGGACGGCACAGTCCGGGTTCCGTCGGACCTCGGACGCGGCGCGCGGTAGCTGCGTGAAATCACGCGGGCGGATCTTGGTCAGGCGCTTGCTGAAGGGCCGCGCGATGACCGACCAGAATCGCGACGCTTCACACGCAGACCGACCAGCCGCAGTTGCGGCACAGCTGACACCGCGACTGCACGAGCAGCACCGAGCCGCACTCCGGGCAGCTCGGCGTCGCCGCAGTGGTGACCGTGCGCTGACCGGTGACGAGCACCTGGCCGTCGCGGCTGCCATCCCGGTAGACCGTGATTCCCTTGCAACCCAGCTCGTACGCGAGCTGGTACGCAGCTTTGACGTCCGCGGCGGTGGCGCGGTTCGGGAGGTTGATCGTCTTCGAAACGGCGGCGTGGACGTACTTCTGGAAGGCGGCCTGCATCCGCACGTGCATCGCGATGGGGACCTCGTGCGCGGTGGGGAACCGGATCTGGAGGTCGACCGGAACGCTCGCGTTGCCGCGCACGCCGCCGTGCTCGGCGACAGCGGCGAACAGCTCGGGCGTCGCGATGCCACGCTCGGCGGCCATCCGCTGGAACGCGGGGTTGATCTCGACGAGCTCGGCGCCGTCGAGGACGTTGCGGCGGTAGGCGAGCGCGTACAGCGGCTCGATGCCGCTGGAGCATCCGGCGATGATACTGATCGTGCCGGTCGGAGCGATCGTGGTCGTGGTGGCGTTGCGCAAGGGCCGGTGGCCGTCGCGCTCCCAGCGCGAGCTGCTCCAGGCGGGAAATGGCCCGCGCTCGGTCGCGAGGCGCTCCGATGCAGCCAGCGACTCGTCCTCGAGGAACTTCGCGACCCGGTGGGCGAGCTCGAGCGCTGCGTCGCTGTCGTAGGCGAGATCGAGCAGGACCAAGGCGTCCGCCCAACCCATGATCCCGAGGCCGATCTTACGCGTCGCTTTCGTCGCGCGCTCGATCTCGACGAGGGGGTACTTGTTGGCGTCGATGACATCGTCGAGGAAGCGGACGCTGTCGTGGATCGCGATACCGAATCGTTCCCAATCCAGATCCCCGGCGGCGACGAACCGCCCGAGGTCGATGCTGCCGAGCGTGCAGGACTCGAACGGCAGCAGCGGTTGTTCGCCGCAATTGTGGACGAGCATCCCGTTCGCGAAGAAGTGATTCGTCGTGGGCTCGGTGAGATCGAAGACCTCGACTTCGCCGCAGCCCGCGAACGACGTCACGGTCGCCCACTCGGAATCGCCAGACGCGGCGCGGTCGGCCAGCCAGCTGGCGAAGTCTCGAGCGTGACAGCCATCGTCGCAGCGCAAGACCGCGGGCCTGGACACGACTCGAACACGGTCGCCAGTCCGCAGCTCGCGCGCCGCGACGTCGCCGCGCGCAGTAGCGACCCGATGATCGGCCGTCAGCTCGAGCGGGATGCCGTCGGCGACGAGGCGATAGACTGGACGCGTGCCGGTCTGCCAGACGCGGGTCGCTACGCGGTAGACGAGCTCGTCCCCGTCCCAGGTGGCTACACGTGGCGTCGTATCTACCAAGGAAGCGATTGCGACCGGTCCACGCCCTTCCACCCAGACGAGCGTGTCGCCAGTGACGCACGGATTTGTGGCTTCGATCGGGCCGGAGGCGGGTGTTGGTTGGAGGTCGTTGACGCGGTCGATGAAGACGAGGCCGGGGTCGCCCACGGACCAGGCGGCGTTCGCGATCGCGTCGAAGACGCGGCGGGCGTCGAGCACGCCGTCGACCGCATTGGTGCGTGGGTTGACGAGCTCGTAGGTGGTGCCGGCCTCGACGGCGGCCATGAACGCGTCGGTCGCGGCGACCGAGAGGTTGAAGTTCCGCATCCGCTGCGGGTCGAGCTTGATCGCGATGAACTCGAGGATGTCGGGGTGATCGACGCGCAGCATGCCCATGTTGGCGCCGCGGCGGGTGCCGCCTTGCTTGATCGCCTCGGTGGCGACATCGAACACCTGCATCAGCGACACCGGGCCGGAGGCGGTGCCACCGGTCGAGCTGACCAGGTCGCCGGCTGGGCGCAGGCGGGAGAACGAGAAGCCGGTCCCACCGCCGGTCTTCTGGATCTCGGCGGCCCAGCGAACGGCCTCGAACACGCCGGTCGTGGAATCATCCACCGGCACGACGAAACATGCCGCGAGCTGGCCGAGTGGTCGGCCTGCATTCATGAGGGTCGGCGAGTTGGGCAGGAAGTCGAGCGAGCTCATCATCCGCTCGAACGTCGCAGCGGTCTCGGCGATCGTCGCAGCGCTGGCGCCGTGACGGGCCTCGACGGCCGCGATGTGAATGGCGACCCGGTGGAACAGTTGCTCGGGGGTCTCGATCACGGTGCCGCGGTCGCGGACGAGATAACGGGCGCGCAGCACCTGGAGCGCGTTATCGGTGAGCGTCGCCGGCACGTTCGGACCGTACGATCCGCTGCCCGGTCACGCAACCAGCGGCCGCGCCTCGTCGACGTGCTGAGAGCGGCGATCCAGCTGCCCGTTCGGGCGTGTGCAGCCTTCGTCGCGCGGATCCGGACTCGCCCGAGCCCGGCGCGGCTGATCCATCGGCTCGACGAGCTCGATCGGACGAGCGCGTTCCACCGGATCGCGGAGCGCCATCAGCAGGCGCGCGTGTCGAGGCGGTTGCTCGCGCTCGCGGTGATCGTGTTGCTCGCGGTCCTCGCCACGCGGGTCGCGTCGGCAGCACCCGCGCCCCAGGCCGCGGTCGGCGTCGTACCGAGCGATTGCGATCCGGATCTGGGTTGTGACGATGGCGGCACCAGTGATGACGATGGCCACGTCCGTAATGACGAGACCGGCGATAGCGCCGCCGCCGCCAGTGACGTGGGCAGCACCGCGCTCGAGCTCGATGCGCCCGGCGTGATGCCACGTGTCGTCACCCGCGCGCGTGCCGCCGGACGCGCGGGCGCGCCCTGCCCGTGCCCGCGCGTGCGTCCGTTCGCACTCGCCGAGGTCGCGGCGGCAGCGGTGCGCGCGGCCGGGCTCGATCACGATCCGACGCACGGCTGGATCACGCGCGCGCGCCTCTCGGGCCTCGTGCCGATGTTCTCGGCGCGCTACGGCCGAAACCTGACCTGGAAGGAAGTCGACGATCCGACGCTCGGCTACACGAACATGTACGACGTGCGCGCGACATGGCGCCTCGAACGCCTGCTGTTCGATCCGAACGAGCTCCGGATCGCGGCGATCGACGTCAGCCGCCGGCGCGAAAAACGCCGGGTCGAGATGCTCGCCGTCCACAGCTACCTTGCGTGGCTACGCCTGCCGCGTGCGAGCGACAAGGCGATGGTCCTGGCCGCCGACCTCGACACCATCACCGACGGGTGGTTCTCGCTGGCGCTCGCCAAGCGAGGGAAACCATGAGGAAGCCGGCGCGCGCCGCACCACGTCGGAGCCGCCACGAACCCCGTCCCTGCCCGACTGCGAACCCACGGAAACTTGCCAGCTTGCCGTCGAGCCAGCCACAATTTCGGATAGCCGTGCCCGACGCCCCCGCCAACCGCGAACATCCCCGCTACGCACACGAGGCCGCGGCGACGTTCCACATCGGCGCCAAAGACGTCGAGGGCCGCACGCAGAACGTCTCGCGCGGCGGGCTCGCCGCGACGGTCGACGAAGCGCTACCGGTGGGCACCGACATCGAGGTCAGCCTCGTGCTGGTGTTCGAGAACAACGTCCACTCCGAACCGTTGCGCGTGCCCGCGCGTTGCGTGTGGTCGACCGAGGTCGATAACGGCCACCAGGTCGGGATCATGTTCCGCGCGCTCACCGCCGAGCTCGTCGGCTATCTCCAGATCTTCCTGAAGTACCTCGACAACCAGCGTGCCGAGAAGCGGCCGCGCGACATCCCGATCGACGATCGGTTCCACTAGGGCCTGTCCCTATTTGGTCGTGGCCGTGACGACGTCGACGGTGCCTAGATTCGCAACCAGAGCAGCGCGCAGCCGATGCCGACGACCGCACCGTAGTTCCGCAGCGTCTTGTCGTAGCGAGTCGCGAATCGTCGGGCCTGTTCGAGTAGGCCTAGTCCAGCTCCTTGTCTAGGTCGTCGCCAACTTCTTCGCTTCGACCTGAGCGCGCGCCTTCTGGATGTCGGCCATCATGCCGAGCACCAGGCGCGGATCCGTGAACACGTTCAGCTTCGGCGCGAGCGCCTTCGCGTAGCGATCGAAGTACAGCAGCTGCTTCGTGATCAGGATGAACTCGTTCGGCATCCGCATCCGGTGACGGGTCGCGGTCCTCTGGATCCCCGGCAGGAAGTCGGCGTAGTTGACCTGGCCGAACGACAGCGTGAGCAGCGGGCCGTACGTCTCTTTGAGGTCGGCGATGAAGCCTTCCATGTTCAGCGCATCCGGCGCGCCCGACATCTCGACGATGATCTCGGCTAGCCGTTTGTAGTTACCGCTCGCGAAAGCGATCATGTAGTCGGTGACGAGGTAGCGCGCCTTTTCGTCGAACCGGCCGACGATACCGAAGTCGAGAAAGCCGATCGTGTTGTCGTCGAGCAGCATCAAGTTGCCGGCGTGAACGTCGCCGTGGAAGAACCCGTAGAACACGACGCACTGGAACCATGCGCGCAAACCGTCGACGAGCTTGCCCTCGCCATCGATGCCCTTGGCCTTGATCTCCTCGAACTTGTCGACGCGCAGTCCGTTGAACCGCTCCATCACGAGCACCTTGCGCGTCGTGTACTCGTGCTGCGGCACGGGCGCGCGGATGTTCTTGTGCCCGAGCTCGCCCATGATGTCGTTGAACTTGTCGAGGTTCGCGGCCTCCTTGCGGAAGTCGAGCTCCTCGGTGAGCGTGTTCGTGAAGTCGTCGATCACGCCGACCGGGTTCGCGAGCTCTACATCGCGCTTGAGCTTCGCGAGCTGCGCCGCCATGAACCGCATGATCTTCATGTCGGCCATGCAGCGCGGGATGATGCCCGGGCGCTGGACCTTGATCACGACCGGCGTGCCGTCGCGCAGGTTCGCGGTATGGACCTGCGCGATCGACGCCGATGCGAGCTGCTTCGGCTCGATGTCGATCAGGTGCGCGGCCTTCTCGGCGCCGAACTCTTCGACGAGCGTGCGCTGGACGTCCTCGAACGGGAATGGCTTCACGCGATCGAGGACCTTCTGGAACTCCTTCACGTACGCATCGGGGAACATGCCGGCCGATGACGCGACGATCTGACCGAACTTGATGAACGTCGGCCCGAGGTCCTCGCAGAACATCCGCAGCATCACCGGGCGGGTCAGCTTCAGATACTTCGCGCTGCGGCCGGTGATCGCGAACCACAGCCGGCGCAGCTGCAGCTTGTCGAAGATCCAGAGCCAGAAGTACTTCGCCGTGATCAGACTGAACGCCCACATCCGACGCGGCACCGGCAGTGCCACCGACAGGACGAACAGCACTGCCACGACTGCCAGGAGCGCGTACCAGAACATGGGCTCGCATCCTAACACCAGGTCCCCGGCAAGGCCGGCCACAACCGATGCGCTATCCTGCCGCGGTGCTGACGACGGTGACCGCCGGACCATACACGCTGCGCGGTATCTCGCTCGGCGGCGTCTACACGTCCCTCGCGTGCCCCGAGCTCGGGGTCCTGTTCGACGCCGGCATCCCGGCCCGCTCGCTGGCCTCTCTCGACACGATCCTGCTGTCCCACGGCCACGTCGATCACGTCGGGGCGCTGCCGGCAATCCTCGGCATCCGTGCGCTCCACGGCAAGTCCCGGCCGCCGCGGGTGATCATGCCCGCCGAGATCGTCGACGACCTCACGGCGGCACTCGCCGCGCTGACCAAGCTGCAGCGCTGGCCACTCGACATCGAGGCGATAGGGATGCGCGCCGGCGAGGAGCGCGAGCTGCGCGGCGACCTTCGCGTCCGCGCGGTCCAGACGTTTCACCCGGTGCCATCGCTCGCCTACGTGATCGTACGAAAGATCTCGAAGCTCAAGCCGGAGTTTCACGACCTGCCCGGCCGCGAGATCGCAGCGCGCCGGCGTGCGGGCGAGCAGATGCTGCTGCACGAGGAGCGCGCCGAGCTCGCGTACGTCACAGATACTTTGATCTCGGCGTTCGATCACGGTCCCGAGCTGTTCGACGCGCGCGTGCTCGTCATGGAGTGCACGTTCCTAGACGGCCGCAAGACGCTCGAAGGCGCGCGCGCCGGCTGTCACATCCACCTCGACGAGGTGATCGAACGCGCCGCGAAGTTCACGAACGAGACGATCGTGATGATGCACGTCTCGCAGCTCTACCGGCCCGACGAGGTCGCGCGGATCCTCGACGCGCGCGTGCCGCCCGAGCTGCGTCAGCGGATCATCCCGTTCGTACCGGACACGGCGCACTGGCCCGGCTGATGGAGCTCGCCGACGAGCTCGATCTCCACACGTTCTTGCCGCGCGAGTGCGCCGATGTCGTCGAGGAGTATGTCCGCGCCGCGCACGAAGCCGGACTCGCGAGCGTGCGGATCATCCACGGCAAGGGCAAAGGAACGCTGCGCACGATCACGCACGCCGTCCTCGACCGGCATCCCGCGGTCGCGAGCTACGCCCTCGGTGACGAGCGCAGCGGCAGCTGGGGCGCGACGGTCGTGATCCTGAAGCCCGTTGTCGGACCCGCCGGCGAATAAGCTCGTTCGGCGATCGCGGTAGGCGCCGGCGCATGCGCAAGCTCGTCGCGATCATTCCCGTGCTGTTCCTCGGTCCTGCGCCGGTGGCAGCCCAGCAAGTCGGTGATCTCGATCGCCTGATCGACGCCGGCCTCAACCATTCACAGGTCATGCAGACCGCCGAATACCTTGCCGATCGGATCGGCGGCGGCTCACCAATTCGCCGGCCATGCGCCAGGCCGAGACCTGGACCCAGGCGCAGTTTCGCTCGTGGGGGCTCAAGAACGTCCGCAAGGACCCGTTCGAGTTCGGCCGCGGCTGGTCGATCATCTCGTCGAGCGTGAGGATCGCCGGCCCACAGCGCGAACCGGATCGTTCGCTTCGGCCGCAGCCCGCTGGTCGCGAGGACGAGCTCTAGGGATGCGCGCCCATGCCGGTCGGCTTGTCGAGATCGCCGCCCGACATCAGGATCCGCGCACCGATGCACACCGTCGCGATGAACAGGAACAGCAAGAACCCCTTCAGATACTTTTTTGCTTTGGGGCTCATGCGTGCACCGTCGCGATCAACAGGGTTAGTAGCTCCGCCGCCGCCGCCGCACACGCGACGATCGGCGACGACAAGCCGCGATCGCGCCGCTGCGCATCGAGCCCGAGCCCGAACGTGAGCGCCGCCGAGAATGCGACCACGACGATCGCGAGCTTGCCGAGCGCGACGATCGTCAGTGCGAGCGCACCGGCGCTGATCGCGGCCGTCAACCACAGCGGCGCCGGCGTCGCGACGAGCGAGCGCGGCGAGTGATCGTCCATGATCGGGTCGCCGAGTGATTGCAAGAACACCGCGGCCCATCGCCCGATCACCGCGGTCGCGACGAACACACCGAGCCACGCCTTCGGCGCGACGCTCAGGATCGCCGCCGCGCGTACGAGCGTGACGAACACGAGTATCAGGATCGCCGGCACGGTCGGCGAGTGGGTATCGGCGCTGCGATCGATCCGCTCGACCAGGCCACGCTCGATCAACCCAGCCGATGCGGCCGTCAACGTGGCGAGTCCGAGCAGCGCGGCGATCGGAAGCGGCAAGCCGCACGCCTTGACGAGCGCGGCGACGACGTACGCGACGACGCCGATCGGCACACCGAGCGCGACCACCCACAGCGGCGAGCGCAGCTCGTCGCTGGCGACCTCGGCTGGCCACCGCCATGGCGTCGAATGTACGAGCGCGACGGCGCCCCCGTACAGCGGGCCGAGCCGGCGCATCCAGTCCTCACGGGTCGTCACGGCCGGACTATAGCCCGGCCGCTCTCAAAGCGCGGGCTTGATGGCGTGACGGCGTTCGGGCGTCGGTGAGACCGCAGCGCGCGCCAGGAACGGCGCCGGATCGACGTAGTGCGTGTTCGTGTTGTCGCCGTGGTGGCCGGGAACGTTCGGAATCTCGAGCGAGAAGTGAAGATGCGGCACCGACGCGTACACCGCGGTCGCACCGAGCGTGCCGATGTACTGGCCGCCGTCGACGTGGTCACCGGGCTCGAGGCCGTCGACGATCTCGTCGAGGTGCATGTATGCGGTCAGCGTGCCGTCATCGTGCTCGATCCGGACGTAGCGGCCGCTCTTGCCATCGAGGCCGAGCTCGTGACGCTCGACGCGGACGACGACGCCATCCGCGACCGCGACGACGGGACGGCCTTCGGGCCCATCGAGATCGACCCCGCAGTGACCGGCGCCGCATTCGCTGCGCTCGACGCCTCTGCGCTCGGCGCCGAAATGCCGGCTTGCTTGCTCGGGCACCTTCTCGGTCGTGCCGGTGACCGGATGAATCCAATCGAGCAGCGACGGGAATTGCTCGTCGAGCGCGACGCCGTCGATGACGGGCACGGTAAAGACCGGCTCGCGAAGCTGCGGCGGCGGATCGACCTGCGCCGTCGTGCGATACGCGGGGACGAGCACGTCGTCGTCACCGTCGTCGGGCTGGAACACGGCGGCCGACGCCGGCATCGGATGCGCGGGCTTGATCGCGACGACGAGCGCGAGGACGGCGGCGACACCACCCGCGAGGTAACGCCAACGTCCGGCGTCGATCACGCGCGGCGCAGCGGCGTTGCTCCACCAATCGACGGCGCTCGCGAGCCGAGAACGCGGCGCGACGACGGTGACTTCTTCGACGGGACGCGCGTGGCGCACGGCCCAACAGGTCGCGTGCCACAGCTCGACGCCGGACGGCGTGACGTTCGGCTTACCTTCGTGAAGTGCCACCGCCGAGGCGCACTTCGGACACATCGCACCCATTAGCGATCACCATGCTAACGAAACGCGCGCGAGTCCGATCGCGGATCGCGGATCATTCTGCGTCTCCCGATCACGATCGTGCGCGTGATGTCGCGACGTGTCCTACCTCGAAGACGACCTCGCCACCGATCCTGATCGCGAAGAAGCGATCGAGGTCGGCCGCACAGATCACGCCGACGATCGGATAGCCGCCCGTCGTCGGATGCTCGGGGCCGAGCACGATCGGCTGGCCATCGCGCGGTACCTCGATCGCACCGAGCACCGTTGGACGCGAGCGATCGGGGGCGGAGCTCCGCGCGACGACGGGCCCTACGAGCCGGGTGCCGACGCGGTCGCTCGCCGGCGCGATCCGATACGGCGCCGAGACGAGCGCCGCGAGGGCGTCCGGTGCGAACGCGTGTAGGTCGGGACCGGGGAGGATACCTATCGCACCGCCGCCGTCTGCAGCACACCCCGATGCGCTGCGAGCGCCGGCCGTGCCGGCTCCAGGTGCGTGCGCCGATTCGATTCGCGTACCCGCTGCGAGCACGTGGCCGAGCGCGGCGGCGAGGTTCGCGCTCGCCGAGCCGAGGATGGTCGCTGCGGCAACGCCGCCTCGGATCGCGAGGTACGTCGCGCGCAGCGGTTCGCTCTCGATCGTGAAGTCGCCAACCTGAGGCCGCAGCATGCCCATGCCCATGCGATCGGTTGCCATCACGGTCTGCGTCTCGGCACGCACGATCAATTGTCCGCTCACTTCGATCGCCGGCGCGAAGTCCTCGTTGTCGACCGCGCGATTCGCCGCGACAAGCCTGGAGCGCACGAGTGGGCCGCCTCGCGCGAGACCTTCGTGCATGTGGCCGACGCGCCCGCCGTCCTGAACGGTGACCAGCCCGAGCGCGCGGACGATGATCAGGCTCATGCCACGAACCTCACGCGGTCGCCAAACCCGAGCCGCGCACCGTGCTCCGCGGTGAACATCCGCCCGTCGATCACGCGGCCGATCAAGTGCCAGCCACCGGGCGACGCGAACGGATACACCGCGGTCTGTGCCCCCGCGATCGCGAGCGCACCGGCCGGCACGCGCGGCCGCGGCGTCTCGCGGCGCGGGAGCTCGAGTCGTGGATCGAGCCCATCGAGATACGCGAACCCCGGCAGAAACCCGATGCTCGCGACCTCGTACGTCCGCGCCACATGTGCTGCGACCACGTCCGCGATCGTCATCCGCGTCGCCGCCGCCACGGCCGCGAGATCCTCGCCGTCGTAGATCACGCGAATCTCGTGCTCGCGTCCGAGCGGCGCTTCGATCGGCAGCGTCGCGAGCTCGGCGATCCGCGCGTCGTGATCGTCGTTCGGCTCGGAGTCGAAGTAGATCGCGACATCATGGCCGCCGATCACCACGTCTCGCACACCGGGCCACCCTCGCACCGCCTCGAGGATTCGCGCCGGCGCCGCATGCGGACGCGCGAACCGCAACGCCCGATCGCCGAGCCTCTCGCTCACACGACCGCCCTCACCGCACGCGCGATCGCGAGGGCGTTCGGTGAATCGCCGTGGATGCAGAGCGCATCGACCTTGGTCGCGAGCGCGCTCGCCTGCGCTGCGGCTGCCGCAGGATCTTCGATCAACGCGCCGGGTTCGCCGCGGGGTACCAACGCTCCATCTGGTCGCAGCGCGCGATCGGCGAAGCCTTCGCGCCAGTATGCGAGCCCTCGCGCTGTCGCCACTGACTGCAGCTCGCACGTGCCCCACGAGGGGCCGAGCACCGCGACGTTGCCGAGCGCGCGGACTGCGCCAGCGATCACCGCTGCTGCCAGCGCGGGGTCGCGTGCGGCGTCGTGATAGAGCGCGCCGTGCGGCTTCACGAACGTCACGTTCACGCCGCACTCCGCGGCGATCGCCGCGAGCGCCGCACATTGCTCGTAGATCTGTTGCTCCAGTTCCATCGGCGCGACTGCTAGTGAGCGCCGGCCGAAGCCTTCGCGATCGACATACGACGGATGCGCGCCGACCTCGATCGAGCACGCCGCGCAGGTTTCGATCACCCGCCGCATCGACGCCGCATCGCCGGTGTGTCCACCGCACGCGATCGCGAGCGCGTCGAAGAGCGGCCACAGCTCCTCGGATTCGCCTTCGCCGGCGTCGAGCTCGAGCTTCAGGCCTTCTTCCGCATGATGATGAGGTGGTTCATGTTCTTCTTGTCGTAGTACCCGAACCGGAAGCCGAGCTCGCGCTTGGGCTGGCTATCGAACTCGGTGCGCCAGTCCTTCGAGATGCCGCTGCCGGCCGGGATGTGCGGGCCGACGAAGTCGCCGTACGTCTCGTACTCGTAGCCCGCGGGCTTGCCCCACTTCGGCGCGACGCCGGTCGCATCCGACACCATCCACACCACGTGCGAGGTCAGGTAGTCGCGCATGATCGAGAACGAGTCCCACGACAGCAGATAGCTCGCCGCCTTCGTCATCGCCGCGACCGGGCCTTTTGCCTCGAGGTACTTGATGACGCGCGGATCCTGCTTGAGGCCCGGGCCGATGCCCTTGCTCTCCTCGTTGCCGAGGTTCTGGCGGATGTGGCGATAGATCTGGACGCGACCGCCGGGCCGGCGGAACAACAACTCCGCGTTCGCGAACTGCCAGTTGCGAACCTCGGCCTTCGCCTTGCCGATCGACGGCGCCTTCTCGAGATCTTTGTCGTCGAGATAGTGCAGCGTGCCGTCCTCGTTGAGCTTGAAGTAGTGGAGACCGACGAGCTCGTAGCCGTGCACCTTCAACGCGGACAGCGCGAAGATCAGCTCGGTCGGCAACTGGCCGCCGCGCATCGCATCGATCATGTTGATCGTGTTGCTGAAGTTCACGCGATAGAGGAACTTGAGCTCCGAAGCGACCTTCGCGAGTGCGCGATCGAGATCCTTGCCGCGCAACGTGTCGATGTCGCGCGGATCGCCGGCGGGCTCTAGCGAGATGTTCGTGATCTCGTCGGCATCGGGATAGACCGTCAGCGCGGTCGACAGATCGCCGCCCGCGAATGGATACACGACCTTCTTCGGGACGTCCTTCGGTACGTGAGTCTCGAAGAACGCACGCGCGGGCTTGACCCACGAATCGATGTAATCGGTTTGCGCTTTTTTCACCGCGTCGCAGTGCGTGGCGACCTCTTCTGCGGTGATCCCTTCGGGCGTCGCGCCATCACCGCACGCCCCGACCGCGAGGAGCGCCTTCGCCTCGGGCGTGAAGTCATGTCCTTCGATCGTCGGCGGTGTTGCGGGCGCGGGAGGAGATGTAGGAGCGGGGGTGGGTGCCTGCGCTGTAGCGGATCCGCTCGGTGCCGCCGAGCCGCTGGGCACAGGGGCGGGCGCTGGTTTCGCACTGGGCGTCGTAGGACCAGAGGTCGCCGAGCCGGTGTTGGTCGCGGGATCGCTGCCGTGACAAGCCGCGAACCACAGTGCCGTTACAATGAGAACGCTACGCATGCGGTTGCATCATGCAACGAAGCCAGGACTCTTGGCTATTCCTGCGGGCGCGGTACAGTTATCCCGATGCCGCCCGTGACGGACGCGCGAATCCGCGAAATCCTCGAGGGCTCCCCGACGATCGCGGTTCTCGGGATGCACAACGAGCCGGAGAAAGCCGCGTACTACGTCCCCGAGTACCTCCACGAGGAGGGTTACCGCGTGATCGGAGTGAACCCGAGGTTCTTCGGCGAGGAGCTGTTCGGCGAGAGAGTTCGCGCCCAGCTACGCGACATCAAGGAACCCGTCGACCTCGTCGATATCTTCCGGCGCGGCGAGCAGGTCAGCGCGCACGTGGACGACATCCTCGCGATGCAGCCGCACCCGAAAGTGGTGTGGATGCAGCTCGGCATCAAGAACGAAGAAGCGGCGAAGCGGCTGCAAGAAGCCGGCATCGAGGTCATCCAGAACCGCTGCACGCTCGCGGATCACCAGCGCCTGGGTCTCGGCAAACCGAAACTGCTCTAGCGTTCAGCGCTGCACGATCTCGCGCACACGCTTCGCGAGCCTCGCGGCCGCGACGCCACGCGCGGGCGCGACGAAGATCGCGTCGTCACCGGCGATCGTGCCGAGGATCTCGGCAGGCTTCGCGCGATCGAGCGCGCTCGCGACGACCTGCGCCGCACCGGGCGCGGTGTGGATCACGACGAGCGTGCCGTTGTCGTCGATCGAGCGGATCAGATCTGGAATCGCCGGCAACGCCGGGACGTCGGGGAGCTCGTAGCCATGCGCGGTGCGGTGCGCGCCGAGGTGCGCGAGGTCGCGCGACAAGGTCGCCTGGGTGACCCCGTGACCCCGCCCGGCGAGGAGCGCCCGCAGCTCTTCTTGGGTCGCGACCGGGCGCGCGGCGATCAGCTCCTTGATCACCGCGCGGCGCTCACGGGTCGAAGCGCTCATTCGATCACCAGCGGGGGCGTCACCAACGTGCCGACACCGCGGTCGGTGAACAGCTCGGCGATCACGCTGTGCGGCGTTCGGCCATCGATCACGTGGATCCGGCCGACGCCACCTCGCGACGCCTGGACGATCGCGCCGGCGAGCGGCGTCACGTGCTGCGCCTCGAGTGCGCTCGCGCTGAGATCCGTGACGAGCTCGCCCGCATCCGTGATGCCCGGCGCATCGACGAGGTAGATCAACTTCGGCGCGTGGAGCGCGACGGCGAGCTGGCCCGCCACGGCGTCGGCATCGACGATCTGGCTCTGACCATCGTCGCCAAGCGCGACGGCGGATACGACCGGGACGTAGCCCTGGCCGAGGAACATCTCGAGCATCGCGGGCTCGACGCTCGCGATCGTCCCGGCGCGCGCGCGGATCATCCCGCCGTCGGTGCCGGATACGCCGATCGCGTGGCCGCCGTCGAGGTTCAAGAGCGTGACCAGGTGCGATTCGATCTCACCGCCGCCATCGTGGACGACGATCGGGGACAGGCCGCACGACCGCAGCAGCTTGATATCGGCGCACAGCGATTGCTGCAACGCCGGCCGCGTCAGCGCGATCCCGCCGACGCGAACGACGCAGCGCGAGCCCGAAAACCGGGCGATGTAAGACAGCGCCTCGACGAGCAGCGTGCGCTTGAACGTCGGCGAGTAGTTCGTGAGGCGGTCGTCCTTCACGAGCCCACCGTCTTCCTTCTGGACGATCAGCGACGAGTAATCGGCGTTGATCTTGACGTAGTCGTAGCCGAGGTCGCAGCCCCACGCGGTCGCGGATCCAGTGCCGGCCGCCACGTCGATCTCGACGCGGACCTCGGGCGCTCGCATCTTCGCGCGCAAGGCTGCCGAGTCCGCGACCGGCTCGCCGGCGTAGACGACCAGGCCCTGGATCGTGACGGTCGCGCGGTGCGGATCGATCGGGTAGTGCTGCGAGCCGGCGCGCGCACCGATCGTCGCGAGCACGCGGCCCCAGTTCGGATCGGCGCCGAAGATCGCGGCCTTGACGAGCGAGCTCGCCGCGACCGACCGTGCGAGGTCGCGCGCGATCGCAGGATCGGGCGCTCCGGTGACCGCGACCTCGAGCAACCGGGTCGCGCCCTCGCCGTCTGACGCGATGTCGCGTGCGAGCTCGATACAGATCTCGGTCAGCGCCGCGGTGAACGCCGCGAGCGCTGGACCATCGGTCTCGATCGGAGGATTTCCGGCCCGCCCGTTCGCGAGCGCGATGATCGAATCGTTCGTGCTCATGTCACCGTCGACGACGAGGCAGTGAAAGCTCGGCTCGATCGCCGCGCCGAGCGCACGGTCGAGCAGCGCCGGTGCGATCGCCGCATCCGTCGTGACGATGGTGATCATCGTGGCGAGCTGCGGCGCGATCATGCCCGAGCCCTTCGCGATCGCTGCGAGCGTCACCGCGCGGCCGCCCACGTCGATCGTGCGGGACGCGAGCTTCGTGCGGGTATCCGTCGTCAGGATCGCCTCGGCGGCGGGCTCGGGCGCAGCCCCGAGCGCAGCGACCAGTCCCGGCGCGGCCGCGACCAGCTTGTGGACCGGCAGGCGCACGCCGATCATGCCGGTCGACGCGGTCACGATCGCATCGCCGGGCGCGCCGAGCGCAGCGCCCACCGCCGCGCGCACCGCGAGCACGTCCGTCAATCCTGCCGCACCGGTCAGCGCGTTGGCGTTGCCGCTATTGACGACGACGGCACGAATCGACTTGCTCGGCAGCCTCGGCCGGGCATCGACGATCGGCGCTGCCGCCGCCGCATTCTGCGAGAATCGCCCCGCCGCGACGCAGGGCGTCTCGCTCGCGATCAGCGCGACATCCTTGCGAACGGGCTTGAGCCCGGCGTGGACGCCCGCGTAGCGAAAGCCGGTCGGAAGCTGCATGATTTCTGCATGAATATGCGCATTCCATGCATGACCCGCAAGTGCTTTTCGAGGCACTTTCGCGCAGCGTGACGGCGCCGCGCGGGCTCGAACGGGCTCGGGCGGGCTCGAGCGCCCCGCCGGAGATGGCACGAACAATGAAATACCTCCGACCATGGTCGCAGCCCGCCGCCCCGCCCCCGCTAGCTCCAACAGCCTGCTCGGCGAGCGCGTGCTGGCGCGCCAGGCGGAGCTCGAAGACCGGCTGATGGAGCTCGGCGAAGGCAGCGCGGAGTACATGGCGATCGACACCGCGCTCGCGACGCTCGACCAGTTCCTCGGCGCCGACCTGAACGGCCTCAGCCCCGGCACCGCGCATGCGCTCAGCATCTGGCTCGAGCGCAACAAGTATCTCGGTCGGTCTGCGGGTCGTCGCCGCGCGTAGTAAGAACACTACGTGGGCGACTGCCTCGACTGCTTGAACCTTGCCGAGCTCGAGGCGCTCGCGCAGACCCGCGTCGACTCGGTCGCGTGGGATTACTACGCGAGCGGCGCGGACGACGAGCACTGCCTGCGCCGCAATTGCGCGGCGTTCGCGAAGTACGAGCTCCACTATCGCGTGCTCGTCGATGTCGCGCGCCGCGATCTCGCGACCACGGTGCTCGGCGAGCGCATCGCGATGCCGGTGATCGTCGCGCCGACCGCGTTTCATCGGCTGGCCCACGACGACGGGGAGCTCGCGAGCGTGCGCGGCGCCGGCGACGCCGGCACGGTGTTCATCCTGTCGACGTTGTCGAACACCGCCGTCGAGGACGTCGTCGCCGCCGCGAGCGGCCGGGTGTGGTTCCAGCTCTACGTCTATCGCGATCGCGCGGTGACCGAGGCGCTCGTCCGCCGGGTCGAGGCCGCGGGCTGCCGCGCGCTCGTGCTCACGGTCGACGCGCCGATGCTCGGCCGCCGCGAACGCGACGTTCGCAATCGCTTCGCGCTACCGCCGCACCTCGGCGTTCAGAACCTGTACGCCGCCGGTTACGCGCCGGTCGTTGCCCCCGACAACGAGTCCGGCCTCGCCGCCTACTTCTCGACGCTGCTCGATCCATCGCTGACCTGGGATGCGATCACGTGGCTGCGCTCGATCACGAAGTTGCCCGTGATCGTGAAGGGCATCGTCCGCGCCGACGACGCGACGCGTGCGGTCGCCGCCGGCGCCGCGGGCATCGTCGTGTCGAACCACGGTGGCCGCCAGCTCGATGCGTCACCGGCGACGATCGATGTCGTCGCACGGATCGCGGACGCGACCGCCGGTAGCACCGAGATCTTGCTCGACGGCGGCGTCCGCCGCGGTAGCGACGTGATCAAGGCGCTCGCGCTCGGTGCGAAGGCGGTGCTCGTCGGACGCCCGGTGCTGTGGGGCCTCGCCGCCGGCGGCCGTACAGGCGTCGCGCACGCACTCGGCATGATTCGCCGCGAGCTCGATCTCGCGATGGCGCTGTGCGGCTGTCCCGACGTCGCCGCGATCACGCGCGACCTGGTTCGGCCGTGATCGTCGGAACGATCCTCGGCACGTGCTTGATCGTGGCGATCACGATCGCGATCGGTAGGTACCTCGACAGGCGCTACGCGATCGTGCCGCGCGCCGAGGTGCTCCGCCCTCGCCCGCCCGGTCACGCCGCCGGCGAGTCTCCGGCGATGGCGATCCGCGCCCGGCCCGCGCAGCTCGCGACGCTCCGCTCGTCGCAGCGCTGTGACGGGTGTCGCGCCGCGCTCGACGCGAACGGACCCGACGACGCGATCCGCTTTGGCGAGCGCACGCTGGCGGTGCTTCACTTCGCGTGTCCACGCTGTGGCCAAAACCGTTCGTTGTACGTCGAACCGACCGCATGATACGCGCTGGCCACGAGGGGATCGTCCTGGTCTCAGTTCGCGACGCCGACGTTTCGGCCGCAGTTCTAGCGACTTAGGAACGATGTCAGATCGATCCCGTAGATCGGTGGGCGATGAGGATCTACTTCGTCGGTAGTCACGCAACGGGTAAGACGACGCTGTGCCGCTACGTCAGCCGTCGCTACGGCCTGCCGATGATCAGCGAGGTCGCGCGCGCGATCCTCGCCGAGATGGAGACCTCGCTCGAGTCGCTGCGCACGGACATGGAGCTCGTCGCCGAGTACCAGGAGCGCGTGTTCGCGCGCCAGGTCCAGGTCGAGCGCTCGCACGAAGGTAAGTTCGTTTCGGACCGCGCGTTCGACAACCTCGCGTACGTCGCCGAGCATACGACGAACGCGGCAGCGATGATGAACGACCAGCGCTTCCGCGACTACATGAAGTGGGTCAGCGAAGGCATCGTGTTCTTCTTGCGTCCGCACCAATCGCTGCTCAAAGAAGATGGCACCCGCGCGGGCGTGTTGTGGGATTCGGTGCTGCGGATCGACGGCATGGTGAAGCTGATGCTCGAGCAGCACGGCATCAGCTACCTGCCGATCGAGAGCGTGTCGATGCAGGAGCGCGTGCGCGCGGTCGACTTCGTGTTGTCGCGCTGCGGATTGCAGGCGCAGCCGAGCGAGTCCCGGTTCCGGGCGCGCGCGCAGACCGTGCCGCCGATCGCCGCGGTCACGCCGCCGCGGATCGAGAACTGGCCGCACTTCCTCGTCGAGCACAACGACAACGAAGCTTAAGCATCGGGCCGGTTCGAGCGATCGCCGCGCTCGACCACGAACATTCCCGCGAGCATCGCGGCGACGAACACGAACGTCGCGGGCACGCCGGCGACAAGCGCGACGAGCGCAGGACCCGGGCAGTAACCCGAGAGGCCCCAGCCGATGCCGAACACGGCGGCACCGCCGAGCATGCGCGCGTCGACCAGCGGCGACGGCGGCGGCGGGAACGCTGTGCCGAACCGCGGCGTGCGCAGCCGCGCGACGACCTGCCACGCGACGACGGTGACCGCGAGCGCGCTCGCCATCACGACCAGTAGCGTCGCGTCCCACGCGCCATCGAAGTCGAGAAAGCCGAGCACCTTCGAGGGCCGCACCATGCCGGAGATGCACACGCCGGCGCCGAACAGCGCACCGCCGAGTAACGTGAGCGGGTTCACGCGAGCCTCCCGACGAGCGTCGCGGTCAAGACACCGATCCCGAAGAATGTCATCGTCGCGAGGATCGATCGCTTCGATAGTCGCGCGATGCCACACAGCCCGTGGCCGCTCGTACATCCGTTCGACAGCCGGGTGCCGACACCGACGAGCAGCCCGGAGACCGCGACGACCCACATGCGATGCGGTGCCACGGCGTCGTACGTACCTGGCGAGACGACCTCGAAGATCGCGCCGACCGCGAGTGCGCCGACGAGGAAGCTGGCGCGCCACGCTCGATCGGCCCCCGTGAAGGGACTGACGAGGCCCGCGGCGATCCCCGACAGCCCGGCGATTCGCCCCGAGCCGAGCAGAATCACCGCGAGGCCGAGCGCGATCAGGACGCCGCCGGCGACCCCGTGACCGGGAGTGAAGTCGTGCACGAACGCAGCATAAACCTGACAAGCCGCTGTCGCCTGCACGTATTACTACCGGCTCATGTCCGCACTCGAAATCGGAACGAAGCTCGTCGCCCTCTGCACCGCTGGCAAGAACCAGGAGGCGATGGAAACGCTGTACCACCCCAACATCGTGAGCGTCGAAGCAGGCGCGCCGCAGGGCCAGAGCACCGAAGCGAAGGGCATTCCGGCCTGCGTCGAGAAAGGCAAGATGTTCCGCAACCGGATGGAGGTTCACAGCGGCAGCGTCGACGGCCCATACCCGAACGGCAATCGGTTCGCGGTGATGTTCGACTACGACGTCACGCCACGCGCCGGCGGCGAGCGCTTCCACATGAAGGAGGTCGCGCTCTACACCGTCGAGGGCGACAAGATCGTCCGCGAAGAGTTCTTCTACAAGATGTGAGCAGTCATGGCTTCGGCAGGCGCGGCCCGTAATCGGGGAACGCCGGCCGCTTCGGGCGCACGAACGGGTGTTTCGCGAGCTCGTCGGAGCTTGCGGGTCTTCAAGTCGAACTTCTGGACCTGCGCCGGCGCGTGGATGCCGACCTCGTTCAGTTCCTCGTCGGATTGAGCGACGACGGTCGACAGCACGAACAGCGAGTTGTCGCCGACTTCGAGCCCGAGATAGTTCGCGCGCGGAATCGGCGCCGCGATGATCCGCTGATCGATGTTGTCGAGATCGATGCGCGTCGACTTGGGCTCGGTCTTCGTTGCGGCTGCGGAGCCGGAGCCCGCAGCTTCCTCGTCGCTCTCGGATGCGAACGGCGACGGCAGATCCTTGCGCAGCACGATCCCGTAGATGCTGCCGGTCGTCGCGCGCCCGAGCGCGGACATGTCGCTCGCGCCCGTGGCCGGGCCGAGGTTCGTGCTCGCGACGAACCACAGATACTTGCCGCTGCGATCGAACCGCGGTGCACGCGCGTCGCTGCGCGGGTCCGTGAGCTGATGCGTCGACTTGTCGGCGAGCGAGTAGACGAATACCGCGTGCATCAGATTCGGCATCGGCTTCGCGTACGTGATCCACTGCGAGTCAGGCGACCACGCCGGCTCGTTGCCTTCGCTCAGCGGCTCCTCGAGTCGCGACTGATCGATCTCGACCGGGGTCGGGTGCTCGACATCGACGAGCCACAACACGGTGTTCTTGATCTGCGACGCCTGGCCGCCGCGATAGTGCTTCCACGCGGGCTGCCACTGCGGGAACGGTTGATATGCGACGCGCTTGCCATCGGCCGAATACGACGCGGCATTGCCCGACGGCAACGCGACGCGCTCGGCGGGCCCGCCGGTGACGGGAACGGTCCACAGCTGCGGCAGGTCGCGCTCGGTCGTGCGATTCGAGGCAAACACGATCGACTTACCATCGGGCGCCCACGCGACCGCAACGTCACCCCCCGGGTGATAAGTCAGCCGGCGCGGCTCGCCGCCAGTCGCGGCGATCACGTAGACATCGATGGATACGCGAACACGTGCGGCATCGCCGTGACCGGCGGTTCCGGAACTTGCGGCGGCAACTCGCGCGCCACCGTCGGCAGCGAGGCGACACCCGTCTCGCCGTGCGACAGCCGCGGCATGACCACGAGCAACCCGAACAGAAAAGCGATACCCAAACCCCCACACACCGCGATCGCACGCGATTCCTGCTTCTGCATCGTGGGCAGCGTACACGTGAAGCCGCGGCGTCATCGCGATCATCACGCGTACCAACGTCCTCGCGTGCGGTCCCAGCGCGTCGCAGGTCAGATCGCTATTCGCACTCGCAGATCGCGGCCTCTTGCGTGTTGCAGCGCTGATCGTTGAGCTTGCCGAGCGCGGTGATCGCTTCGACGCAGTCCTCGCCCGGTCCCGCGTCATCGGGCGCCGGCGGGTCCCACGGAAGAAACGTTGCGGGCATGTTCTTCACGGTGAGGAACGTGCCCTCCGTCGTCAGATCATCGATGCCGACCCAGTAAGTTGCGGCCGCGCCGGCCAGCGCATCGAGCGCGGTGAGCTCGCCGGCATCGTCGGGGATCGCGAGGTACGCGAACGTGCTCTCGGCGAGGCACGCGTTGACCTGGAGCTGCCAGTTCTGGGTCGTGGGGTGCGCCTTGTAGCGGTGGCCCGGCGTGCCGCCCGCGATCGTCACGAAGCTCGCCGGGCAGTGGTTCTGCGCATCGATGGTCGCTGATCCGTCGGTGCCGGCGTCGAGCCCGCCGCTGCTGCCGACGCATTGATTCGCGTACGGTCCGGCCTCGGCGCCGTAGCGCTGGCCGCAGCTCGAGTCGGCGAAGCTGCAGTAGCCCGCGGCCTGACACGTTCCACCGGTTCCACATTGATCGCTCGACGTGCACCGGTACTCGGTCGCGCGCAGACAGCCTGTCGACAACAGCAGAGCACCGAGGAACACGTGCGTGCGCATCAGAATCCTCCGGTCCAGGTGAGCAGTCCGCCACCGTGCGAAGCCACGATCGCGACACCGTGGCTCTCGCGACCGCGATCGTGGAGCACGTAGCGCGCGATGCCGGCACCGACGAGCGCGGCACCGCCGGCGAACAACACGACCGAGAGCGTGCGCTTGCCATGCGCGTCGTCGACGAGCTGGTTGTATTGCGCGAGCGAGCCAGCGGTCTCGGCGTCGTCGAGGTTCGAGGTCGCGCTTCGGTACTCGATGAAGCCCACGACCGCCGCTGCCACGCCCGCGACGACGAGCCCATCGCCGAGCGTGTCGCGATACCAGGGGCGCGGGGTGGTCTCGATCGTGGTGTGGAGCTCGGGCGCCGAGGTGGCAGTCGCGAACGTCGGCGGCGAAGCTGGTGCGACGGCGGGCTGCGAATCCGTGGCCGATGCAGGGCCGGGTGCCGGTGCCGGTGCCGGTGCCGGTGCGGGCGCGGGTTCGGCCGTCGGCTCCGATGGCGTTGCCGGCGGAGCGACGGGCTCGACCGGCGGCGGCACCGGCGGCGCCTTCGGAATGCATGCCGCGATCGCCTGCTCGACGATCTGCGACGCTTGCTTGCTCTTCTTCTTCGCGGCGAACTCCTGGTACTCGGTGCGCGCCTCGTCGCAGCGGCCGAGCTTCGCGTAGACCTGACCGATCGCGAATAACAAGTCGACCTGCGGATCGAGCTTGTACGCAGCTTCGAGCTCGGCGAGTGCCTCGTCGAACTTGCCCTGCTTGTGCAACGCCGCCGCGCGATCGATCCGGCGCTTGGCTTCTTCTTTAGGCTTCGGTGCCGCCAGCGCGATCGACGCCGACAGCGCGAGCATCAGACCGCATGCAACGACGCGCATCTAGTTCCCCTTGAAGAACAGCGCGTCGGGGTCGTACTTCGGCTTGGCCGCTTTCTTCACCGGATGCGCGATCGCCTTCCGCACGACGGGTTTGACGGGCGCCGGCTGCGGGTGCGCGACCGGTACCTTTTCGATCACCGGCGCTTCGATCGCCGGCGTAGGCGCGGCAGCAGGTGCCGCAGCCACACCGACGAGCTCGGCCTTCGGCGCGACGTCAACCGGCGCGGCCACAAGCACCACGACCGGCGTCTGTCGGGTCACGACCGGCTTCGGTAGCTCCGCGCTGGTCGCGAGCACCACGGCCAGCGCCGCGGCACCAAAGATCGCGAGCGCTCCGGCGACATACAGGATCCGGCGCGGCGAGCGTGGTGCCGTCTTGCGCACGGGCTCGGTGTCCACCCCGAGCTTCAGCGGTATGACGACGTCGGTCAGGTCGCCCGCCCTCGACGTCGTCGCGCCGAGCTCTTCGGCGACGACGACCGATGCTTCCAGCAACTCCTTACTTCCACGCTCGGGTGGTTCCGGAAGCGGAGGTGGCTCGGTCAGCGCACGCGCAGGTGGCGGCGTGGGCGGCGCGGGCGGCTTCGCCGGCAGCGGTGGTGGTGCACTCGTCGCCGGCGCTTCCGCCGTTTTCGACGGTGGGAAGGTCGGCTTCCACGGCTTCGGCAACTCGTGCTTGGCTTCCGCAGATCCCACGAGGCTATTGTGGGAGTCAGGCACCGAGAGGTGGCAGAAAAGGAGAAGGGGCTAGATTCCGCCCGTATTGCGGCCGCTTGGCGCGCTACAGCCCGGTGATCGGAATCGTGACGAGCCCGAGGGGCGTGATCTTGTTGGGACCGGTGATCGTCGTGGTGATCGGCGCCGCGGTGCCGAGCGCCGTCATGTTGTTGCCGAACACGTCGACGGACACGGTGTAGTCCGCGGCCGGAAGCACGCTCGTGATACCGGCGCCGTCATCACACGTGAAGATGTCGCTGACCGCGTTGTGCGTGCCATCGGTGTTCGTCGAGATCGCTTCGGCGCCGCCGTTCGCGCCCACGCCCGCCTGCGTGCACGTTACTACCGTCGCCGTGTTCGACTGTTTCACGAGCCTCCACGACAGCGAGAAGAAGCCGCCATCGGTGTAGATGTCGGCGCTGAAGGTCTTGTTGCTCGTCGTTAGATCGACGCGCGCCGCGCTCGTCGAGGCGTACGTCATCGTGAGCGTGTGGTTTTGAATCTCGAGCGAAACGTCGTACAGGCCCGCCGACAGTGGGGTCGTGATGCCGGCGCCCGGGCTGTTGCAGTTGAACGCGTCGACGACCGGCGCACCGATCGCGTGTCCCGAGGCATCGACCTTCTGCGAATACACGGCGGCGGTGTCGTATCCGGTCGGGCACGGCTCGACCGTCTGGTCGACGAGCTTGAGCGTCCACGACGCCGAGATCGTGTACGACGCGGTTCCAGCTTCGGTCGTGCACGTCGCCGAACAGCCATCTCCGGAGACCGTGTTGCCGTCGTCGCAGGCTTCGCCGCTATCGAGATGACCATCGCCGCAGTACGGGACGAGGTGACAGGTCATGTCGCAATGCGCGGACGTCGCCGGATCGGAGTAGTCGCATATCGTACCCGTTCACGGGGTGGAGTCCGGATCTCCTCGCACGCGCGAAGGCGATCGT
>JBDUAS010000365.1:0-6148 GCA_040004535.1 Deltaproteobacteria bacterium
GCGATCATCATGATGTTCGACACGCCGACGACGCCGGCCGCGAGCGTGCCGAGGCCGATGACGATCACGAACAGCGAGATCACGTTGAAGAACTGCTGGAAGTGCGAGAACCCCTCGATCGTGTCGAACACGTGGACGGCTTGTTTGTCATCGGGTGAGAACTGGTGCGACGCCGCGAGCAGCTCGATGACCTGGCGTTTGATCTGGCCCTCTTCTTCGATCGAGACGCCAGGCTTGACGTCGAACATGATCATCCCGATACGGTCGGCGCCGTTGAACGCGAGCTGTGCGGTCGACACCGGGATGTAGACTTGGCGCGCGCTTTCTTCGTTATCGCTGTGATAGACGCCGACGACCTGAAACGGCACGCCGCCGACGTCGATCCATTCCCCCATCGGATCGTCTACGCCGCCGTCGCCCGCATCGGTGTTCGTGTTGTGGCCGAACAGATAGTCGCGGACCGGCTCGCCGATCACGCACGTCTTGCGCTTGTTCGCGACGTCGTCCTCGTTGATGAAGCGGCCCTGGACCATGTCGATCGTGTCCAGATAGTACGTAGCCGAGTTGATCGCGTTGACGCCGAACAGATTCGACTTCGTCCCACGTGTGGTCTTCATCTCCCCGCCGCCGAACCGCCCGCCGTGAATGAAGTACTGCATCCCGAGGTGGTCGATTCCGGGGATCTTGCGAGCCGCGTCGTAATCGCGGTTGTTGAACGTGATCCGGCGGTTGATGTTGTAGCCGGCGAACGGGATCGAGGTCTTCGCCGCGTTGATGTAGACGGCGTTCGCCGAGTCCTTCTTGAAGCTCTTCCGGATCCCGTTGTTGAGGCCCTGGCCGAGGCCGAGCAGCACGACCAGCACGAAGATGCCCCACGCGACACTGATGCACGTGAGGACGGTGCGGAGCTTGTTGCGCCGGATCGTGTCGAACACCTCGCCCCATCGATCGAGCTGGAACATCGAGATCGAGACCAAGGCGAAGATCTGGAACGGTAACGAGATGCCGCCCTTGCGGAACGACGGGGCCATGCCGATGACGTAGAGACCGCCCCACAGGAACAGCAGCTCGGCGCCGACGAACAGAGGAAGGAGCGCGAGCCCGATCGCGGCACCGCCGAGGACGAGCCCGAACGCGGAGAGGATCGCGAGTGCGAGCAGCAGGAACGCGAACACGGGCCGTAACGCGTGCGTGGTGCCGATGACGAGGAGCAGTGCGGCGATGCTGTAGATGAACGTGACGAACAGAACGAGGGCGACGAGGCCGCTCGCGAGCTTGCCGGTCGCGATGAGCCCGGCCACGAGCAGGATCAGCCCGACGAGCGCGACCAAGTTGAGGGCGAGCTTCTTCACGGGACGACCGCAGCCGTGCCGTCACGCCCGACGGCGAGCGGCAACGAGGTGGCGATCTTGCCGTCGTGGATCCGGATCGTGCGCGGCGTGCGCGCGGCGACCTCCGCGTCGTGCGTGACGATCAGGACCGTGATGCCGCTCCGGTTGATCTCGCTCAACAGATCCATGATCGCAGAGGACGTCGCCGAATCGAGCGCGCCGGTCGGCTCGTCGGCGAGGATCATTCGCGGCTTGCCGATCAACGCGCGTGCGATCGCGACGCGTTGCTTCTGACCACCCGACATCTCGGCGGGCGTGTGGTCGGCCCAATCGGCGAGCTCGACGCGCTCGAGGTAGCGCATCGCTTCCTGGTTGCGCCGGCGCCGCGACACGCCCTGGTAGTAGAGCGGCAGCGCGACGTTCTCGAGCGCGGTCTTGAACGGCAGCAGGTTGAACGACTGGAAGACGAAGCCGAGGAACCGGTTGCGATAGTTCGCCGACTTCTTTTCCGAGAGATCCTTGATCAGCGTATCGCCGAGCCAGTACTCGCCCGAGTCGTAGTCGTCGAGGATGCCGAGGATGTTGAGCAGCGTCGACTTGCCGGAGCCCGACGCGCCCATGATCGCGACCATCTCGCCTTCGTCGATCTCGAGATCGACGTCGCGCAGCACGTGCAGCGAGTGGGTACCGACCTTGTAGTACTTGTTGAGCTTCGACAGGCGCAGCACGAGTGGAAACAGGCTAGCGCCTGGTTATTCGCGGCGCCAGACTGTGACTGCGTGCGACACGTGCGACAGGTGTCGGAATTCTTTACGCTAACTGGTCCAGGGCCTCGTCGATCGCAGCCTTGGACGCGGGCGCGAGGACGAGCTGACCGTGATCGCCGGTCAGCTCGCATGCAGGTGCTTGATCGCAGCGGTCGAGACACGCGACCGGCACGAGCTTGAAGCTCGCGCGGCGCTGCCAGCGCTCGACCGCATGATCGAGGAGATCGAGCGCGCCCCATTGCTGGCACGAGCCCGCGCAGATCTTGAGCACGGGGCCTTCGCCCGCAACGCGAACCTCGTCGCCGAGCGGGATCGCGGCGAGGTAGTGACTGACCGGACGGCCGCGATCCTCGGCGAGCTCGACGAGCGCCGGGATCGTGACGACGCCGTCCGAGGCGATGTCCTCGACCTCGAGGCCCATCGCCGAGAGCCGCGACATGTCGACGTCGGCGTGGGTGGGCGAGCGGGTGGGGGTCTTCACGGATTCGTCCAGTCGAACTTGATCGGATAGCTGTCGACGACCACGCGATCGCCCGGTGGCTTCTCGAGCTGGAGCTTCGCGAGCTCGGACACCACGCAGAACCGCAACACCGGATCGTTCGGCTCGTCCCGGCGCAGCGTGATCTCCTGGAACCGGCCGGTCGCGCCGTCGGCCGAGAACGTCGCGACCATCATGCCGCGCAGCTTGCGGTTCGTCGTCAGCGACTTCTGGTAGCAGGCCTGGATCGCGGGCTGTGCGCCCTCGACCTTGGTCTGGATCTCGGTGCGCATCGTGGGCGTCATGCCGGCCGACTTGCACGCGGCAAGCGCTGCGATCAGGAGCACGAGCTTATTCATCTTTCACCACCGTCTTCTTCGGGCCCTGCTTCTCGATGTTGAACTCGACGCGGCGATTCGCTTCGCGTCCCGCGTCGGTGGTGTTGTCCGCGATCGGACGATCGGGGCCGAAGCCCTTCGCGTCGAACCGCGACGCCTTGACGCCCTTACCGGTCAGGTACTTCACGACCGATTCCGCGCGCTGTTGCGACAGCGTGCGGTTGAATTCCGGCGAGCCGGTCGAATCGGTGTGGCCCTCGACCTGGACGAGCGCGATCTGCGGGTTGTCCTTCATCACCTTCGCGACCTCGTCGAGCAGCGAGAACGAAGCGGGCAGCAGCGACGCCTTGCCGGTATCGAACTGGACCTTGTCGAGGATCGCGATGTTCGACGCGGTGAGCACGACGCGGTCCGGACCGGGTGGTGGTCGCGTCGCTTTTACTTCGACCGTCGGGAACGGATCCTGTTTCTTCTCCGGCATGATGTACGCGCATCCGGAAGTGATCAGTATGACCAGCGCCAATCGCATGGCGTGCATCCTACGGTAAAAGTGCCCCACATGTTGACCGTCCATCATCTCAACAACTCGCGCTCGCAACGGGTGTTGTGGCTGCTCGAAGAGCTCGGCGTTCCGTACGACCTCGTCAAGTACGAGCGCGATCGGAAGACCATGCTCGCGCCGCCCGAGCTGCAGAAGATCCATCCGCTCGGCAAGTCGCCGGTGATCACGGACGGTGAAGACACGATCGCGGAGTCAGGCGCGATCGTCGAGTACATCGTCGATCAGTATGGCGATGGCAAGCTGATGCCGTCGCGCGGCTCGCAGGACTACCTGCGGGCGCGCTATTACATGCACTACGCCGAGGGCTCGCTGATGCCGCTGCTCCTCTTGAAGCTGATCTTCGGCAGGATCAAGACCGCGCCCGTTCCGTTCTTCATCAAGCCGATCACGAAGAAGATCGCGAATCAGGTCGAGAGCACGTTCACCGATCCGAACCTCGAGCGCCACGTGAAGTTCCTCGACGGCGAGCTCGCGAAGTCGACGTGGTTCGCGGGCAACGACCTGACGATCGCCGACATCCAGATGATCTATCCGATGGAAGCACTCGCCGCGCGCTGGCCGAACGCACCCCAGACCATCAAGTCCTGGGTCGAGCGCGTCCAAGCGCGGCCCGCGTACAAGCGCGCCGAAGAGCGCGGCGGCAAGTCGGCCGTGTTCTAGCTACGCCTTGCCGAGTACGGGCAGCCCGTACTCGTGCAGCACGCGCGCGAGATCCGCGCTGAGCTCGCCGCGCTTGCGGTGCAGCTTCTCGGGCGCCATCGCTTCGTGCAACCGGCGCCGCGCCTCGTGCATGCGCCACGCGATCGTGCCGTCGGAGACCTTCTGGACGACGCCGGCCTCACCGTGCGACAGGCCTTGCAGCGACACCAGAATCACGGTCGTCCGCATGTCGATCGGCAACGCATCGAGTGCGCGCAGCAGGCGCGCGTAGGTCTGGCGCAGCTCGGCCGCGCGCCCCGGGTTGTTGCGCGCGTCGACCTCGACGGCGAGCTCGAGACGAGGATCGTCGATCGTGTCCTCGCCGCGGCGCGCGCGATCGCGTCGTGCGTTGAGCGCGCGGTTCACCGTCATCCGGTAGACCCACGTGAAGAACTGACTGCGGCCCTCGAACTCGGGCAGCGCGCGGAACGCCTTCAAGAACACGTCTTGCGCGATGTCATCCGCTTCGTGCGCGGAGCCGGTGATGTGCAGCGCGAGCGCGTAGATCCGCTTGCGGTAGCGCTTCACCAACGAGTCGAACGCGCGCTGATCGCCGGCCTGTGCCGCCGCGACCAGTGCGGTCGCGGTCGCTGCTTCACGGTCGGCGTTCGTCATCGCTCTATAGACGCCTAGCGTATGCGAAGGCTTTGAGATTTTCCTGCCCACATGGGCGCACAACCGCCAACTAGTTGCTTCTGCTAGTTGAGGTCTTCGTTGCGAACCGGCGATGCGAGCGAGAACGCCGCGATCTCTGCGTCGAAGTAGCTGCCGTCGTCGCGCCAGAACCGATAGCTGCCCGACATCGTTCCGACCGGCGTCGTCAACACGCAGCCCGACGTGTACTGGAAGCTCTGCCCGGGCGCGAGCTTCGGCTGCTCGCCGACCACGCCGTCACCGCGGACTTCTTCGATCTCGCCGTGACCATCGGTGATGATCCAGTGGCGCGTGCGCAGCTGCGCGGTCGCCTTCGATTCGTTCGAGATCGTGATCGTGTACGCGAACACGTAGCGATCGTCGGGCGGCGACGATTGCTCGGGCAAGTACAACGACTGCACGCGGACCCGAATGCCGTGGGTCACGGCGGACGACGTGGGCTCTGCGACAACCGGCACGCAGCGAGCCTGCTCCGCCGCCCTTGCAGTTGCAAGCGCGCGGAACGTGTCATGATCGACAGGTGAGTCGTCGGAAAGGTCTCCAGTGACTCGAGTCGCCCTGATCCTGGCAGTCGCCGCGTGCGGCCAGATGTATCGCAAGCCGGGTGACCCGGCTCCGCCTGCGACACAGCCCGAGCCGGCGCAGCACCAATTCGAGCCGAGCGGGCCGCCGAGTGGGCCGCAGGTTGGGCCGCAGGTTGGGCCAATCGAGCCGCCGCCGAAGGGCCAAGGCGGACCTGGACCGGATGATCCGGGCGTCGCGATGGGCGGTGGTGCGAGCGGCGCGAAGACGATCGCCCAACGCTTCGTCGCCGCGCACAACGCCGTGCGCGCGAAGCACTGCGCCGCGCCCCTCAGGTGGTCGCCGAAGCTCGCCGCCGTCGCGCAGAAATGGGCCGACACGCTGCGCGACAAAGGCTGCGCGTTCGGCCATAGCGGCGGTCAGTACGGCGAGAACCTCGCCGCCGGGACCGAGGGCGTCCTCGATCCCGAGGCCACCGTGAAGATGTGGTACGACGAGATCGCGAAGTACCGTTTTCCCGACGGTGGCTTCTCGATGGAGACCGGCCACCTCACGCAAGTGATCTGGCGCGGCACCACCCAGGTCGGTTGCGGTCACTCGCAGTGCAAGGGCAACGATATCTGGGTGTGCAACTACGATCCCGCCGGGAACTGGGACGGCCAGTACCGCGAGAACGTACTCCCCACCAACTGCAAGAAAAGCTAGCGCTTATCGATCGGCACGTAGTGCCGCATCTTCTCGCCGGTGTAGATCTGACGTGGACGACCGATCTTGGTGTCCTTGTCCTCGACCATCTC
>JBDUAS010000604.1:0-1856 GCA_040004535.1 Deltaproteobacteria bacterium
TCACCGGCTGTTCGAGCTCGAGGGCGTCAAGCTCAACTTCCGCCCCGACGCGCTCCGCGCGATCGCCGAGGAAGCCTCGCGCCGCAACTCTGGCGCGCGTGGCCTCCGCGCGATCCTCGAGGAAGTCATGCTCGACGTGATGTACGAGATTCCGTCGCTGACCGGCGTCAAGGAATGCGTGGTCACGCGCGAAGTCGTCGAGCACCGGGCCCGCCCCGAGCTCGTCCTCGAAACCAAAGCCGTCGGTTAGCGAAAATTCCGGACGCTTCAGCGTCCGAAGCTCGAGCGAGTCGAAAGTTTTCGGTGAGCTGCTCCGCGCCGCGCGAAGCCCGGCGCGTTAGATACTCTGGCCCATGGCGCACGCCATGAGGTTGCCGCCGGCCGGGTAACGATAGATCCCGGTGAAGCACATCTCGTTGTTCGAGCTTTCGCCGAACGTCATCGTCGAGCCCGTGTTGTTCTTGTACGAGCAGGTCGTCGTGATCTTGTCGCCCGCGTGGATCACCGTGTCGACCATCGGGTAGTTCTTCTGCTCGGTGAACTGGTAATCGGTATCGAGCATCATCGACGTCGACCCGTTGTGCGTGATCGCCAACGACTGGTGGACCGCGGTCTGGTGCATGTGCGGCCACAGCGTGAACACGTGGAAGTCGTTCGCGACGTTGCAGCTGCCCGTCGCGGTGTGGACCTGGTTGTCGCTCGGCACGTTGATCAAGAACGTGCCGGAGAACTGCATGTCCGCCTCGTGCACGACGTCGGCGGCGGCGACCGTCTTCACGAGCACACCCGAGGTCCCGTTCAGCGCGTTGTCGGTCGTGTTGAAGAGATGGAGGTTGAGGTTGATGTACGTCCCGGCGGCAAGGTGGATCGCGACGCCCGGAGGAAGCGCGTTGTCGTCGGTGCCGACGCCGGCGGCGTACAGCATCTGGTTGTCGAGCGAGCCCGCGCCGCAGTCGTACTCGCCGGTCTGGCTGCTGCTCGTCGAGATCGTGAGCACCGAGTGATGCGTGCCGGCAGGCGACAGCGAGCGGAATGCGGTGACCCACATGTCATTGGGAACCTGGATACGCACGCACTTATACGTCTCGGTATTCGGCGTTGGAATCGTCCACGTCCGCGAGATCAGCATCTGAAAGTCCGCGGGGATTCCGGAATCGGAGCCCATGCCTGCGGGTGCATCGATGCCTTGATCATCGCCTCCCGTGGCAGCTGGCTTTTGACACGCGATCAGAAGGAAGCCGACACAGAAGACGAGGGCTCGCATGGACTGCAGTCTATACGCTCGAGCTAGGCGTGCGGACGTTTTCGACAGGCCCCGCGCCCGTGGTCACGTGTAGAGTTAGCTGTGGGAGAATTGCGCAACGTGATCGTGTTCGCGATCGGGTCCGCGCGTTACGCGATCGAGCTGAGGTGGGTTCGCGAAGTGGTCACGCTCGGGTTCGTCACGGGCGTCCCGACGGCACCTCCCGTGCTGGGTGGCTTGTGCAATCTGCACGGGGCGATCCTGCCCGTGCTCGACGTCGCCACGCTCCTGGAGCTGCCGGCCGGCGCACCGGCGCGCCAGGGCGACGGAGCCCTGGTACTCGAAGCTGAGTCGACCGTATGTGCGCTCCGCGTCGATCAAGTCGACCACGTCGCCTCGCTCGTGGAGACCGAAGGAGCGGTCGTTGATGCGACGGGAAGGCCGCTTACGTTGCTAGATCCGGTCAAGATCATGCGGCGCGCGCTCGAGCTGATCGCCGCCGAACCGTCATGAGTGCGGGAAGCGCAGACCTATAATGTCCGATATCGACTTCGATGACGACGAGCTGGCGATGCTGCGCCAGCTGTTCCGATCCGAGGCGCACGACGCGCTC
>JBDUAS010000366.1:0-6140 GCA_040004535.1 Deltaproteobacteria bacterium
ACATCGCGTGGTCGTCGCCGACGTTGCAGCCGACCGCCATGCCCATGCCGCCCTGGAGCACCGAGCCGAGGTCGGTCACGATGTCGCCGAACATGTTCGTCGTGACGCACACGTCGTAGCGCTCGGGCTGGGTGAGCAGGAACATCGAGAACGCATCGACGATCGCGAGCTCGGTCTCGATGTCCGGATACGCTTTCGCGACCTCCTTGAACACCTCGACGAACAACCGGCAGCCTTGCAGCACGTTGTGCTTCGCGATGCAGGTCACGCGCTTCTTGCCATCCATCGGCGCGCCCTTGCCGCGCAGGCGGCTGACCTCGAACGCCTTCTTGATGACGCGCTCGGAAGCGTGGCGCGTGATCACGCGCAGGTCGGTTGCCTTGTCGGCGGTCTTCTCGCCGATGCCCGAGTACAGGCCTTCGGTGTTCTCGCGGATGATCACCATGTCGACCTTGTCGGGCGACCAGACTTCCTTGAACGCACCCGAGATGCCGTGCTTCGTACCCGGCAAGCAGCGCACCGGCCGGATGTTCGCGTAGAGGTCGAGGTGTATCCGGTTGCCGATCACCGGCGACCAGCCCGCCATCTTGCCGTCCTGCATCATCACCGGCGCACCGTCCGGCCCCGACCAGCCAACGGCGCCGAGCAGGATCGCGTCCGCGGCGCGGCACGTCGCTTCCGAGCCCTCGGGCCAATCGCGTTGCCGATCGTGATCGAGGTAGTACTTGCCGCCGCACGAAATCTCGTCGACCGAGAACGTCACGCCGAGCGCCGGCGCGATCGCATCGAGCAGGGCGCGCGCTTCGGCGATGACCTCGATCCCGATCCCATCACCCGGTAACGCGACCAAGTCGTACGTGTTCTTCGGGGCGTGCTGCGACATCGGACGGAACGTAGCACTTCATGCGAACGTGATCTGGTAGCGCCGCCGAGCTGTCGTCGCGGTCGCCGGTATCGTGAGATCGCCGAGGGAAAGCTCAGCTCATTGCGGAGGACGGCATCGAAGCGGTCGCCGGTACGCGGAGACTCCGGCTCAGCCACCACGTGCGCTTGTTGATGCGAGGCCAAGAGCTCGCGGTCGGGAGCCGGCAGGGCCGGCAGGTCGCCGCGCGGCGCGTTGTCGCATGATCACCACGGCTCCACGACGAGCGAGTACGACGCGGCAGTCGCGAGCTGCGGCTAGCGGAGCGAGCGCGTCGCGCTGCGGCCGCGGATCGGCTGGCGGCTGCCGCGCGCGATGCGGCTCTGGCCGTTCGAGAGCTGCGCGAGCAGGCCGGTGGTGCGCGCGATCGCGGTCACGTCCTTGGAGTCTTGCGCGTGCTGGAACGCGAAGCGCGCGATCCGGTTCGCGTGGTCGTGCTTGCCGAGGCTCTGGTAGAGCGCGGCGAGCACGGTCTCGAGGCGCCACGCAGCGGGCACCATCGTGCCGAGCGGCTCGCGCGGCGCGAGGCGGGCGAGGGCGTCTTCGAGTGTCGCGATCGCGGAGGTCACGTCGCGCGTGGCGACGAGCTCGGATGCTCCAGCCAGGGCTTGCTGGATGATCGCTTCCGGATCTTCGGTGGTGGCGGCCGGACGGCGCAACGTCGGCGCGACGTGCTGCGCGGTCGGCGGGCGGGCCCACTCGCGGGTCGGGCGGTCTTCGGCGGCGGGCACCCATGCGGCCAGCGCGATGGCGAGAGCGTCGGCGAGGTCGCGCACGGTCGCGAAGCGATCGGCGGGGTTCTGGGCGAGTGCGCGGGCGACGACGGCGTCGAGCGCGGCGGTGATCGCGCGCTCCGGGGCGCGCTTCGACGGCAGCTCGACTGGCTCGTGCATCCGGCGCGACATCATCACGACGGCGGGGAGCGAGCGAGGCAGCGGCGAGGAGCCCGCGAGCAGCTCGTAGAGCACGACGCCGGCGGCGTAGATGTCGCTCGCGGCGGTCGGTGCGTTGCCGGCGAGCAGCTCGGGCGCCATGTACGCCGGCGTGCCGCCGAAGATCTCGTCGTCGGTGAGCGGATCGTGCGCGATCCGCGCGAGACCGAAGTCGATGATGGTGACGCGATCGAGCTCGTCGATCAGGATGTTGCTGCTCTTCAAGTCGGCGTGGATCACGCCGGCGTCGTGGATCGCGATCAGACCGTCGAACAACTGCGACGTGATGCCGGTGATCCGCTCGCGCGACAGCGGCGAGGAGGTCGCGAGCACTGCATCGAGCGGCGTGCCGAACGCGCGGGACATCACCATGAACGGCTGGCCGTTCGCGATCCCGCCATCGAGCACGCGGACGACGTTCGGATGGTCGATACGAGCGAGCAGGCGCGCCTCGAGCGTCAGCCGCTCGCACAGCACCGGATCGAGCGAGAGGGTCTTGCGGACCTTCTTGATCGCGACGAACCGCCCGGCGCGGTCACGTGCGATGTGTACTTCGCCCATACCACCCCGACCGAGAAGCCGACCAAGCTCGTAATCGTTCACGAAAGCCTCTACGAGCATCGTTCATGCCGGATTCGAGGATCCCCGAAGCCCCGGAGATCATCCAAGATCGGGATCGTAGGGTTGTACCCTCGGGTATCCGGATACCCGTGGACACGCGAGCAGGACACTCCGAGCGCGCATGTGTGTCTCGATGCAGGCGCGGCGTTGGTTGCTGTTGGTCGCGGTGCCAGCGGCGTCTTCCACGGCTCCTCATATCAGGTCGTGACGTCCGCGCATTTCAGACCCTGATCCTCGACCTCGCGAAGGTTCCTTCGCGCAGATCGCATCGAAGAACCAATCTCGCGCACGAGGATTCGCAGCTTGCGACCGATCGTTGCCGGTTTGGCCGCGAGGTCGCGCACATCGACCGCGATCACATCCGAGCTGTGCTCGCGCGCGATCGCGGTGACGAGAGACCGCCGGCCCGAGCCGTCGGGGCCAGTCAGGAGCACCAGCCCGGAATCGTGAGCCGCGATCATCGAACGGAGTTGCGTTCGAGCGTCTGCACTCACGACGAGCACGTCGCTGCACGGCGAATCGCTTGGCATTGACACGACACCCATCAGCTCCGCATCGATCGAGTGATCACCATGCACCAGAGCCAACACCCGCTGCGAGATCCGGAACGTGAGTCGGTGGGTCGGCATCGCCGAGCCATCGACGATGTCGACGAGACACGTGCGCCGCAGGAGGCCGCTATCGCCACGCAGCGCTCGTCGGGCGATGGCCGTAAACCACGCGTCGCAACACGTCGTACCCGACGTCGACGTCATCCTCGGTCGCGAGCTCGCGCAAATGCAAACGCGCGACCGGATCGACTTCTTGAGCGAGCAACACCCACAGCACGCGCATCTCACTCGGCGTGAGGCCGAGTCGCGTGAGCGGCCATTCCCCGTCGATCGTCGTCGCATCGACTTCGTACTCGCGTGCGGCGCACGCTTCGATCCAGGCCTTTTCGTCCGCACGAGACAGCGGCTCACGAGCGTGAGCGACAGCTTCGCTGATCCGCAGCACGGTCACTTCGAGTTGGCTATCTACATGTGAAGCGCTCATCGTGCCGCCTCGCCCGCCGCTGCCACGAGCGAGCTGAGCCCACGGCCTCGGCGATCTGACGACAGTCGTGCGAGAGCGGTTGCATCGTCGGCGGTAATCGTCGCGTGGAGCTTGATGCACTCGTCGCGCGTCAGCGTCTCGAACAAACTGCTTGAGTGCGAGCTCCTTGTTGTCGAAGGCACGCGCCACCGATTCACCCGAAAGAAGCTCATCGTGGGAGCCGAAGCATCAGTGGACGTTGAAGGCGACAAGGATGCTGATGCGCGACCGGCAAGGCCGAGCGCCGTGGTCTCAACGCATTCACCCACCCGGATCGCAGAACGCAGCACGCACGCAAGGGTTCCCAGGAACCTGGGATGGAGTCTCGACGCTCCGTCGGTATCGAAATCGAAAGACGGAACGATCCGGCAAGCGCAACTGAGCCAGTCGGGCTTCGAGAGATCGGAGCGCGCAGTACGAGCAAGGACGTGGGGGAACTCGCTCCAAGAGGACCCTGCTGAGCAAAGGAGCGCGCCGAGGAAACAGCTCGTTGGATGGAGAAGATGACCGACTCACCGAATTCGCAGGACATCTCAACCAAGCTCGAACGAATAGCGAAGCAGGCGAGGGAGATCCGAGACGCTGGCCTTCAAGCGCTGGCGCACTACATCGACGTGAACTGGATGCGCGAGGCCTACCGCCGCACCCGGAAGGACGGTGTGCCGCCGCATACCAGAACAAACGCTTGGCTGCGTCCTCGGTCAGATTGGGGAATGGGTAACGACCAACGGTTGAGGCGAAGTTCTCGCCGCGAGTTCGAGGTTCCTGACTCGGCTACTCGGACGGCGTACATGCTGGCGGAGCATCAGCTCACGGCGGTCTGTCTCGACACGTTTCATTGATTGGCAGTTTCGGCAGGCTCGCCGTATCCGGGTAGCGGCGCTTCGCCGGTAGTGCTTTCGCCCTCGGATGACACACCGTGATCCGCGCAGCGAGCAACGCGCCCCGGACGATCTCGACGCCGCTGACGCCTCAGGGGACGGCAACTACGACCTGGCATTTGCCGATCGCAGTCTGGCAAAAGCCGTTGACGCACGCCCCACCCGCAGCACAACCGGCGTCCGAGCTGCAGGACACGTTCACGCAGCCGTTGGTATGCGAATAGACCGCTCCGGACGTGTCATGCGCGACGGTCAGATCGCACTGCCGATACGACGGACAGGTGGCGCCCTGGTCACACGGAATCGGCTCGCAGGCGCCGGTCGTGTTGCAGCGGAAGCCCGGATTGCAGCTGCTCGCGGTGCACGCCGCAGCGCACATCGATCCAACGCCGGTCTGGCTGCACGAGTCTACGATCGCATGGCAATGCTCGCCCGACGCACAGCTCTGGTCGTTCGCACACTCCTGCCGAGGAGCAATTCCGCATGCCGGTCCCTCCTCCGGCCCGACGCACGCGAGGTCGCTCGCACATTCGCTCTGGCGATGGCACGTGTCATCGCTCGTGCCACTGCACGCGCTGAGAAGGAGACACGCGAGTGACAGGACATGTGGCCTCATCCGGCAGATCCGAGCAACCATCGCGCCAAGTCGTGGACCCGTGATCTTGGCTCGTTGGGCACCGCACTCTCACAATCGCGCCGCGGAGCTGGCCCGTTGTCACGGTTTTCTGAGGCGCGAGCACCAGCCCCAAAACGCCGTCGAGCGTGGTGCACTCACCTCGCACCGCAGATCGCCAAACCGCCGCCGGTGCGGCTGCGCGATCTGCCGGAGCTGCTGCCGCATCGTTGGAAAGCGCGTCGCGACGCCGCGGCGGCCTTCTGCGCCGCACTCGCTCAGTTACAGTCTGGCTCATGCCGTGGTAGCCCGCCGGCGGATCTGGATCGTGTGCGGACCGGGCGCGATGCCGCGGATCCGGCTCGGCAGCCGATCGGTGCGCACCTCGCCATCGATCCGCCACTGCGTGACCTGCGGGCTCACATCCAGATCGAATCCCGTGTTCGGATCAGGTGTGACGGGCGGCGGTGGCGAAGACGGCTGAACCATCGTGTCTGAAGACCGCGGAGCGGCGGCCGGAGCTCCACCGCACCCGGCAATCGCAACGAGCACCAGGAAGCGCGTGAACATGACACCCATGCCGACACGCCGAGCTCCATCTGTGAGCGTGAGCGCGATTTGTGATAGGCCGGCGGTCGCGCGCTTTGATGGTTCAAGTTCCCGCACACGTCTAAGTAGCTAACCGCCGTCGCTCTTTGCGTGGTGCTCGCGGTGCGTGAAGCTGGCCTTCGCGAAGTCGCGGTTGAGCTCCGCGATCACGTCGCGCGAGATGTCCTTCGGGCACGCGGCTTCGCACTCGTAGTGGTTCGAGCAGTCGCCGAAGCCAGCGGCGTCCATCGCCGTGACCATCGCGAGCGTCCGGCGAGCGCGCTCGGGTTGGCCCTGGGGCAGGTGGTGCAGGTGCGAGAGCTTCGCGCCGGTGAACAGCATCGCCGAGCCGTTCGGGCACGCGGCGACGCAGGCGCCGCAGCCGATGCAGGCGGCGGCGTCCATCGCGCGGTCGGACTGCTCCTTCGGGACGAGGATGTCGTTCGCGTCGCACGCGGAGCCGGTGTTCGCGGTGATGAAGCCGCCGGCGGCGATCACGCGGTCGAACG
>JBDUAS010000115.1:0-20607 GCA_040004535.1 Deltaproteobacteria bacterium
CACTGGCTGATGGGCCTCGTGTTCGCGCGGTTCGGCTACATGGTGGTCAACATCAGCTACCGGCTCGCGCCGAAGCATCCGTTCCCGGCCGCGATCGAGGACACGTGCCGCGCATACACGTGGATGGCGTCGCGCGTGAAAGAGCTCGGCGGCGATCCGGATCGCGTCGCGGTCGCGGGCGAGTCGGCCGGCGGTAACCTGATCACGGCGCTCGCGCTCGCGTCGATCTGGGAGCGCTCCGAGCCGTGGGCTCGCGAGGTGTTCGAGTGCGGAGTGCTGCCGCGCGCGGTGCTGCCGTTCTGCGCGATGCTGCAGGTCAGCGAGACGGATCGGTTCTCGAAGCGCCGCAAGATGCCGCGCTGGATCGACGGAATGCTGCGCGACGCCGGTGCGTCCTATCTGCATGGTCACCCGCAGACTCGTCACGCGGCGACCGCACTCGCAGATCCGCTGGTCGCGATCGAAGGCGCCGCCGCGGGCGACCTCGCATTCGATCGACCCGTACCACCGTTCTTCGCACCCGTCGGTACGCGCGATCCCCTGCTCGACGATACGCGTCGCCTCGAAAAGGCGCTCGCCACGCTCAATGCTCCGTGCGAAGCGCGTTATTACCCGGGCGGCATTCATGCGTTTCACGCCATGGTCTGGGATCCCGCCGCACGCCGCTGCTGGCGCGATGCGCTCGCGTTCCTCGATCGTCACATGCGGTGACCGCGAGGCGCACGTACCGGGGGCCGGAGCGCGCCCCGAAGGGGCGGCCCTCCAATGAGTCAGGCCAAGAAGCTCGGATTGTGGTCCGGCGTCGGACTCGTGATCGCGAACATGATCGGCGCCGGCGTCCTGACGTCGACCGGGTTCTCCGCGATGAACCTCGGGCCCGGCCAGATCCTGCTCGCGTGGATCGTCGGTGGCATCGGTGCACTCGCCGGTGCGCGTGCGTACGCCGCGGTCGCGCACGCGATCCCTCGCTCGGGCGGCGAGTACCGTTACCTGTCCACGCTGTGGCACCCGATGCTCGGCTACATCGCCGGCTTCACGTCGCTGCTCGTCGGGTTCTCGCAGCCGGTTGCTGCCGACGCGCAACTCGTCGGCTACTACACGACGACCCTCGGCGTCCACGTCGACTTCCGGATCCCGACCGCGATCGTGATCGCGCTCGTCACGCTCCTTCATGCATTCGATCTCCGCGCATCACGCCGCGGTCAGAACGCGCTCGTCGCGATCAAGTTCGCGCTGGTGCTCGGGTTCGTCGCGATCGGCCTGATCGCCGGTACCAACGCGTGGCCGACCTGGCAGCCGCCCGCGCCGCCGCCGGGCGTGCCGTACGCCGCGTTCTTCGGCTCGCTCGTGTTCATCGCGTTCTGCTACAGCGGCTGGAACGCCGCGATCTACGCGAGCGAGGAGTTTGCCGACCCGCGCCGCGACGTGCCGCGCGCGATGATGATCGGCTGCGCGATCGTGATGGTGATCTATCTCCTCGTGAACTGGGTGTTCGTCGCGAACCTCACGCCAACCCACTTCGGCGAGTGGATCTCCGGCGATACCAGCCGGATCACGCTCGGCCACTTCGTGATGCGCGAGCTGATCGGCACGGCCGGCGCGAAGTTGATGTCGGTCTTCATGATCATCGTGCTGCTCGCCGCGGCGAGTGCGATGACGATGATCGGACCGCGGGTCTACGCGGCGATGGCGCGCGATGGCTACTTGCCGGCGATCTTCGCCGGCAAGGACGACAAGCCGCCGCTGTGGTCGGTGCTGCTGCAAGGCGCGATCGCGATCGCAGTCGCGATGACGACCGACTTCATCAAGTCGATCCAGACGATCGGGACGGTCCTGACGTTGATGGCCGCGCTGACGGTGCTCGGCGTGTTCAAGCTGCAGTTCAGCAAGGCGTACAAAGTGAAGCCCGGCATGGTGGCGCTGATCTGCGCGGGCGTGTTCATCGCGCTCGCGTGCTGGATGCTGTACTTCGCGTTCACGAGCCCGTTCCTCAACACGACGACGCTGTTCGGTCACGAGTTCGCGTCGCCGACGATCTGGCTCGTCTTCATCGCCGTGGTCAGCGCGATCTACGCGGCGTGGGTCGCAGTGCGTCATCCGGGCCGCCACGACTGATCTGGACTCCGCTTTTCACGTGCGCATGGCATCCTCCAGGGGTGCGCCGTCCCGCCATTGCCTGGGTGCTCGCCGCCGGCGGACTTCTTGGTGCTCTGGCCACGGCTGCACCCGTACCATCTCCCACGCTTGGCTGGGCGGACTGGGTCGGCGACTGGGAAGGCAGGCTGAAGTGGGCGGGCTGTACGCTCGATGGCGAAGGCAGCGCGAGCCTGCCATTCGACGCGACCGACGGTGCGATCGCGATCGACCTCACGCCCGCGGGTGGTGCACTCACGACGATGTCCCTCGTCGAGAACGGCGCGGGCTGGCAAGGCCAGAAGGGCGACGTCTCGGTCAAGCTCGCGCACGCGAAGGACAACGCGATCGATGTCTCGGTCGAGCTCGAGTCGGGATGCTCGATGCACGCGACGCTCAAGCGCAGCGCGGTCGGCATCGCCGCGTGTGACGAGCTCGCGGCGTGGGCGCGGATCGAGGACCACTGCACGAAGCTCGCGAAGCCCCGGCTCGAGAGCCTCTCGCGCCTGGCGAAGCAGCGCTCCGAGTGGCAGAAGGCGCGCGGCGAGTCGCGGACGTCGCTCGCGACCCAGTGCAAGGGCCGCGTCGCGAAGGTCGAAGCCGAGCTGGTCGATGTGGGCTGTGCGCCCGATCCGAACCCGGTCGGCGCGCGTGGCCCGGAGTGTCACGCGCTGCGCCAGACCGCCGCGAAGCTCGCGCGCTGCTCGACGCTGCCGTTCGATCTCGCGACCTCGCTTGCACACGATGCGAATCAGCTCGCGTCCGCGGTCGCGGGAGCGGAGAGCGACACGTCGCTGAAGGTCGTCGAGCGCCAGTGCCGCGAGCTCCGCGCGCAGATCACCGAATCGGCTCAGCAAGCCGGCTGCGCGATGTAATCGCTCCCGTACAATTGCGGTTCCAAGGACTCCCAGGCGGGCCTCGTCTAAGCTCGCACGATGCTCCCAGCGATCCTCGCGTTCTGCGGCTTCTACGTCGCCGGTTCGAATCAACCGATGTTCAACGACGCGACGCAAGTCGTGTTGATGCGGCAAGGCACACGCACCGTGCTGTCGATGCAGAACAACTACAAAGGGCCGCCCGAGGCGTTCGCGATGGTCGTGCCGGTGCCGGCGGTGCTCCACGAGGGCGACGTCAAGACGCTGACGAAGGACGTGTTCGCGCACGTCGAGCAGATGGGCGCGCCGCGGCTGGTCGAGTACTGGGAGCAGGATCCCTGTCACCCGCAGCCGCCCGAAGAGATGGGGTTCGGCGCAGCCGGTGGCGGAGGCGTGATGCCGGCCGCGATGCCCAAGAAGGCCGGGGACCTCGGCGTCAAGATCGAGGCGCAGTTCACGGTCGGCGAGTACCAGATCGTGATCCTGTCGGCGAAGGACTCGAGCGGGCTCGAGACCTGGTTGCGCCAGGAGAAATACAACATCCCCGACGGCGCCGAGCCACTGCTCCGGCCGTACGTCGAGAGCGGGATGAAGTTCTTCGTCGCGAAGGTCGACCCGCAGAAGGTCAAGTTCGAGGACGGCCGCGCGGCGCTGTCGCCGATCCGGTTCTTCTACGACAGCGATCGGTTCGAGCTGCCGATCCGGCTCGGGCTCGCGAACTCGAGCGGTACGCAGGATCTGATCGTCAACATCCTCGCGAGCGATCGCTACGAGGTCGCGAACTACTCGAACGTCACGATCCCGACGAACCTCGATCTCACGCCGATGGTGAAGGACAAGTTCGCGGCATTCTACGCGGCGCTGTTCGATCGTACCGTCGAGCAACATCCGGGTGCCGTCGTCACCGAGTACTCGTGGGCCGCGGGCAGCTGCGATCCATGCCCGGGCCCGACGCTCCAGCCGTCGGAGATCGCGACGCTCGGTGCCGATGTCACGAAAGAGAACCTCGGGTACGGCTACGTGCTGACCCGGTTGCACGCGCGCTACGGCAAGGACATCAAGGACGACCTGGTGTTCAAGGCGGCGCAGCCGATCGTCGGCGGCCGCGAGATGAAGAACGCGACCGGCCAGCTCGATACCGAGGCGAAGCCAGCCTCGACGAACAACTTCCAGGGTCGCTACGCGATCCGCTATCCGTGGACTGGCCCGATCACGTGCGACAAGCCGCAGCGCGGGATCTGGGGCGGTCCGCCGGCCGGACAGTCCTCCGAAGGTACGAAGGCGGCGACCGGGCTCGCGTTCGCACCGCGCGGCCAGGTCCAGCTCGCGCAGGCCCTCGCGAAACCAGATCAGGTGAAGTTCGGCGGCGGCGCGTTTGCCGGCGTCGGATCTGCTGGCGGAAGCGACACGACCGCGGGCAGCGCTGGTGCGCCGCCGGTGCCGGCACCTGCGACGAAGGCGAAGAAGACCGGCTGTGGCTGCGAAACCGGCGGCGGCAACGGCCTCGCCACGTTCGCGCTGATCGCGGGAACCATCTTGGTTCTGCGTCGTCGAAACCACGCGTAGGGGGACTCGTGAAGATCACGCTCACCATCGCAGCACTCATGTTCGGCCTATTCGGCGAGACCCCGGCCGCGCACGCGTTCTGCGGCTTTTATGTCGCCGGTAGCGACCAGCCGATGTTCAACGACGCGACGCAGGTCGTGTTGATGCGCAAAGGCACCCGCACCGTGCTCGCGATGCAGAACACGTACAAAGGGCCACCGCAGGACTTCGCGATGGTCGTGCCCGTGCCGGTCGTGCTGCACGAGGGTGACGTCAAGACGTTGCCGAAGCAGGTGTTCGACGACGTCGAGCGGATGAGCGCGCCGAGGCTCGTCGAGTACTGGGAGCAAGATCCTTGCTACAAGGAGCCCGAACGCCAGTACGACATGGCGGTTGCCGAGGCCGCGCCCCCGCGCGCGATGATGGGCTCGGGCGCCGGTGGTGGCTATCAAGTCACGGTCGAGGCGAAGTTCGCGGTCGGCGAATACAACATCGAGATCTTGTCGGCGAAAGACTCGACCGGTCTCGACGCGTGGTTGACGGATCACAACTACAAGATTCCGGCCGGCGCCGAGCCACTGCTGCGCCCCTACGTCGAGACTGGCTCGAAGTGGTTCGTCGCGCGCGTCGATCCGAACAAGGTCAAGGTCGTCGATGGTCACGTCGCGCTGTCGCCGCTGCGGTTTCACTACGACAGCGAGGAGCTCGCGCTGCCGATCCGGCTCGGGCTCGCGAACTCGAACGGCACGCAGGATCTGATCGTCAACATCATCGCGCCCGATCAGCGCTACGAGGTCGCGAACTACAAGAACGTCACGATCCCGACGAACCTCGATGTCACCGACGCGGTGCGCGACAACTTCCCCGCGTTCTACGCGGCGCTCTACGATCGCACCGTCGAGCGCAACCCCGGCGCGGTCGTGACCGAGTACTCGTGGGCCGCGGGGTCATGCGATCCATGCCCCGGTCCGACGCTGACGCCCGAGACGCTCGAGACGCTAGGGCTCGACGTGATCGACGCCTTCACGCCCGCGCAGCAAGCGGCGCACGATGCGATGATCGCCGCGCGCAACGCGCTGAACGACGCCGCGCGCGACTACCAGAATCGCGACGCGTACCAGCAGGCGTTCGATCGCTATAACGCGCTCGCCGCGAAGGCGCCGCCCGAGACTCAGTTCTGGAACATGGTGCTCACGCGGCTCCACGCGCGTTACGGCAAGGACATCACGAACGACCTCGTGTTCAAGCAAGCCGACCCGATCGAAGGTGGGCGCGAATTTGGAGGCGTTGGTCAGGGCGCGGAGAAGGCGAGCACGAACAACTTCCAGGCGCGCTACGCGATCCGTCACAAGTGGACCGGCCCGATCACGTGCCTCGATCCTCAGCGTGGACGCTGGGGCGGACCGCCGGCGGGAACCGAGGGGGACACCAGTGCGAAGCCGGCGCTCGGCTTGGCGTTCGCGCCGCGCGGTGGCTTGAAGCTCGAGGACGCGTTCACGAAGGACGTCCCGGAGCTCGCGGTCAAGAAGCATGCGACCGGGTGTGGGTGCCAGTCCAGCGATCCCGCGGGCTTGCTCGCGGCGCTCGTCCTCGGTGCGTTCGGATTTTTCAGACCGCGCCGCCGCGGTGAACGTCAATAGCCACGATGCTGAACAAGGTCGCCAAGGTTCTGGGGGGCTGTGCTCTCGCTCTCGTCGTAGATGCCGGCTCCGCGCATGCGTTCTGCGGCTTCTACGTGTCGGGCTCGGGTCAGAAGATGACCAACGACGCGACCCAGGTCGTGTTGATGCGCGATGGCACCCGCACGGTGCTGTCGATGCAGAACGACTACAAGGGCCCACTCGACGACTTCGCGATGGTCATCCCGGTGCCGGTCGTGTTGCACGAGAAGGACGTCAAGACGCTGTCGGGCGAGGTGTTCCAGCACGTCGAGGCACTCGGCTCGCCGCGACTCGTCGAGTACTGGGAACAGGATCCGTGTCCTCAGCCGCGTGAAGAGCGGATGTACGACATGGCGCCACGCGCGTCGATGGCCGGTGCCGGCTACGACAAGGACGACGCGAAGCCGATGAAGAAGGAGACGGTCAAGATCGAGGCGAAGTTCGACGTCGCCGAGTATCAGATCCTGATCCTGTCGGCGACCGACTCGACCGGGCTCGAGACCTGGCTCAACCAGAACCACTACAAGATTCCTGCCGGCGCCGAGCCGCTGCTGCGGCCGTATGTCGAGAGCGGGATGAAGTTCTTCGTCGCGAAGGTCGATGCGAAGAAGGTCAAGATGGTCGACGGCCACGCCGCGCTGTCGCCGATCCGGTTTGGTTACGAGAGCGAGGACTTCTCGCTGCCGATCCGACTCGGTATGGCGAACTCCAGCGGCAAGCAGGACCTGATCGTCAACATCCTGTCGAAGGACAAGCGGTTCGAGGTCGCGAACTACAAGAACGTGTTCATCCCGACGAACTTCGACGTCCGCTCGTCCGTGAAGGATCGGTTCGCCGAGTTCTACGCGGCGCTGTTCGACAAGACGGTCGAGGCGAACCCGGGCGCGGTCGTCACCGAGTACGCGTGGACCGCGACCCGCGGTTACCACTGCGATCCGTGCACCGAGTACGATGTCTCGGACCAGGACATGGCGACGCTCGGCGGCGACATCATGAAGAACGGGATCGAGAACGACTTCGTGCTGACGCGGTTGCACGCGCGCTACGGCCGGAATGACATGAAGGACGACCTGAGGTTCCGCGAGGCGAAGCCGGTGACCGGCGGCCGCGAGGAGTACGGCAAGGATGGCATCGAGTACGGCGCGAAGCCGTCGGCGCAGAACTTCTTCCAGGCGCGGTTCGCGGTGCGCCACTGGTGGGCTGGAAAGATCGCGTGCAAGAACCCGCAACGTGGCGTGTGGGGTGGACCGCCGGATGGTGGCTCGCAGCAGACGATCGCGGCGTCGAAGATCGCGTTCGCACCGCGTGGCCGGCTCGAGCTCGGCACGGTGATCGGGCGTGACCTGTGGGAGATCGGGTACAAGCGGCATCAGGCGGCCCCGGCGCCGCCGCCGCCGACGCCGCCGACGAACGGCACGTTCGCGAAGCCTCCGGGCGCGAAGGGCGCACTGTCCTTCGGCGCCGGCGTGCTTGGAGCGATCGCGTTGCTCGGCCTCGGCGGCTTGATCCGGAAGAAGAAATGAAACAGCTCGCGCTCCTGCTCGTGGTGATTGCGGCTTGCGGCAGCACGGAGCCGCAGACCGTCGACAGCGCGAGACCGGGTCTGCCGGGCGGAGCAGCGGCGCCGCATGGCGCTGCGGAGTGGACCGACGCGCCCGCCACCATCGATCCGATCGCGGCGCGGTTGCCGCATCCGGGGAGCGAGTTTGCACCGAGCCTCGTCACGATCACGAACGCGAATGCGGCTCGGCCGCGCGATGTCACGACCGGCACGCTGTTGTCGGATGTCGATAGCTGCGCGACCTGCCACGCGGATGCGGCGAAGCAATGGTCGGCGAGCGCGCACTCGTTCGCATCGTTCGGTAACCCGATCTATCGCGCGAACGTCGAGCTCGAGCGCCAGCTGATGGGCAAGCCGACGTCGCAGCACTGCGGCGGCTGTCACGACATGCCACTGATGGTCGACGGGCTGATGACGTCCGACGCGGCGATTCCGGCGCAGGATCTGCGGGCGCACTCCGGCGTGACGTGCTCGCTATGCCACGGCGTGAAGAGCGTGACGAAGGACGGCAACGGCAGCTACGTGTGGTCGCGCGAGCCGATCGACGCGCCGGTGATGACGGATCCGGCGTCGATCGCGCGGCACAAGGCGCAGGTTTCTATGAAGCCGCTCGGCACCGAGCTATGTGTCGGGTGCCACCGCGGGTTCCTCTCGCCCGAGATGGGCGGCGACAACATGCCGGTTCATTTGACGGGCCTCGACGAGCCCGGCATGTGGCGCAACAGCGCGTGGGCGGGAAACGGCATGGGCCGCGTCGACAAGGTCGAGCCGAAGAACTGCATCGACTGTCACATGGAGCGCGAGCCCGCGACCAGCGAAGAGCTCGGCGCGAAGACCGCGGCGACCGGAGAGCGCACGATCGCGTCGCACCGGTTCCTCGGCGGCCACACCTGGATGGCGGTGATGCGCGGCGACACCGATCACTTGAAGCGGCTGCAGGCGAAGCTCGAAGGCGCGGCGTCGATCGATATCGCCGGTGGTTTCACCGCGGACAACCACCCGACGCGTAGCACCGCCGAAGGCGGTGCCGAGGTAAATGACAAGACCCATACCAAGCAGTGGCAGCTACCGGCGGATGGCATGGCGATCGTGGGAGGCTCGCGGATCGACCTCGATGTGGTGATCCGCAACTTGCTCGTCGGTCACCGCTTCCCCGGTGGCGTGCTCGACATTCAAGACACCTGGATCGAGGTCGAGGTCACGGACGCGGCCGGCAAGCGGCTGGGGCAATCGGGCCTGTCGCACGCGACCGAGCTCCACGACGAGGATACCCACGTCCTGCGCACGCTCGTCGTCGACGAGAAGGGCGAGATCCTCGAGAAGCACGAGATGGCGAAGATGCGCACGCAGATCGCACCGCAGTCGCTCGCCGCGCGCGAGGCGCAGGTGATCCGCTACGCGTTCGATGTTCCTGCGAAGGTCGCGCTGCCGCTGACGGTGACGGCGCGTATGCGGCATCGTAGCCGCACGCTCGAGATGCAGGCCGAGGTCTGCAAGCAAGCGAAGACCGCCGAGGGCAGGGCGTTCATCGCCGGTGCGAAGGGTGCGCGCTACGTCCAGCTCGATCCGTGCCGGCCACAACCGATCACGCTGATCGCGGAGACCTCGGTCCAGCTCGGCGAAGGCGCGACGATCTCGACCACACGTCCGGCGTGGGAGCGGATGTACGAGCACGGCATGGCGCTCGTCGGCACGGTCAGCGAGCGGCTCGAGGAGGCGAAGCTCGTACTCGAGCGCAGCTTGTCGGTTGCGCCGAAGAGCAAGCCACAGGCCATGGTCCTCGTCCAGCTCGGCTGGGTCGCGTCGAAGCAAGGCCGCGTCGACGACGCGCTCGCGTTGGTCGCGCAGGCGCGTGCGTTGCTCGCGCCGGCGCAGCCGGCGGTGCTCGATAACATCGTCGCGGATGCGCTGATGCGGGTGTGGCGGTGGGACGATGCGGTCGCACCGGCACGGGCAGCTGCCAAGCGTGCACCGGGCAACTCGGGCGCCTGGGTGATGCTCGCGCGCTGCCTCGCTTCGATCAGCAAGGACGGGGAAGCGCTCGCGGCCGCGACGACCGGCCTCGAGCTCGACCCGCGCAACTCGGATCTGTTGCGGACCCAGGCGACCGCGCTCGCCGCGCTGCACCGCCCAGAGGCCAGCGCCGCGCTCGCCGCCTACGACAGATTCCGATCGCCGGATGTCTCGGCCGAGCTGCGGATCTCCTGCGCGGCCGATTCGCCGCGTTGCGCGCGCGAACGCGAGCAGGGGCACACGCACCTGTTGCATCCCGTGCGCTGATCGCGAACGATGGGTCGTGCTGTTCGAGCAGATCCGTTCTGGCGGATGTCTGTCTTACCTGATCGGGTGCGATGACTCGTGCGCCGCGCTGATCGTGGATCCGCACCTCGAACAGCTCGATCGCTACGTGGCGCTCGTCGCGGAGCGCGGCATGCGCGTCCACTACATCGCCGAAACCCACACGCATGCGGATCACTTCAGCGCCGCGCGCGAGCTCGGCAAGGCGCTCAACGCGCGGATCGTCACGCATCGAACCTCGCCCGCACCGTTCGCGAACGTCCGCGTCGACGACGGCGAGTCGCTGCTGATCGGCAAGCTGCGGATGCGCGTGATGCACACACCCGGGCACACGGCGGATTCGATGTGCTTCGTGTTCGACGATCGCGTGCTCACCGGGGACACGCTGCTGATCGGCGGTACCGGTCGTACCGATCTACCGACCGGCGATCCGGACAACTTGTACGACTCGCTGTTCGGCAAGCTGCTCCACGTCGGCGATCACATGAAGGTCTATCCGGCGCACGACTACAAGGAACGGTCGTCGTCGACGATCGGCGCCGAGCGCGCGACGAATGCGCGGCTGCAGAAGACCGAGCGCACTGATTTCGTCGCGCTGATGCGCGGGCTCGATCTCAAGATGCCGGATCACCTGACCGAGGCGCTGCGCACGAACTGCTCCGGCGGCAAGACGGTCGCGCAGTTGATCGCCGAGGCGTCGCGCGAGGTCGCGTTCATGTCGATGGAGGAGGTCGCGGCGCGGATCGGGCGTGGCGCGACGGATCTGGTGCTGCTCGATGTGCGCGAGAAGGATGCGTTCGAGCGCGGGCATCTACCGGGGGCGAGGCACTTGCCGCGCGGCCAGCTCGAGCTCCGCGTGGACAAGGAGCTTCCGGATCCGAACGCGCGGATCCTGACGTACTGCCAGCTCGGCCGAATCTCGACGCTCGCGGCCGCGACGCTTCGCACGATGGGATTCCAGCGCGCGGTCGCGCTCGACGGTGGCTACGACGCGTGGGTCGCGGCCGGACTGCCCGTGACCACGTAGACGTGCACGTGCACGTGTCACGTAGGCGTGCACGGTCTCAGGTTGCTGTCTCGAACTTGCGCGCGGCTTCGACGAGTGCGGGCCAGTCGTTGCCGAAATCTTCGATCAATCCCTGGCGCTCGTCGATCGCGGTCCACCGCTCGGCCGCGAGCTCGGGCACGCGCGCGGCCGGGATCAGGAACACCTCGGGCTTCTCCGCATTCGGATCCGCCGAGATGCCCGCGTAGTCGACCGCCGGAAACACGACCTCTTCGCCGAGCCACACGGCGAGCTTGACCTCGCGCTGATCCGACTTCGCGGTCGCCAGAAACGTCCCCGCGGTGCGCACCGGGATCCACTGGACGCGCCGGATCGCTTCGAGCAACCGGAGGTGCGGCTTGTCGGGCCCGAGCTGGAGCAGCACGCGCGGGCCGAGACAGAACGAGCGATGCGGACCCGGAATCTCGATCGTCTCTTTGCGATCGCGCACGAGCGCGCTCAGCACGCCGTGGCCGGAGACCAGCTGCTGGTCGGCCCACTCGACCGTGTAATACGCCGTCATCTCGTCGGGCGTCAGCTCGCCGGCTTGCTCGCTGTCGACACGCTCCGCGCCGGCGTGCTCGGCGACGTACTCGGCAAGTGCGACCGCGAGCGCGACATCCTCGTGCGACGCCATCGAGAACATCCGGATCGCGAATTCGCTCTCGTCGACCGTGATCTCGGTCGTCCGCGTCGAGACGCCCTCGCGAAACAGGTGCCAGATGCCGTGCGGCCACGGCGTATCCGGGCCGGGCACGTCCTCGGTGCAGCGGAGGTCGCCGATGTGGAGCGCTTCGCTGATCGCGTCGAGCATCGCCAGAAACTCCGGCGCACCGGTGGCCGACAACTTGATCGCGATCGTCTCGCTCACGGCTTATTGGGCGGCGACGTGCTTCGTGTACGCGTCGTGCGCCATCAGCTCGGCGATCTCGGCGGATTCGGTCGCCTCGATCTCGATCATCCAGCCGGCCTCGTACGGCGCGGTGTTGACCGACTCGGGCGCGTCCTTGAGTGCGGCGTTGACCGCAACGACCTTGCCCGACACGGGGGCGTACAGATCGCTGACGCTCTTCACGCTCTCGATCGTGCCGAAGCGCTGGCCCTTGGTGACGAGGTCGCCGACGCTCGGCAGATCGACGAGCGTGATGTCGCCGAGCTGGTCGACGGCGAATTGGGTGATGCCCACGCGCCACGAGGTGCCTTGGCTGCGCAGCCATTCGTGATCGGCGGTGTAGCGGAGATCGGTTGGAAAGCTGGACATGATGAGTTGGGATTCACTTCGGTCGTTTGTAGAACTTGCCCGAGACCACCTGCGCCGCGACGGCCTTGCCGCGGCAATCGATCGAGAGCTGCGTCCCCGGCGCTGCGAGGCGCACCGGTACATATGCGAGGCCGACGGCGCCGGCGACGGAGATACCGGGGCCACCGCTCGTGACGTTGCCGACGGGCACGCCATTGTCGACGACCGCGTAGCCGTGACGAGCGACCGCGCGAAGAGCGGGATCGATCGTGAAGCCGACGAGCTGGCGCTCGATACCGGCCACCTTCTGCTTCGCGAGCGCGTCGCGGCCGAGGAAGTCGCCTTTGTCGAGCTTGACCGCCCAGCCGAGGCCGGCCTCGAGCGGCGTGTGATCGTCGTCGATATCGTTGCCGTACAGCGGCAGCTTCGATTCGAGCCGGAGCGTGTCGCGCGCCGCCAGCCCGATCGGCAAGCCGCCGAGCGGCAGCGCGGCGTCGAGTAACGCGCTCCATAGCTGGACCGCGCCGCTGTTCGGGCACGCGAGCTCGAAGCCGTCCTCGCCGGTGTAACCGGTGCGCGCGGCGACGCACGGCACGCCGGCGATCTCGGCATCGGTGAACGTGAAGCTCGGCATCGAGGCGAGCTGGCCCGCCTTGTCGCCAGGCATCGCATCGATCATCGCGACCGCCTTCGGGCCCTGGACCGCGATCAGCGCGGTCTGATCGGAGACGTCCTCGACGTTGCAGTGCTCGTTCGCGTGGTCGCGAAACCACTCGAGGTCCTTGCTCTGATTCGAAGCGTTGACGATCACGAAGAACTCGCGATCGCCACGCTTGTAGAAGATGCAGTCGTCGACGATGCCGCCGTTCGGCCGGCACAGCAGCGTGTACACCGCCTTGCCGACCGGCGCGGATTCGACCGCGTTCGTGGTCAGCCTGCCGACGATCTCGCGCGCCTGGTCGCCGCGGAAGTACGCCTCGCCCATATGCGAGACATCGAACAGACCGACCGCGTCGCGCACGGCCTTGTGCTCCTTGATCGTTCCCGCGGTGTACTGAACCGGCATGTGCCAGCCACCGAAATCGATCAACTTCGCGCCGAGCTGGCGGTGCACGTCGTGTAGCGGCGTCTTCCTGAGCACGTCCACGGGGGCACACTAGCCTATTCGACCGTCACGTGCTTGCGAGTCACGGCCGGATCTTCCTCGCGATTTCCGACTTCGAAGTGCGCGCGGCCGCGGCTGACGAGGCGGCGCACCTCCTGCCACCCGAACGCGGTGCGCTTGGACAACGTGAACGTGGCGTCGCCGATCTCGGTGTTCGCGCAGTACAGCTGCGTGCCATCGGGATCGAGATACGGCGCGCTCACCATCTGGTCGGGCGTGCACGACAGCTCGCCGACGAGGCGATAGCGCGCCGTCTGGACGTCGAGGTCGACGCGCTGGCCGGTCCAGTGCGCGCGGTTGCGCAGGAGGTGGCGGAACTGATTGAAGCGGTAGCGCTCGCCATCGAGATCGAGCGTCACCATCACGAGCGGCGGCAACATCCGGCCGCGGCGCATGAGGCGCGGCGTCGTGACCTCGACGAGCGCGGTCGGCTCGTCCTGGAAGTCGGCGCAATGTGCCCACGTCCACGCGTACGCGTGACGCTTGCCCCACACGTGGGTCTGGCCGAGCGTCGCCTTGTCGAACGACAGGCGTTCGCCGTCGACCACGAGCGAGCCGGTGACGGCGACGCGTGGGTTCGGCGACGCGACCGCGGTCTCGCCGATCCCGAGCGTGTAGGTGAGGTCGGGCAAGAACTTGAGATCGGCTTCGGCAGGTTGCCAGCGCAGGTCCCACGCGATCGTGTGGCCCGCGCCATCGAACGCACCGAACGTGTGCGCGTGGCCGATCCGGCTCTTGTCGATCGAAAGCTCGAACGGCGCTTTCTGATCGCGCACGAGGTCCGCGCGATATCGGCGATGCACGCCGAACGTGCGCTCCGCTGCGCGCGGATCGAAGCGCGCGAACCACAGCTCGCCACGCGCGGGACCGTGATCGGGTGCTTCGAGCACGAACCGCAGCCAGAAGCCCTGACCGGTGCCGGGGTGGTTCCACGTCAGGTACCAGACCTCGTACGTGCCGGGCTTGTCGGCGAATCGTCGGAGGTTGAGCGCTTCCGTGCTCATGCCGCTGCTCCACTGCGCGGCGGCAAGACCAGCTTGGGTTTGCCGAGCACGCGTTGACTCATCCACGACGCGACTCGGCGCGGCACGAACCGCACGCCGAAGCACGACAGCTTGTTGATCCAGCCGGGGATCACCGTGCGCTTGCCCGCGAGCATCGCCTTCACGCTGATCGCGGCGACCCGCTCGGCGGTCATCATCGACGCGTTCGCCAGCCAGCTGTAGTCGCCGGCGCCGGCGGCCTCGTGAAACGCGGTCTTCGTGCCACCCGGGCAGATGCACGTCGCCGACACCGGCGTACCGCGAAGCTCGTCGTGAACGCCCTCGGTGAAGTTGCGCACGAACGCCTTCGACGCCGCGTACAGCGCCATGTTCGGTACCGATTGATACGCGCCGATCGACGCGATGTTGAGGAGGTAGCCGCGCGGCCGATCTTGCGCGAGGAACCGCTTCGACAGATCGACGAGCGAGGTGACGTTGAGCTGGATCATCTCGGCGTCGCGTGTGGGCTCGGTGCGCGAGAACGCGCGGAATGCACCGAACCCGGCGTTGTTGACGAGGATGTCGATCGGGCCGCTCGCGGTCGCCGCACTCCACACCGCATCGGGACCGAAGTCAGTACCGAGATCGCCGGTGACGAGATCCGCGCGCACACCGTGGCAACTTGCCGCGACCTCCGCGAGCTGCAGCTTGCGCCGCGAGGTGAGCACGAGATCACAACCGCGTGCTGCGAGCTCGCGCGCGATCGCAGCACCGATGCCGCTCGATCCACCGGTGACGAGTGCTCGCAACCCCGAGAGCTCCGCCATGACGCGACGCTATCACGTGGTACGGTGCGCTCATGCGCATCATGCCATTCGTGCTGCTGGCATTCGCCGCATGTGGTCCTTCGAACAGCGAGCTGCGGACTGCCAAGACGGCGGTCTACAACACCGACGGCTCGCGGTTGTTTGCGATCGCAGAACAGGCGGCGGGTGAAGAGAACTACAAGCTCGTGGCCGACGATGGCCACCTCACGTTCGAGACCGTGCCGAAGTGGTACAGCCCCGAGGGCGATCTCCAGTCGGAGGGCGCCGGCGGGTACACGCGCGTCGATGCGCACAGCGTGAAGGTGTCGTTCGTCATCGCGGTGACCGCGACCGGGCCGAATCAATACGCCGTGACGGTCACGCCCCACACGTGGCAGTACATCGCCGGTAGTCCGCAGCTACGCGAGCTCGAGCCGGGCGATCCGTATCTGCCGACGTGGGTGACCGGCCGCGCCGATACCCTCTCGCTGTCGATCTACGATCGGGCGAAGGGCCTCGCCGTCGCCCCTCCGGTCGCCAGCAACTGACCGGCTCCTTATGATACGACTCGCGCCATGCGGAACCCGAGCTTCTCCCGTCTGGCGATCCTGATCGCGGCGCTCGCGCTGTGTGCGTGTGGGCCGTCCTCGAAAGAGCTGTCCGGCGCGAAGTCGGCGCACTACAAGGGCGACAAGCTCGTCATGTTCAACGCGATCAAGACGACGGTCGCGGAGAAGTATCACCTCGAAAAATCCGACGAGACGTCGCTCGGCATGCAGACGGTCGGCCGCTGGTACACGCCCGAGGGTCTCGCGGCCGGCGAGCGCAACGACGACATGCGCGACGTCCCCGACAAGTCGCTGCGAATCGCGATCGTCGTGACGATGCAGCCCGACGGCGATGCTTACGTCGTGAACGTCAAGCCGCTGATGATCCGCTACATGGCGGGCTCGCCGAAGCCGGAGCCGGTCGCGGCCGAGGATCCGAGCGTCCCGGGTTGGGCGACCGGCAAGGTCGACGAGCTCGCGATGGATATCCATACCGCGCTCGCGCAGTACGAAGTGAAGGGCGTGCCGGGCGCGGTCCCGCCGCCCGCTGCACCCGGTCCGACTCCGGCCGCTGCGCCGGCGCCCGCGCCGGGTGGCGATCCGGCCGCGCCGCCCGCCGCGCCCGCGTCCTGAGTCCAGTCACGCCGATGATCGTCGAAGAGCTCGTCATCGATTCCGACGAGCTCGTCGGGCAGGGTGGCTTCCTCGCGCTGCGCCGCCTGCGCCTGCGCAACCGCCGCAGCGATGGCTCGCTGTCCGCGCCGTACACGAACGACGCCGTCGTCCGTCCCTACGGCCAGGATGCCGTCGTCGTCGCGATCTTCGCGCGCGTCGCCGGCCGCGTGAACGTGCTCGTGCGCTCCGGCCTGCGGCCGACGATCGCGCTCGGCCGCGACGCGAACGCAGCGCCGCTTCCCGAGCCGCTGCCGTCGCTGTTCGTGATCGAGCTCGTCGCCGGCATCCTCGAAGTTTCCGACCACGGCGCCGCCGGCCTCGCGCGCCGTGCCGCCACCGAGACGCTCGAAGAAGCCGGCTTCGTCGTCGATCCCGCCGACGTGATCGTGCTCGGCGCCGGCGCCTTCGCGTCGCCCGGCAGCCTGTTCGAGAAAGAATACTTCGCCGCAGTCGAGGTCGATCCATCTACGCAGCTCGCACTCGCCGGCGACGGCTCGCCGATGGAGGAGGGCGCCTCCACCCGCTGGCTTCCACTCGACGCCGCGATCGAGCTCTGCGTGCGCGGCGAGATCTGCGATCTCAAGACCGAGGTCGGCCTGCGCCGCTTACGCGACCACCTGATCTAGGTCTCGTCGCTGCCGGGCTGCGACGGACGAACGACCGGGATTGCCGGGTTCGATGCGGAAGCCTCTGCTTGCCTGCCATCGGCCTTCGCGTACTCGTCGAGCTTGCGGTAGAGAGTTTTGCGATCGAGACCGAGGCGCTGCGCCGCGCGCGTCTTGTTGCCGGCCTCGTCGGCGAGCACGGCCTCGATGAACTCGCGCTCGAGCTCCTCGAGCGTCATGCGGCGCGCGACGGCGGCGCCGAGGAAGTCGGCGGGCCGGCGCTCGCGGACGTGAGAGGGCAGATCGTCGTCGGCGATCAGCTCGCCCTGGCACAGCGCGACGCCGCGCTCGAGCACGTTCATCAGCTCGCGGACATTGCCGGGCCAGTGATACGCGAGCAGCAGGTGTTGCGCTTCGGGCGAGAGGCGCATGTTGCGCGGCGGGGATTGCTTCGCACCGAGCTGGACGAGCACGTGCTCGGCGAGCGGGACGATGTCCTCGGGCCGCGAGCGCAGCGGCGGGAGATCGAGATGGATCACGTTGAGCCGGTAGTACAAGTCCTCGCGGAAGCTGCCGTCGGCGAGCATCGCCTCGAGGTTCTTGTTCGTCGCCGCGAGCACGCGAACGTCGACGTGCTGGTTCTTCGTCGCGCCGAGCGGGCGGACCTCGTGCTCCTGCAGCACGCGGAGCAGCTTTGCCTGGAGCGGCAGCGCGAGCTCACCGATCTCGTCGAGGAAGATCGTGCCGGCGTCGGCCTCGACGAACAAGCCCGGCTTGTCGTTGCGTGCGTCCGTGAACGCGCCCTTCTTGTGTCCGAACAGCTCGCTCTCGATCAGGCCCTCGGGTACCGCCGCGAGGTTGACGCCGACGAACGGCCCGTTCGCGCGCGTCGAGTTGTAGTGGATGCCGCGCGCGATCAGCTCCTTGCCGGTGCCGCTCTCGCCGGTGATCAACACCGATGCCGTCGACCCGGCGATCCGCTGGACGAGCGAGACGACGTCGCGCATCGACTGGCTCTTCGCGATGATGTTGCCGAGCCCGAACCGGTCCTCGACCTCGCGTTGGAGACGCGCGACCTTCGAGCGCAGCGCGCGCTCGCCGAGCGCCTTGTCGGCGACCAGCAGCAGCTCCTCGATCTCGAACGGCTTGGTGATGTAGTCGTAGGCGCCGAGCTTGACCGCGCGGATCGCGGTCTCGATCGAACCGAACGCGGTGATCATGACGACGTGCGGCGGCTCGGGCAGTGCGCGCAGGCCGCGGATCAGGTCGAAGCCGTCCATGTCGGGCATCCGGAGATCCGTGATGATCAGGTCGAACCGGCTGGCGCGCGCGAGCTCGAGCCCGATCGAGGCGCCGGAGGCGGCTTGCACGGAATACCCGGCGTCGGACAGCTCCTCGGTCAGGAGGTCGCGCATCGCGGCGTCGTCTTCGACGACGAGGATCGAGACCGATCGTTCGGCTTCCGGCACCGCACGTTTGTACCGGCGCGCTGGGTCTACGGCAAGCAGCGGCCGCTCGACACCTGACAGCTCAGCCGATACCAGGGGCCGTTGGCCGGCTGGGTGCCGATCACGGTCGGGCATTGCAGATCGTCGGTGCACTTTTGTACGCAGAAGTTGTGCTGGAGGTACGACGTGCACGTGTAATTGCTCCCGAGCGGGCTGCAGTCGCTCTCGGTGTTGCACGTCCGTGCGCAGACATCGCGCGTGGACGCGTTCTCGACGAAGAAGAAGCTCGGGCACTCGAGGCCCGACGCACAATCCGACTGGCTGTCGCACGCGCTGCCCTCGGTGACCGCACCGCTGCCCGCGATGTCGACACACGCACCCGCGACGCAATCACCCCGGAACAGCTGGTTGCGATACTCGCTGGCGCAGTCGCTCGCGGCGGTGCAGCCCGCGCCGAGCGTGCGATGCGACGTCACCGTGTAGCTCACGGCGGTCGGATCGGGGCTCGACGAGAATTCGTTAACGCGCACGTAGTAGCGGCCGAGCGGGAGGTACGTCAGGCGGACGTGCTCGGCTTGCTCCCAGTACGACAGCCCGATCGGGGCGCCGGTTGCATCGACGACCTCGATGTCGAGGTCGCGCGAGCCCGACCAAGCGAGCTGGAGGTCCCAGGTCTCGCCGAGTGACGTCACGTCGAACGCGAGGTAGTCGCGTTCGCTCGCCGGCTGCGAGCAGATCTGGCCGGCGTGCTGGGCGAAGCCATCTCCGTCGGGCACGAGCACCGTCGCACCGGCCGGACCGTCGTCGTCGGGCTCGGCCGCGTCGTCGAAGGTGCACTGATCGATGCCGGTCTCGCACTCGTGCTGATCGACATCGCAGCGCGGGTGCATGGGATCCTTGCAATCGAAGCTCGACGAGCACGCGACGCACTGACCGTTGTCGCAAACGGGCGTCCCGCCGGTGCACTCGGTCGAGCTCGTGCAGGTCTCCGGGTAGACGTCGATCGAGAACGAGCCATCGTTCGGGGCGTGCGACGCGTAGTAGTCGACGACGATGAACACGTTCGTGTCGGGCGCGACGAAGTGGCCGACCTCGTCGGTGCCGGTGCTCGCGTCCTCGAACAACAGGCATTGCTTGGCGCTCGGGCCGGTCTGCGACGAGCAGCCGCTGACGACGTAGAACGCGAGGTCCGCCTTGCTCGCGAGGTGCACGACATACTTCATGTCGGGCACGAGCCCCGAGACCTGGACCACGCTGTCGGGGCCCGCCGATTCGATGCCGTACGGCGCATCGGTCTGCTGGCACGACGACGGCGCGAGCACGTCGGCACCGTCCAGCGTGCCGTCGTGGTGCATCGGCACCGTGAGCCCGATCGTCTGGAACTCGCGGCACGCCGCGAACGACATCGGCGCATCGGGCGGCGCATCGGGCATGCCGCTATCGGGCGCCGCGTGGCTCGAGAATCCGCAGCCCGCCGCGACCTCGGCCATCACCATCAGGATCCAGAACGCGCGTGCCACGACGAGCCCACCCTACCGCCGGGCGCCCGTAACCCACGCACTGGGTGCTCACACCCGGTGAACCAGATGCGAGGCGGACACCGCACTGATGCGTATCAGGATCGTGAGGCGTATCACCCGCTTAGCCGTGGCCGTGCTTGCGGCGAGACCTGCGATGATCGTGCTCTTCGTCGACGAGTCTCACGTAATCGATCGGCTCTTCGGGAAGGTCCTGCGGCGGCGTGCCACCGAGCTCGCGTACACGCGTACGGAACGCCTCGGCGATCTGCTCGAACGGAGGCAGATCGCTCCGCCCCGACAGCGCACCGGACAGTGCCGCTTCGTTCGCCTCGGCCGTGAGCTGGAGCGCGGTCTCGCGCGAGATCCGGCCGCGCCGCACGATGTCCTGCACGCTGGTCGCGAGGTGGCCGAGCTCGTACTGCTTGGAGTCGATCATCTCGAGCGCGACGAAGATCACCTGGCGCGCCGACAGCACCTTGTCCTCGTAGAGCACGAGCGC
>JBDUAS010000367.1:0-6113 GCA_040004535.1 Deltaproteobacteria bacterium
TCGAGCTGATCTTCGCGTGGCGACGCGACACCATGTCCTCGACCAGCACCATGTCCAGGTCGCTAGACCTGCCGATGATGATCTCCCGATTCATCCGAAGCGGGAACTCGCCTCCCTGGTACTTGCCCGAGATGAAGCGCAGTGCGAAGCGAGGACGGTCGTTCATTTGCGCAAGAACTCGAAAATTCTAGTGCCCAATGCGCTGGGCGCGCAAGCAAACCACCTCGATCAATCGCTCCGGCCCGGCTTGTTCAGTCCGCTTGTTCAGTCGGTCTGGGGGCCTTCGTCGTCGTGGTCCAGATGCGGAGGCCGCAACGTATTGACGACGCGCCGGTAGACCTCTTCGGACACCACCAGGCTGGAATGACCCAGCGGCACGGTCACGGCGTTCGCGCCGGACATCCGGGTGGTCTGGAGCGGGACCACCCAGTCGCGCGCCGCTGCGATCGTCGTGACCTCGACGTCAGGCGGGATCGGCCCCTGGTGGAGCTCGTCGAGGAACCGGCTGCGCGGCAACAGCTGCCACGACGACGTCGACCACAGCCCGAGCGTGACCACGCCCGCGAGCGCGGCCCAGGTCCCGCGCGCCGGCGTCCCCATCATCACGAGCTTGCGAACCCGCGCGTGGCCGCCGAGCTTCTTGATGTAGTAGAGGCCGATCAGGCCGCCCATCGAGTGACCGATGATGTCGATCTTCAGCGACGGGGTCTGCGCGAGGATGCGCTCGATCTTGCGATGGATCATGAACGCCGAGCGCCGGATGTCGCGGACGTTGAACGTGCCGATGTTGAAGCTGACGACGACGAAGCCGTCCTCGACGAGCCGGCGCTCGAGCATGTACATCGAGCCGCGGGTGCCGAGGAAGCCGTGGATCAGCAGCACCGGCGGCGATTCCGACGGAGCCTCGCCGAACGCATCGCGCCGGCGCAGGCGGTTCCCGCGGACCAGGTGGCGCAGATACGACAGGCCGTCGGCGCCGCCGGTGACGTCCTGGCCGATGCCACTCCTGCGGCCGAGCCACCGACTCGGCGCTTCGAGCGCCCAGCGCAGTAACCACGAGCTGCGCTTCGTCGGTTTGTCGTCGGCCATCACGCTCTCTGGTCAGTCACGATAGTCCGAGAAGCCCTCCGAGACGAATCGCGAGCACTCCTTCGCGTACGAGTGGCTCGCCGAGGACGAGGTCGGATACTCGACCACCCGCCACTGACCCCGCGTGCCGAGCGCTCCGGTACGGCTGATCACGTAGGTGCCGATCCGGTAGATCAGCGCGAACTGGTCGCCGTGGCGCAACGAGCGCGAATCGCCCGGCGGGACGCGGCCCGGCGCGGGTGCGCGGTCGCCGGGCTCGCCAGCCGGGATGTCGCGCGGGCCCGGCATGTGGGTCGGATCTTCGACGTTGCCGAGCGCCAGCGGCGGCGGTGCCGACGAGGTCGGCATCTCCGGAGGGCGGCCGAGGTTCGCCGGCATCGCGATCGTCTCGCTGCGGCCGCGGTGGGTGCCCTCGATCGGCGTCTCTTCGTCGGGGCTCGGGGGCGGTGGAATCACGGTCTCGTCGTCGAACGTGTCGTTCGGACGCGTGGCGGGTTTCGCCTGGATCTTGGGATCGATCGGCGCGGTCGCGTCGTCCCCTTTGGTCAGCTCGTCCTCGCCCGACTTGCTGCTCGACTTATCAGGCGACTTTTCGTCGCCCTTGTTCCGCCCCATCTCTCTCTGATGCCCGGGTTCGGGACCGAGAGCAAGTTGCCGGTACCAACGAATGATCTGGAGACAACGCGTCGCGTCATCGCGGCGGCTCGGCTAAGCTTCGTGAGCGGTGCAGGACACGTCCACCGAGCGCGTCGGACGCTACCAACTTTTGGAACCGATCGGCGGCGGTCCCAATGGTTCGGTGTCGCGCGCGAAGGTATTCGGTGTCGCCGGCTTCGAGCGCCAGTTCGCGATCAAGCGGTTCTTGCCCGAGCTCGCTGCAGCACCGTCGTCGGCGCAGGCGTTGTCGGCTGCCGCACGATCGTACGGCAGCCTCGAGCATCCGCGGATCGCGCGGATGTCGGAGTTCGGCGTCGCGCAAGGTCAGACGTTCACCGCGGTCGAGCTCGTCGCAGGGCTCGATGTCCAGCGCCTCGTCGCGGAGTCGCGGCTCGGCGGTGGCGCGATCCCCGCGGGTGGCTCGCTCGCGTTGATCTCGCAAGCAGCGCGCGCGGTCGGCTACGCGCACGGTCGCGGGCTCTCGCATCTCGGGTTGTCGCCGACGAACGTGATCGTGACCGCCGACGGCGACGTCAAGGTCACCGACTTCGGGATCCTCGCGGCGGCGATTCCGGCGAGACCCGTCGATGCGTCGCGACTCGCGCAACGGATCAACTATCTCGCGCCCGAGCAGCTCGTCGGCGAAGCGACGTCCGCTGCGACCGACGTGTTCGTGCTCGGCGTGATCGCTTACGAGCTCGTGACCGGCCAGCGCGCGTTCTTCGGCGATTCACCGCAAGCGATCGCGAACGCGATCCTCGCCGGGCCACCCGCCGAGCCGCCGTTGCCTCGGCCGATCGTGCGCGTCCTGTCGCGGTGCCTCGCGCGCTCGCAGTTCGAGCGGTTCCCCGATGCGCGTGCGTTCGCCGATGCGCTCGATGCAGCGCTCCGCGTCGCACCGGTGCCGGGCACGCGCAAGGATGTCGGCGCGCAGGTCAAAGCGGTCCTCGATCGCCACGCGGCGATGAACGAGGGCAACATGTCGGGCGTCGTCGCGATGAATCTCGGCGGCCCGCGCCCCCGCCACGACGAGCCCGAAGGCGGCGCGACGACCCCGTTCGTGCGGCCCGATGTCGAGGTCTCGCGGCCGGCGCCGCTCGTCGGCCTCACGCGCGCGGAGTCATCGCGTCCTGAAGCGCGCACCGAGCCGTCGGCGATTCCGGATTATTCGAGTGCGGCGAGTGCGGCGAGCCCACCGAGCCCACCGAGCCCACCGACAGCAGCGACGCTCGCAAAGCCGCCGCTGACGACGACGATGCCAGGCCTCGCGGCGCCGCCGCCGATTCCTTCGCCTGGATCGCCTGGCGCACCGCCCGCGATTCCGGCGCCGGCGACGAACAAGACGATCATGGGGCTCACGAAACCTCCGATCCCCCAGGTCAAGCCGAAGTCGCCGATTCCGTCCATGATGCCGCCCGCGCTGCGCCCGATCGCCGGGTTGCCGAGCGTGCCGCCGGGTGCGCGGTCGTTGAGTGGACCGATTCCGACGATGCGGCAGACCCAGCCGGGCGCAGGCACGCCGCCGGCGACGCCGATCGTTGCGCCAAGCGCCACGACCAATCCTTCCTCGAACATCCCGCCCGGGCTCGCCGCGCTCGGCAGTGCGGGTACGCGGACAGACGAGGCGATCGAGATGGACGAGTTCGGCCGGCCGCGGTCGAAGTTGATCGGGCCGACGCCGGGGCTCGGTGCGCCGGGCCGGCCGTCGTCGAATCCGGGCATCCCGCGCCCAGGATCGGAAGGCGTGATCGAGCTCGACCCCGACGATGCGGCAGGCGAATTCGACGGCTTGACCGACGTGCCGACGCTGCCCGGCGAATTCAACCGCGCGGAGTCGGACTTCTCCGATCTGTCGGTACCGGATCCGGCCTCGACGATTCCAGACGCGCAGGTCGCTCGGATCAAGCGCGACACGCTCGGTGATGATCCGCCGACTGCAGAGCACCAGGTCTCGCCCGAGGTTCTCGCGCGCGGTGGGTTGAAGCCGTTCGTCGAGCCGAGCTTCGCGGCGAGCGAGCCGACGAATACGTCGCCCTCGATCGAGATCATTCGCGAGGCAGGGACCGGAGAGATGGAGCCGGTCCGTGCGAAGCGACCCTCGAACTTGCCGACGCACGAGATGTCGCGCGAGCAGGTCCAGGAGCTCAAGCGCGCGGCGAGCGGGGAGGATCCGCTCGTCGAGCTCGCGATCGAGGCGCACACGATCGGGACGATCGACGTGCACGACGGCAATCAGGTGAATTTGGGGGCGAGGGAGACGACGCCGCCGCCGTCGTCGCAAACGCAAACGCAACCCCAGACCCAACCGAGTACGCGACCCGGATCGCAACCGAGCCCGAGCGCGACGCTGTTCGGAGTTGGGCGGGCGGGCGAGCAACCGCCTCGCGCCAGGATGCCGAGCCCGACGCCGCCGAGCCTCGCGCCGCCGGGGATGACGCCGCCGGACGTGCGGGTCGGATCCGCGCCGAACATGACGAGTGGGCTCGCGGTCGGATCGCCGCCGGTGCCGGGTACCGTGCAGAGCTTGTCGCCGCCACCGCCGCGTCCGATCGGGGCGCCGCCGATGGTTTCAGGGGCGCTGCCGACGGCGAAGAAGTCGAGGTGGCCGCTCGGCGTTGTCGTGCTCGTCGTGATCGGCGCAGGGGCGGGCGTCGTGACGTGGCAGGTGATGCATCACGGTGAGGGTGGCGCTGCGGGTGGGTCCGGATCGAACGGCTCCGCGGTCGTCGCGAACCATGGATCGAACGTCGGCTCGTCGGGATCTGCGCTCGCCGCTTCCGGCTCGGGCTCGGGCTCGGGCTCGGTGATCACCACTTCCGGATCCGGACATGGATCCGCGATCGCGACTGCGGGATCGGGACACGGCTCCGCGGGATCGGGCGTCGCCGTCGTTCCGCACGACGCGGGTGCGGGCAGCGCTTCGAAACCGATTCCGTCGGCGACGACCAGCGATGCGCTGCAGATCGCCTCGACGCCGGCCGGTGCGCGCGTGTTCATCGATGGAGCCGATCAAGGCGTCACGCCGGTGAAGCTCTCGGGCTCCGCCGATCGCCACACGATGGCGCTGTTCCTGCCCGCGCACGATCTCTACGTCGCCGAGGTCGATGGCCACGGCACGTTCTCCGTCGCGCTCAAGGCGATCACCCCGTCGGGCGGCCCCGCCGGCATCAAGGTGATCAAGTGCAAGGACAAGGAGCGCTACTACGTGTTCGTCGACGGCAAGCCGACGGGCATGGCGTGCCCGTCGGAGCGCATCGGTTGCGCGACCGGACCGCACACCGTCGAGGTCTACGATCTCGTGACCGAGACTCGGCGCAAGTGGGACATCACGGTGACCGACACGCGGCTGTCGTATCGCGTGCGGATCGACTGAGCGGCCGCGCCGCTGCGCGTCGTCAATCTTCGGTGTTGTCGTCGAGCGGCGCGTCGCCCTCGAGCTTTTGGCGCGGATCGAGGCCGTACTTGCGGATCAGCTCGCGGAGGTGCTTGCGATCGATCTGCGCCTCGCGCGCCGCGGCCGACAAGTTCATCTTGTGGCGGCGCATCAGGTCCTCGATGTACTCGCGCTCGAACATCTCGACGAGCTGACCCTTCGCCTCTTTGAACGGCAGATCGGTGCGAATGCCGAGCGACGGTGCCGCTTCCGACACCAGCGCATCCTCGAGGTTGATCGACGAGCCGCGCGCGAGCAGGCACGCGCGCTCGATCACGTTGCGGAGCTCGCGCACGTTGCCCGGCCACGAGTGGCGGACCAGGCGCGCCAGGTCCTCGGGCGTCACCGTCAGCTGCGGTCCGAACGAGCTGACGAAGTGCTGGATCAGCAGCGGGATGTCACTGCCGCGCTCGCGCAGCGGCGGCACACTCACGCGGATCACCGCGAGCCGGTAGTACAAGTCCTCGCGGAACGCCTTCTTCGCGACTTCCGCGCGGAGGTCGCGGTTCGTCGCGGCGACGACGCGCACGTCGATCTTCTCGTACGTGTTCGAGCCGACCTTACGAACCGCGCGCTTGTCGAGCACGCGCAGCAACGACGGCTGGAGGTCGAGCGCCATCTCGCCGATCTCGTCGAGGAAGATCGTGCCGCCATGCGCCTCCGCGAACGCACCGCGGCGATCGGTGATCGCGCCGGTGAACGAGCCCTTGACGTGACCGAACAGCATCGACTCGATCAGCTCGCGCGGGACCGAGCCGCAGTCGAACACGACGAACGGACCATCCTTGCGCGGCGAGTGGTTGTGAACCTCTTCCGCGATCAGCTCTTTGCCGGTGCCGGTCTCGCCTTCGATCAACACCGTCGCGTTCGTCGCGGCGACGTCCTCGAGCAGCGTGAACATCTGGCGGACCTTGGTGTCGCCGCCGACGATCGA
>JBDUAS010000368.1:0-6075 GCA_040004535.1 Deltaproteobacteria bacterium
GGTTGAACTTCACCTCGCCGGTCTCGACGTGGCACTGCTCGCACTTGTTGCCGAGGTGGCCCTTGTGCGCGTCGTCTTCCTGGTGACAGCCCTCCGCCGAGCACGTCGCGTGGGTCTCGGCGTACTTGCGATCCTTGGTGTGGCAGTCGATGCACTTGTTCTGGAGGTGTGCGCCCTTGAGCTTGAACTCCTTGACCTCGCCCTTCGCGTCGTCGGGGAACGGCGCGTTGTGGTTGAAGTTGAGCTTCGTCCACGTGCCCGGGTTGTGGCAGTTCGTGCAGGTCGCGCCGAGCGTGCCTTGATGCAATGAATCCTCGTGGCACTTGCCGTTCGCGTTGCAGTTCGGCTCGAGCGAGCTGAACGAGGTCTTGTTGCTCTTGTCGCGGCCGGTGTGGCAGTCGCCGCACGGGACCTTCGCGTGACCGAGGACGAGCGGGAACGTGCCGTCCTTGCCGTGGGCCGAGTCGGCCATCTGGTTGTCTTTGCCTTTGCGGATCGTCGGATCGCCCGGGTGCATGTGGCACTGCAAGCACTGCGAGTCCTTGTAGCGGCCGTTCGGGTGCTTGTCGTCGGCGTGGACCTTCTTGTGGGCGTGGCAGCCCATGCAGTCGACCTTGCCGTTCTTGTCGATCAAACTGCGGAAGTCTTCGAAGTCGGCCGGGCTCGACCCGCGGTGGCAGCCACGACAGCTCTGTTCGGAGTGCTTGAACTCGAGCTTGAACCGGGTCCGCGCGCCGTGGTTGAACGCGCTCGGCGTGAACTTCGGCCCGCCCGACGGGTGACACGTGCCGCAGCGCGGAGGCTCGCCGAACTCGGCGAACCGGTTCTGGTGGTGCGAGTCCTTCGCGTGGCAGACCTCGCAAGCGCCGGTGGGCTTGCCCTCGCCCATCGCCTTGGTGTGGCAGTCGTAACACTTGATCTTGCGGTGCGCGGGACCGAGATCGAACTTGGTCTTCTCGGTGTGATCGAAGTTCTGCTGCTTGAGCGTCTTGAACGTCGGTGAGTGACACCACTCGCACGGCCGCGTGTTGAACAAGTGGCCCTCGTGCGGGCTCTGGTGACAGCCGGCATTGCCGCAGCTATCCGGCTTCGGGAACGGCAGGTTGAACACGCTCTTCGGGTGACACTTCGAGCACGCGACATCCTTGTGCGAGCCGAGCAGCGGCATCAGCGCGTCCTTGCGATCGTCGTGATCGAACTTCTGCTGGCTGAGCGGCTTGGCCGGCTTCCACACCGACTCGCCGTGGCAGCGCTCGCACGCGAGCTTGTCCTTCTCGCTCGCCTCGAACTTGTGCGGCTGCTCCTTCAGGTGGCACGCGCCGCACAGCCGGTCCGTGCCCATGAAGGTCTTCAGGCCCTGCTTGTCGGTCTTCTTGTGGCACTCGTCGCAGTCGGTCGTCGCGTGGCGGCCGTTCAGCCTCCAGCCGGTGAGCGTGTGGTCGAAGCCCTTCTGGCCGCCGGGCAGGTTCTTCCAGCCCATGACGTCGAACGTCTTGCCGTGATGCTCGGTGTGGCAGGTCTGGCAGCGCTTGCCCTTCACGAGCGGTGACGCGTGAAAGCCCTTGTTGCTGCTGATCCGATCGCGGAGCGGATTGTGATCGTGGCAGTCGAGGCACTTCTGATCGACGATGTCCTTGGTGCCGTCGGCGTGGCAGTCGTTGCACCGGTTCTGCTCGTCGAGGTCCTGGTGCGACTTGCTGAGCTTGTCGGGCTCCGAGTTGAGAAAGTCGCCGCCGGCGTATGCACGCGTGGCGAGGAGCGCGACCACGAAGATCGCGAACACCCCGAGCTTCGTCGTCACGTGTCGAATCCTACCAGGCACGCGACCACGCGTCCCAGATGTGGATCACTGCAAAGCCGGTGAGGATCACCGTGAACGGGACGTGGACCTTCTTCCACGAGTGGAGGAGCAGCTGCGCCTTCGGTGCGACGACCTGACGGCGCGCGATCACGATCATCCGACCAGCGCGACGCGCGAGATCCTTGCGCGTGCGGCGATCGACCCCGAGCTGCGCGAGCCGGCCGCGGCGTGCGAACGTCTTCGGGATCCGGCCGATGTCCTGGAAGATCAACCACCACATCGCGCGGAGCAGGCTCGTCGACGTCGCGACTGCCTGCGCCTTCGCGCGTTGCACGTTGAGCTCGCGATCGATCTCGGACATCGGCACCGGGTAGTGCGGGCGTGCGGCCTGGAATGCACGTTCGTGATCGAGCTCCTCGAGCTCGACGCCACTCGAGAGCGCAGGAACGAGCGTGTAGAGATAGCGGCCGAGCAGGCCCGACGCGACGACGATGATCATCGACCAGAACGCGGCGCTGACCCACGTATCGAGCTTCCACCACGAGTGGAGAATGATGAACATCGGGCCAACGGTGCCCGCCATCATGTGGAAGTCGAACCACATCGTGTTCGACGCGAACCACCTGAAAAACTTGATGCGCCGGAAGATCGGATAGATCGCGGCGATCACCATCAAGCCGGTGCCGACGAGCCCGCAATACACACCGAGGCCCGGTTGCCCGCCGTGGTAGCGGACCGAGTCGACGACGGCGTCCTTCGTGAGTCCGGCGTATTCGGCGCGATCCTTGATCTGCGAGAACCGGAACGACATCTCGGGGGCTCTGGAGCGGAGCAAGATCTCGCCGAATGCGAGCAAGAACGCGAGCAGGCCGAGCAGCCACATCACGAGCGGCGCGTAGCGGCCGCGCTTGACCTTCGCGAGGCCACCGGAGTGGATGTCGAGGCCTTCGGTGAACGGCATCACCGGCAGGACCTCTTTGCGATCCTTCTTCGTGAGGTCGGCGTCGAATCCGGTACGGCCGAGCATCGCCATCGCCGGCGAGCGCTCGCGGAACAGATCGTACGCGTTGATCTCGATCAGCGAGCCAGTGGGACACGCCGACACGCACGCTTGATCGCCGTACGCTATGCAGTGATCGCATTTGTTCGCGATCCGGCGCGTGCGCGCGACGCGGCCGGTGCCCGGGCCGAACTCGAGCGCGTCCTTCTTCTCGAGCCGGTGCTTGAACTGCTTCTTGAACAGCGGCGCGTCGGGCTCGACGTCGACCATGTCGATCGCACCGTACGGGCACGACTGCGCGCACGCGGTGCAGCCGGTGCAGGTCGCTTCGTTGATCACGACTTCGCGCTTCTGCTCGTCGTACTTGATCGAATCGTACGCGCACGGATCGACGCACCGCTGATCGGTGCACGTGCGGCACGTGTAGATGAAGTCGAGCATGCCGAGCTGGTAGCCGCCGAGCGTGAGGCGGCGCGCGCCGTAGCGTTCCTCGCACGCTTCCTCGCACAGCTTGCAATCGATGCAGAGCTCGAGCTGGCGCACGCGCACCATCTCGCCGGAGACGCTGATGCCTTGCCGGATGAAGAAGTCGAGCAGCTCTTGCTTGACGCCGGAGACCCACGCGAGCCGCTCCCGCGAGACCGACAGCGCGCGGCGAAGGCGCGCCTCGAACGGCGGATGGCGCACCGCGAGCTCCGCGATCCAGCGGTGGTCGAGCGAGATCAACACCGCCGGTGCCGCGGTGTAAAACGCGATCGGTTGGCTGCGCGCGGCGGACAGCGCGCCGGAGTTGAACAGGTCGCCCTCGATGAACAAGGCGATGTTCTTGAGCGCGACCCGGGCGAGGGGATCCGGTTTGATCAGCGACTCGGCCTCGCGCTCTTCCTTGCTCGCCTGTTCGTGGGCGACCTGCGCGGCGCGGCGCTCCGCCAGGACGTGCTCGGGGAACACCGCCGCCGAGACCTGGCCGCGCGCGATGTAGATGACCGGCGCCGGCTGACCGTTCGCGAGCCCGATCGGATCGAGGACGAACATGTCGCGCTCGAGCTGGCGTTGCGCAATTCCGCCCTGGGTCATCGCCGCGACTAAGTCGTGATTCGGAATCCCTTCAAACAACGGAAGGCTGCGAATCAGTTGATAGTCGCGCTCCAGACCGGGTGGTACGATGCCGCCGCCCTGACCCCTATCAGTTCCGGGGGCGTTCTGCTGGATGGCCAAATTCGACATCTCGCGCGGACCCAAAAGCCGTGACAAAGCAAACTACGAGCCCGACAGCTCCCCGCTCGGTTTACGCTCGGATATTACCAGGATACGCGCGTCAGGTGTTGGCCTGAGGTCGATGGTCCGGGGAATGTTGTCACCAGCTCTGCGGATCGCCATCTGCTGTTGTTTGTTAGGAAATCACAGCGATGCAGATCCGTTGGTGCTCACCCCGACGGAAGTTTCGCCGGATCCACCGCCTGCGCGCGCGCCGGAGCCGCCGCGCTTGTTCCGCGATTCGTCCGATCTCGACGGCACGTATGTGTGGCTCGGCCCCCAAGGCGCGGCGAGCCGGATCGAAGCGCAGTGGGACTCGACGTTCGGGGTCGACGCCTCGATCGTGCGGGTCCGCGAGCACGAGGCCGCGGCCGCGATCGGCGCCAGCATCGGAGCGGCGAAGTGGACGTCGCGCGGTGGCGGCCGGGTATGGGCCGATTTGCTGATGGGGACGTCGCTCGCCGGCCACGTGGTCGGGCTGTCAGGTGGGCCATTGCTCGAGCTCTCTGATTTCGCGCATCCGCACGTCGGTGGTTCGGTCGGGATCTGGGGCTTCGTCGGCGTCACGCCATACGCGCGCATCGGCTTGGTCGAGGGTCTCGGTAACTTCGCGGAGATCGGGGTACATATCGCTCTCCCCGCGTTCCGGCGTTGACAGATTCGGGAGCGCGAGGTACCTAACCAGGCCTTCTCGGGGCGTAGCGCAGTCTGGTAGCGCACTTGGTTCGGGACCAAGGAGTCGCAGGTTCAAATCCTGTCGCCCCGACTACAATTCGAGCTAGATTCGACCGGTGGTAGCTGGGGCGGCCCTACGTACGTCGAGCAAGTTGTCGGTCCTCGTGATCGACGACGACCCCGACATCTTGGAGTACCTGCAAGACTTCCTTGCGGCCGAAGGCTTCGACGTCTCGACGCTTGCGGATCCGTCGCTCGCGGTCGATCGGATTCGCGACGAGGTGTTCCACCTGGTCGTCCTCGATCTGATGATGCCGAAAGTCTCCGGGCTCGATCTGCTCGCGCAGATCCGCGGCGTCGATGACGACATCGCGGTGATCATCCTGACCGGCTATCCGACGCTCGACACCGCGACCGCTTCGATGAAGCACGAGGTCTCGGCGTACATCCACAAGCCGTTCACGCCGCAGGAGTTCCGCGAGGTGATCGCGCGGATCGCGAAGAAGAAGGGCCTCGTGCTGCGCCGGGAGGACGAGCTCCACGCCGCGATCGGCCGCCAGATCCGCGACCTCCGCAAAGGCCGCGGGTTGACCCTGCGCCAGCTGTCGCGGCGCACGAACTTGTCGGTGTCGTTGCTCTCGCAGATCGAGCGCGCGGAATCGAGCGCATCGGTGTCGAGCCTGTTCAAGGTCGCGACCGCGCTCGACGTTCCGCTGACCGATCTGTTCGCCGGTTATTAGTGGCCATTCGTTCCCCGCCGCGCCTCGACTGGGCGCCGGGCGATAGCGCGATCGTCAGCTATCGCGACCGGCTGGTCCAGCTCCATGACGCCAACGGGCGGGCGATACGCGAGCTTGCATCGGAACGGATCTACGACGTGCGCTGGCGCGACGACGGTCAGATCGTCGTGCTCGACGATCGCGGCTCGGTGACGTTCGATCGCCAAGGCGCGCTCGTCCAGCAGACTCACTTCCGGATCGATCCGCTGCGCGCACCGCACGCGGCGAGCATGTCGGCGAACGGCGATCGCTATGTCGCGCTCGGCGAGGCGGAGCTGTTCGCGGTCCAGCTCGAAGGCGAGCGGCCGGAGCGAATCTGGACGCTGCACGCGCAGAGCTATGGAATCTCGCTCGGCGACCGAGGGTATAGGACATCGTCGGCCCGCGTAGGGATCGCGATGTCGCCCGATGGCCGGCTCGTCGCGGTCGGCTATCCCGGCGGTGGCCGATCTTGGATCGTGATCGAGGTCGATACCGATCGTTTTCTGCAACGCTCGACGATCCGCATGGACGCGGGCCGGAAATCGAGCGGCCGCGATTCACTCGCGGACGCGGGCCGGAAA
>JBDUAS010000116.1:0-20497 GCA_040004535.1 Deltaproteobacteria bacterium
ATGGAGATCGAGGCGTGCTCGATGTTCCGCGTCACGCGCAACGCGATCACCGAGCGCGACGAAGAAGAAGCCGACGACTTGCTCGAGATGATCGAGATCGAGCTGCGTAACCGCAAGTTCGCGCCGGTCGTGCGGTTGCAGGTCGATCGCAACATGCAGCCGGTGCTCCGCGGCCGGCTCGCGTCGGAGCTCGGGCTCGACGAGATGATGGATGTGTTCGAGGCCGAAGGCATGCTCGGCCAGCGCGACCTGATGGAGATCGCGGTGCTCGATATCCCCGAGCTGCGCGACACGCCACACGCGCCTGCACAGCCGGTCGACTTCCTGACCGAGGGCAACATCTTCCACGCGATCCGCGACGTGAAGCACATGCTCGTGCATCACCCGTACGAGTCGTTCCAGGAGTCGGTCGAGCGGTTCTTCAGGGAATCCGCCGACGATCCGAAAGTCCGCGCGATCAAGACGACGCTGTACCGCACGTCGAAGGACTCCGAGGTCATCCGGCATCTCGTGCGCGCCGCCCGCAACGGCAAGCAGGTCGCGGTCGTGCTCGAGCTCAAGGCGCGGTTCGACGAGGAAGCGAACATCAAGTGGGCGTCGCGCATGGAGCGCGCCGGCATCCATGTCACGTACGGCGTCGTCGGCTTGAAGACGCACACCAAGATCACGCTCGTCGTCCGCAACGACTACGACGGCCTCCGCCGCTACGCGCACATCGCGACCGGCAACTACCACGCGGGCACCGCGCGTCTGTACACCGACCTCGCGCTGTTCACGTGCGACGACGCGATCGGCCGCGATCTGACCGAGCTGTTCAACTATCTGACGACCGGCTACAAGCCGCGCCGCAAGTACCAAAAACTGCTCGTCGCGCCGAAACAGTTGAAGCAGGCGTTGCTCGAGAAGATCGAGCGCGAGATCGCGAATGTCGGTGCCGGCGAGCGCGGCCACATCCAGTGGAAGCTCAACGCGCTCGAGGATGTCGACATCGTGCGCGCGCTGTATCGCGCGTCGCAGCGAGGCGTGACGATCGATCTGATCGTGCGCGATACGTGCCGGCTGCGGCCCGGGCTCGACGGCGTGTCGTCGTCGGTGAAGGTGCTGAGCATCCTCGGCCGCTTCCTCGAGCACGGCCGGATCTACTATTTCCACAACGCTGGGCGCGTCGAGTACTACATCGGCTCCGCGGACGCGATGCAGCGCAACCTCGAGAAGCGGGTCGAGGTGCTGTGTCCGATCGAGGATCCGCGGCTGCAGACCGAGCTGCGCTTCATCCTCGATACCGAGCTCAGCGATCAGCGCGGCGCGTGGGACATGCAGCCCGACGGCAGCTACGTCCAGCGCACCGGCACCGGTGCGAAGCACAGCCAGGTCCAGTTGATCGAGCGCACCGATCGCCGCCTGAAAGAGGCGACGCGGTTGCGCCGGCGCAAGATCCAGACGGTGTCGCGCAAGCGCCGGTAGTTCGACGGTGATCTGGTTGGATTCTGCCAGGTCCATTGCGCTTTCAAGTAGTTGAGTGGTCGGACCAATGCCTGCAATAGCGCCAGGCATGTCGAAGCTCGTGATTCTTGCCGTTACCGCCGCTGCCTCGCTCTGCATTGCAAATGTCGCCCACGCCGACCCGTCTGATACCGGCGCTCAGGGCCCCAAAGATCCGGGGACCGCGCTCGAGCTGTCGCTCGGCGGCACCGTTGCCTCCGGTGCGCTGTTTGCGATCGGCATCGAAGCGAACAACGGCGGGCTGGTCGCGGCGGGCCTGTTGAGCTCGCTCGTCACGCCGTCACTCGGTGAGTGGTACGCCGGCAAGCCATTGACGATCGGCATGGGCGTGCGCGCCGCGTCCGCGGTCGTGTTGCTCGCGGGTCTCGACGAGAGCCTGAAGTGCCTCGGCGAGACCAGTTGCACGAACGACACCGCCGCCGCAGGAGCGTTGCTGCTCGGCGGACTCGTCGGCTACGCGGGCGGCACGATCTACGACATCGCGACCGCGCCGAATGCCGCGCGCGACTTCAACCGCGAGCACCAGATCCACCTCGCGCCGACGTACCTGCGCACGCCGTCGGGCAACGCGACGATGGGCATCGGCATCGGCGGCACGTTCTAGCGCGACGCCGGCGCCCAGCCTCGCCATTCAGACAAGCGATAGCAGCCTGGTTGGTGAGGCGCGGTGTGCGTGGAACCACGTTACAGTCTGCAGATGGCAACCGCAGTTTCTCCCGGCCTCGCGTACGGCGGTGGCGGCGGTGGAGGCGGTGGAGGTGGAGGCGGTGGAGGTGGAGGCGGTGGCGGTGGCGGTGGTGGTGGTGCCGGCGCCGCCAAGGGAGGAGCGAGCCCCCATGGCAAGCAGAGCGTCACGCCGCCGCCCGAGAAGTTCGAGCTGCGCAACTACCTCGGCGTGTTCCGCTACATCAGGCGCGCGGTCGCGCTGGTGTGGTCGACGAACCGCGCACTCACGCTCGGACTCGCGATCGGAAGCCTCATCGGCGGCATCTTGCCTGCGGGCATCGCGTGGGTCACCAAGCGGCTGATCAACTCGATCTACATCGCGCTGCAAGCGTCGACTCACGATCATCACGACGCGATGGTGTGGGTCGGCGCGGAGCTCGCGCTGGTGGTCGCGGCGGCGTTGACCCAGCGCACGCTCGGAATCTTCCGCTCGTTGCTGCGCCAGCAGCTCGGCCAGAAGATCAACGTCGAGATCCTCGACAAGGCACTTCAGCTCGAGCTAACCCAGTTCGAGGACAGCGAGCTCTACGACAAGCTGACCCGGGCGCGGCGCGAGGCGTCGTCGCGCCCGCTCTCGCTGGTCTCGCAGGCGTTCGAGCTCGGCCAGAGCACGGTCACGCTGCTCAGCCTCGGCGGCCTGCTCGCGGCGTTCTCGCCGATCGCGCTCGCGGTCCTGGTCGCCGCGGCGATCCCGCCGTTCATCGCCGAGCTCAAGTTCTCGCGCGATGCGTTCCGGCTGTCGCGCTGGCGCACGCCCGAGGCGCGCGAGCAGATGTACGTCGAGATGGTGATCGCACAGGACGCGTACGCGAAGGAGGTCAAGCTGTTCGGCCTCGGGCCGCGCTTCCTCGATCGCTACCGGAAAATCTTCGAGAAGCTCTACGCGGGCGACCGCCACATCGCGATCAACCGCGGTCTGTGGGCGCTCGCGCTCGGCACGGTCGGCCAGCTCGCGTTCTACGGCATGTACCTGTGGATCGCGTTCGCGACGATCGACAACCAGATCACGTTCGGCGACATGACGATGTACGTGCTGGTCTTCAAGCAGGCTCAGTCCGCGCTGTCGAGCGCGCTCGGCGACGTCGGCGGCATGTACGAGGACAACCTGTACATGTCGAACCTCTACGAGTTCCTCGACACCCCGGAGATCACGACCAGCGGCAGCGCGACCACCGGCACGATGCCGGGCGACGGCGTGCGCTTCGATCACGTCACGTTCGAATATCCGGGCTCGAACGAGCGCGCGGTCGACGACATCACGCTGCACATCAAGCCTGGTAGCAAGCTCGCGATCGTCGGCGAGAACGGCTCGGGCAAGACCACGCTGATCAAGCTGCTCACCCGCCTGTACGAACCGACAGCCGGCAAGATCACGCTCGACGGGCGCGATCTCCGCGAGTGGGACCGCTCGACTCTCCACCGCCGGATCGGCGTCATCTTCCAGGACTTCGTGCGCTACCAGCTCACGGTCGGCGAGAACATCGGCGCCGGCGACGATCGCGCCTACGACGATCGCGGGCGCTGGACCGACGCGGCCGACCGCGGCCTCGCGAAGCCGTTCATCGACACGTTCCCCGACACCTACGACACGCAGCTCGGCAGGTGGTTTCGCTCGGGCCGCGAGCTGTCACTCGGTCAGTGGCAGAAGGTCGCACTCGCGCGCTCGTTCATGCGCAGCGAGGCCGACGTCCTCGTGCTCGACGAGCCGACCGCGTCGATGGACGCCGAAGCCGAGGTCAAGATCTTCGAGCGGTTCCGCGAGCTCACCGACGACAAGATCGCGATCGTGATCTCGCATCGGTTCTCGACGGTGCGAATGGCGGACCAGATCATCGTGCTCGACCACGGCGCGATCATCGAGCGCGGCACGCACGACGAGCTGGTCAAGGCGGGTGGTCGCTATGCGACGCTGTTCAACCTGCAGGCGCAGGGCTACCGCTGATCACTTATGAGCGGCGACGTGCTGCGTCGCCGTGCTGACGATCGTCTCGAGGAGCTCCTTCACCGGTAACCCGCGAGGATTCGCGCGCCTCCACACCGCGGTGAACGTGCGTGGTGCGCGCGGCATGATCGGCATCAGGCGCAACGAGCGGCCGAGCCGATGCTCGATCGTCCAGCGATCGACGATCGCGACGGTGCGGCCCGCGCGCACGAGATCGAGGATCGCCTCGCTGAGCGGGATCTTGCGGATCGCGAGCGGTGACGTCAGTCGCTCGCCGCTCTCGCGCCGCCACGACTCGCGCACGGCGCCGGTCAGCAACGTCAGGTGATCCTCGGTGAGATCGTGGAACAACAGCTCGCAGTCGCGCAACGCACCCCAGCGCAACGCGCCGCGCTGGAGCCGCTTGCACAGCGGATGCTTGATGTGGGCGACCGCGACCAGCTCGCTGTCGACGACCTGCGCGCGCTGGTACGTGGCATCGCGCGGCGGGTCGGTCACGATCGCGACGTCGACCTCGTCGGCGATCAGCGCCTCGACCGGCCGCCGCGTCGCTTCGATCACGATGTCGAGATCGACGTTTGGATGGGTATCCCCGAACCTCGTGAGCGCCGTCGGCAGCCAGCCGTACGCCGTGAAGCAGCTGGCAGTGACGCGCAACGCTTGCCGCGCGCCCGAGCTCGAGATCACGTCGCGCTCGAGCTCCGCGAGCTCGCCGAGCAGCCGCTCCGCGGCGACGATCATGCGCTTGCCGGCGACCGTCGCGACCATCCGCTTGCCGACCCGATCGAACAGCCTCGTCGCGAGGTCGCGCTCGAGATCGAGCAGCTGGTGGCTGACCGCAGATTGCGACAGGTACAGCTTGCCGGCCGCCCGCGTGACGCTGCCCTCCTCGCCGATCGCGCGGACGAGGCGGAGGTGACGGACCTCGAGCCGATCATGCGTGGTTTGCATCGTTTCCATGGAAACAATGCGCTGTTGTACGCGCCCGTTGCAAGCGAATGTTCTGGCATGGACCTCTACTTCGCTCCTCTCGCCGGATCGTTCGCCGCGCACGTCGCGTGCCTCGAGGCCGGCATCACCCCGGTACTCCACCTCGTCGACCGCAAGACCAAGCTCCTGCCCGACGGCCGCGACTACCGCCAGATCGTGCCGCACGCGCTCGTGCCGGCGATCGGGCTTCCCGATGGTGGCGTGCTGACCGAGCTTTGCGCGGTGCTCGCGTACATCGCGGATCTTGCGCCCGACAAGCACCTCGCGCCACCGGCACATTCGGCGGAGCGCTACCGCTTCCTCGAGTCGCTCGCGTTCATCGCGACCGAGCTGCACAAGAAGCACCTCGTACCGGTGTTCGGCACGAACGTCGCCGCAGGCGCCGATGCGTGGAGCCGCGCGAACGTCGACGCGATGTTCGCGCACGTCGCGCGCCGGCTCGATCACCACGATTACTTGATGGACTCGTTCACGGTCGCCGATTGCTATCTGTTCTGGGTGCTGTTCGTCGCCCCGCACGGCGGGCTGTCGCTCGACGCGCATCCGTCGCTGAAGGCGTACGCCGAGCGGATCCGCGCGCGGCAGAGTGTGACAACTGCGCTCGCGATCGAGGTGCCGCTCTACACCGCCGCAGCAGCCGCAGGGACTGCGCCGGTTTCGCGGCGCGCCACGACGTGAGGCGTTTGGCCTTCGCGTTGCAGCGCCCCGCTGCATGGGCAAGCTCGTCGAATCCACACTCGTGACGGTTGGTGGTGATATCGGTGGTCCGGATAAGTGGGGCGCGCCTTTCATGGACGACGAGTACAAGGCGTACTCGGCGAAGCTGCTCGCCGAGGCGAACGCGCTGTTGCTCGGCCGCGTCACGTACGAGCACTTCGCGAAGGCGTATCCGGCGATGGCGAAGGGCAGCGAGATGGCGCCGCGCGCGTTCGTCGATCGGATGAACGCGATCCCGAAGTACGTCGCGTCGAAGTCGCTGCGCGAGCTGACCTGGAACGCGACCTTGCTCGATGGCGATGCTGCGAAAGCGGTCGCCGCGATCAAGCGCAAGCCCGATGGCAACCTCCTGAAGTTCGGGACCGGCACGCTCGACAAGACGCTGATCGAGCACGACCTGATCGACGAGTTTCATTTCTGGATCCATCCGGTCGCCGTCGGTAAGGCGCAGCGCTTGTTCGATGGCATCGTCGACAAGCTGTCGCTCGCGTTGCACGACGTCCACCGGTTCCGCAGCGGCATCGTCGTCCTGGCCTACGGCCGCGCGGCGAAGTAGCATGCCGCCGCGATGCGCTGCCCCTGGTTGTTGTTAGCGGCGTGCGGCAGTCCAGCCGCGATGCCCGACGCGTACACGGGCGATAGCACTCCCGTGAAAGCGGTCGCGTGCGCGACGAGCTTCGGCGCCGCGCTCACGAACAGTTTCGGCCGCCTCGACGGCACGTTACTCGCCGTGATCCCGCCGAACTATCAGGGCTGCGCACAGCCGAACTCGACACACACGGTAGTTCAGGTCATGGTGGGCGGCGCCGCGTACCGGATGGTGGTCAACGTGTTGTCGACCTCCAACCAGCCGCACGTCTACCTCGGCGAGGTCGATGCGCGGCTCGCAGGCCCCGCGTGGGCCGAGGGCTGGCACCCGGATGCGAAGCTCGACTACGTCACCACGCTCGGCGTCATGAAATCGCAATTCACCGAGGCCGACGAGGCCAGCGCAGCCGCGCGCATCTACGACATGCTCGTGCCCGGAGACCCCATCTCGGTGTTCGCGACGAGCTCGGGTCCACCGCAAGCCGACAGCGCGCACTTGGTTCACCGCAACTCCACGAACGCAGACGGCGCGATCGTGCTCCACCCCGCCACCTCACCTCACTACTTGCTCACTGCGTTCGACGAACAGAGCTTCTAATGGAGATCATCGAGACCACCAACGTGCCGATCAAGGCATGGATCGACGGCGTCGGCGTCGAGGACAAGGCGAAGCAGCAGCTGATCAACACGGCGTCGCTGCCGATCATCTTTCATCACGTCGCCGTGATGCCGGACGTCCACTTCGGCATGGGTGCGACGGTCGGCAGCGTCGTGCCGACTGAAGGCGCGATCATTCCCGCGGCCGTCGGGGTCGATATCGGTTGCGGGATGGTTGCTGTTCAAACTGATCTGCCGGCGATCCAGCTGCCGGACTCGCTCGCACGGCTGCGCTCGCAGATCGAGAAGGCCGTGCCGCACGGCCGCACCGCGAACGGCGGCAAGGGCGACCGCGGCGCGTGGGGCAAGCTCCCGGCGCCGACCGAGCGCGCGTGGAAGACGCTCGGCAAGGACTTCGAGCGGATCATCGCGAAGCATCCGCGGATCCGCGGTGGCAACGACGTCAATCACCTCGGCACACTCGGCACCGGCAACCACTTCATCGAGGTCTGTCTCGACGAGACGGATCACGTGTGGTTCATGCTGCACTCCGGGTCGCGCGGCGTCGGCAATCGGATCGGCCAGTACTTCATCGAGCTCGCGAAGAACGACATGAAGCACCACGTCCGCAACCTGCCGGACCAGGACCTCGCGTACCTGCGCGAAGGAACGAGCCACTTCGATGACTACGTCGAGGCGGTCGGCTGGGCACAGCGCTATGCGCTGACGAATCGCGAGCTCATGATGGATGCGGTGCTCGCTGCGGCGAAGAAGGAGTTGCCGCCGTTCGAGCTCGGCGAGCACGCGGTCAACTGCCACCACAACTACGTCCAGAAGGAGCACCACTTCGGTCACGACGTGTTCGTGACGCGCAAGGGCGCGGTGCGGGCCGGCGTCGGTGACCTCGGCATCATCCCGGGCTCGATGGGCGCGCGCAGCTTCATCGTGCGCGGCAAGGGCAACCCGGAGTCGTTCAGCTCGTGCAGTCACGGCGCGGGCCGCATGATGTCGCGCGGCGAGGCGAAGCGGCGGTTCACCGTCGAGGATCACGTGAAGGCGACCGAGGGCATCGAGTGCCGCAAGGACGAAGGGGTGATCGACGAGACGCCGATGGCGTACAAGCCGATCGACAAGGTGATGGCCGCGCAGGCCGACCTCGTCGAGATCGTCCACGAGCTGCGCCAGGTCGTGTGCGTGAAGGGATGAGGCTGCCGGTCGTTATCGACGGCTCGCGCGGCGAAGGCGGCGGTCAGATCTTGCGGACGTCGCTCGCGCTCGCGATCATCACGAACCGCAAGCTGCGGATGAAGCGGATCCGCGCGGGGCGCAAGCGCCCAGGCTTACAACCGCAGCACCTCGCGTGCGTGAAAGCAGCGGCGTGGTTGTGCAACGGCCGCGCGACGGCGCCGGGTGGCGCGGAGCTCGAACCGGGGATGCAGGAGCTGGAGCTCGTGCCCGGTGGCGAGCAAGCGAGCGTCATCGAGATCGATATCGGCACCGCGGGCTCGACGACGCTGTTGATCCAGACCGTGCTCGTGCCGGCGCTCGCGAGCGGTAAGCCGCTCCGCGTCGAGGTCACGGGCGGCACGCACAATCCGCTCGCACCGCCGTTCGAGTTCCTCGATCGCGTGTTCGTGCCACACCTCCGGGCGATGGGCGGCGACGTCACGCTGACGCTCGCGAAGCATGGCTTTCTGCCGAGGGGCGGCGGCAAGATCGTGATGGAGATCGGGCCTTCGAAGCTGAAGCCGATCGAGGTGATGACCGCGGGTGAGGTCGTCGCGCGGCGGGTGATCGCGATCGTCGCCGGCTTGCCGCGCCACATCGCGGAGCGCGAGATCGCCTGCGCGCAGGAGCGCATGAAGGATCCGGCGTGCGAGATCCGCGAGTTCGAGCGCGAAGGCCCGCACAACCTGTTCATGGCCGAGGTCGAGCTCGCCGGCGGCACGCGCGAGCTCGCGACGTCACATGGCCGCAAGGGTTATCCGGCCGAAGATGTCGCCGACGACGCGCTCGACGCGCTGGAGGATTTTCTGGAGGCGAAGGTCCCGGTCGGCGACCACCTCGCGGACCAGCTGCTGCTGCCGCTCGCGGTCGCCGGCGGCGGGCGGTTTCGCTGCGACGAGCTCTCGCTCCACGCGACGACGAACATCGACACGATCGGCGCGTTCCTCGATCTCCCGATCAAGACCGAGAAGCACGGCGGCGGTGTCGACGTGATCGTCGGCGGCTGACCCTACGTGACCCTACGTGCCGTTGCTGACGCCCCAGACGTAGCCGGCTGCATCGATCCGATCGATCACCTCGGCGACGCGTGTCGTTCCGGCGAGCGCACGATCGAGTGCCGCCTGCCCGCGGGTGAAGTCGGCGCGCCCCGCGTCGTCGAACGCGTAGAACTTCACACGTGCAACGCTCGCGAGCCGCGCCGCGAACAATTGGAGCGCCACCATCAGCTCGCGGTTGCCACCGAACGCGCCGCAGCCCCAGAAGCCCGTGCAGATCTCGACGGGATACTCGCCCGGCATCACGGTTGCCGCGAATCCCGTGTATGCGGTCATGATCACCCGCTCGATCTGCGCGCGCGTATAGCGGCCGCTGCCGACGGGCGCCGCGATCGCGATCAGCGAGCTGTGCTGAGGGCGTGAATGGACGACGAGCGCACTGCGGATCGTTGCAGCATCGGCGCGTGCGAACTGGTTGCCATAGAGACCGAAGGGCCTCGCGAGGCCGGCGGTCGTGTCGAGCGAGAATCGCCGCTCGACGTTAGCGATCAGGATCGGCGTCGGCCCGACTTCATCCTCCTCGGTCCGCGTAGAGAGCTTCTCGGATTCGAGTGCCTCGCGAATCGAGCCGAGAGCAGGGTGCTCGACGCACTGGAGCTCATCCTGTGCGAGGAGTCCCGAGCCATGAGCGACGAACAGGTTGGGATCGGCGAAGTTGACGTGCCACGACGACGCCGACGTGTAGTCATAGTAGCCCGCGACGGCGAGCTCTTCGGGACGCGGCCGCGGAACCTCGGCCGGGAGCTCGAGCGCAGGCCAGCGCGTGACCGTGATCTCGCCCTCGGGGGCACGGCCGGCCATCGCCAGGTCGTACGCGAGCTGCTTGTTCGGATGACGAAGCTGCGGTGGGTGTGTGAATGGCAGCTCGGCGGCAGCGTACGAGCGGTGATAGAGGTAACCCATACCTCATCAGGATAGTGTTTGTTCTACACCTTGGCAACCACGATCAGCGAAGTGCCGAGATCGCCAGCCAGATCCAGCCGGCGATGAACGCGAGCCCGCCGAGGGGCGTGATCGCGCCGAGCACTTTGATGTCGGTGAGCGCGAGCGCGTAGAGGCTGCCCGAGAACAGCACGATGCCGGCCTGGAACATCCAGCCGGACACGCGCGCGCCGGCGACGCCGCCGGCGATCAGCGCACACAGCACGATCGCGAGCGCGTGATACATCTGGTAGCGCGCGCCGGTCTCGAATACGGCGAGCGCCTTGTCGGTGAGCCGGTCCTTGAGCGCGTGCGCACCGAACGCACCCGCCGCGACCGCGATGGCTCCGTCGATCGCGCCAACTGCGAGGAGCGCTTTGTTCATGTTGGTCCTTGTAGCGCGACCGAGTACTTCACGCCGGCCCCGTCCATCGCCGTCTTGATCTTTTCCATCGCGTCCGCCGTGACCTTCGCGTAGTCGTCACACGTCGTCCACGGCCGGACCTGGAGCTGGATCCAGGTGTCGGTGACCGTCGCGATCGCGATCGACGGCGCGGGCGTCTGATGGAAACGATCTTCGGCTGCGATCACCGCCGCGAGGAGCTCGCGGACCTGCGCGAGGCTCGCGGCTTGGCTCACGCTGACGACGAGGTCGATGCGGCGGCGGCCGAGCACCGTGAGGTTCTCGATCGGCGCGCTGATGATCTGGCCGTTCGGGATCGTGATCTCTCGGTTGTCGGACGTGACCAGGATCGTGTGGAACACCTTGATCGCATCGACGACGCCCGTGTATTTGCCGATCACGACGGTGTCGGTCACCTTGTAGGGGCGCAGCACGATCAACATCACGCCGGCGGCGAAGTTCGATAGCGAGCCCTGCAGCGCGAGACCGACCGCGAGGCCGGCAGCACCGAGGACCGCGACGACCGCCGTGGTCTTGACCCCGACGGTATCGAGCGCCGCGATCACGACGACGACGAACAGCGCTGCATACGCGACGCTGCCGATGAACTTGCGCAGCGAGATGTCCATCTTGCTGCGTTCCATCATGCCGTCGAGCGCGCGCATCATCAGGTGCGCGATCCAACGGCCGACGAGGAAGATCACGAGCGCGAACAGGATCTTGATCCCGATCGGGAGGAGATACAGATCGGCCCACTCGAGGACGTCGTCGACGGTGATGGTCACGCCCGCTCCCACGGAGGCGGGTTGAGCGCCTTCGCGAGATGATCCAGGAACAGCGTGAGCCGCGGCGGCAGGTTGTGGCGCGCGGGATAGACCGCGTGGACCTCGGTCATCCGCGTGCGCCACTCGGGGAGCACGCGAATCAGCCGGCCGGCCGCGAGGTCGTCCGCGATCATGAACTCCGACAGCAGCGCGACGCCGCCCCCGGCAAGCGCGACATCGCGCACCGCACCGTAGTTGTTGCTCGAGAACCGTGCCGGGCGACCGAACTCGTGGGTCTGCTCGCCGTTGTGCAACGTCCACGCGTTCATCGCCGTCGTCGGCGTGAACAGGACGTGCTCGGTGCCGTCGAGCTCGTCGATCGACTTGAGCTGTATCTTCGCGGCGTAGTCCGGCGACGCGGCGAGCACGAGCGACAACGTGCAGAGCCGGCGCGCGATCAGCGTCGACTCCGGCATCGGCCCGAACCGCACCGCGACATCGAAGCCGTCCTCGATCAGATCGACGACCTCGTCGGAAGCCTCGAGCTCGATGTTGATCTCGGGATGGAGCGCGAGGAAGCTCGCGACGATGTCGCCGAGCCAGCGGGTCGAGAAATCGACCGTCGCGGTGATCCGCAACCGGCCGCGCGGCGTCGCCTGCATGTCGGTGACGAGCTTCTCCGCCTCGAGCACGTCGTGGACGATGCCCTTGCAGCGCTGGTAGTACATCTCGCCGATGTCGGTCAGCGCGAGCTTTCGGGTGGTGCGCTGCACGAGCCGCACGCCGAGCCGTTCCTCGAGCTGCGCGAGTTTCCGGCTCACCGTGGATTTTGGTAAGCCCAGTGCATCCGCCGCCCCGGTAAAGCTCTTGGTTTCGGCGACCTTCGTAAAGACGACGATGTCGTTGAGGTCCATGACCGCTATGCTCGTTTCAAGTGTCCCGATACCACGAGCTAGTAGCGAAGATCGATGGCTTCTTCGCACGAGTCACCACGCGCCATGGCGACGACATGCAATGCAGCACGGGCTGCTCGGATTGCTGTCACGTGAGGCTGTCGGTGACCCAGGCGGAGGCCCAGGCGATCCGCACGCTGGTCGCAGGGCTGCCCTCCGAGCAGCGTGGCGCGCTCGCGGTCCAAACATCGGCGGAGGTGTGCGCGGCACTGGGTCCCGACGGGCGGTGTCGGATCTATGAGGCGCGTCCATTCGTATGTCGCACGCACGGCGCTCCAATTCGGATGACCCGCCATTCACTGCCGGTGATCGAGTCGTGTTTCCGCAACTTCGGGGCGACCACACCGGACCCCGACTGCGTCCTCGACCAGACGACGCTGTCTGCGCTGACCCTGGCGGTCGACCGCGACGCGGGCGGTGACGGCTCGCGCATCGACCTCGCAACGCTACTCGCCGAGATCACCGCCATTTGATAGGGTCCGCCGCGATGTCGTTTGTCGAGCTCGATCACCCGCGATTCACGAAGGCCGAGCTCGAGGTGTTCACGCGCAGGGTCGTCGCCGACTGCTTCGAGCACACGTGCAAGATGCACGACAGCGGTACCACCAAGCTCGAGGCGTGCTGCCAGTACGGCTGCGATGTCGATCTGTTCGAGCGGGACGCGATCCTCGCGCGGGCCGAGCAGATCCGGCCGGTGCTACGGGCAGAAGTCCAGCAGCTGCCGTGGTTCGACGAGAGCGAGCCCGAGCACGATCCCGATGTGCCCTCGGGAACGGTCGTGCGCACCGCGGTGCATGGCGATGGTTGTTTGTTCCTCGCGCACGATCGGCGCGGCTGCGCGATCCATCGTGCGTCGCTCGAGCAAGGCTGGGATTTTCACGGCGTGAAGCCTTCGATCTGCCGGTTGTTCCCGCTGTCGTACGGCGAGGGCGCGATCCTGGTGTCGGACGACTATCGCGACTATTCCTGTGCGTACGTCGAGGATGCGCCGACGCTGTATCGGGTCGCGCGCGACACGATCGGCGCGCTGTTCGGTGCGGAGCTCGTAACGGCGATGGATGCGGCCGAGGCGAAGATCAACGTGCGGGTCCAGGCGCGCAAGCTGCCCGTCGCGAAGTAACGACTACGGTTTCTGTTCAGCCACTTTCTTCGCGTAGCCCTTGAGCTCGGGCGTCGGATCCGCCGCACTTCGGATCCTGACGATCGAGCCCGGCGCCTCGACGACACCTGCGGCCATCGTCCACCCCGGTGGCACCTGCGGATCACTCCAGTAGTACAACCACCGCGCATCCCTCGGCGCGAGGTTCACGCAGCCGTGACTGCGCTGCTTGCCGAACGCGTCGTGCCAGTACGCGGTGTGCAGCGCGAGGCCTTTCTCGGGCGAGAAGAACTGGGTCCATGGCACGGTCGCGACCGAGTACGGATCCTCGCCGTTGAGGCCCTTCATGTCGGCCTCGGACTCCTTCATCCACATCCGGTACACGCCGGTCTCCGTCGGCGTTTCCTTACCGCCGGACGTCACCATCGTCGCGTAGACGGCCTCGTCGCCTTCGAACGCGACGAGGATCTGGGTATCGAGATCGACGTCGATCCAGCGCTCGTGCTTGCCGAGCCCGCTCGGGGGCGCGGTCACCGGGAACACCCGGACGTCGAGCGCCGACATCCACTCGTTGTCGCCGATCCGATACGCGCTCGGCTTGCCCTTCGGATCGGTCGCGACCTCGAGGATCGGCACGAGCGTGCGCTGGGTGATCTGGCGCACCGCGCCGGCGCCGCTCGATTTCGCGGTCACCCATGCCTGCTGCATCCCTCCCCGCGGCCACGCGAACGCGATCGGCACCGAGATGCCGGTGTCGTCGCCGAGCCGGTCGCCGCTGAAGTGCGAGGGCTGGTGCTTCGAGATCGCGGACGCGAGGACGTACAGGTTGTCCTTCTGCGCGATCTTCCAGTACGTCTTGCCGCCGACGCTGAGCTCGTCGTACTGGCGGACGTTGAGCGAGCCGACGATCGGGGCATCCTCGATCATCTTCGGTACCCCGGGGACGACCGGATCTTCATCGACGTCCTTCGGCGAGCGCACCGGGCCTTTCTTGGCCGGTTTCTTCTTCTTGTCGGGCTTCTTCTCGGGCTTCGCGAGCGTGTAGGTCACCGAGCTCGGCGCGGTGACCTTGCCGTAGATGCCGGGCACGATCTCACCGCGATCGAGCTGCGGGACTTCCTGGCCGTAGGGCGGCTTCGTCGAGGCTTTGACGTAGTCGCCGCAGACCCAGCCACGCGGCTGGATCTCGACCCAGGGCTTGTCGCAACCGCGGCCGTGCTGGACCTGGGTCCAGCCCACGCGGGTGTCGATCGCGACCGTGCCGATCCGCTTGGCGTCGTCGGCGGGCTCGAGCCGGACGCCGACCGTACGGACGAGCTCGAGCGAGTGCGTGCCCTCGGGAAATGACGGCGGCGGCGCCGGCAACGCGACCTGCGGCGCGACCGGTTGGCCCGGTTCGGGCGCCTGGCGCTCGTGGCGATCGTCCTTCTTGCCGCCGCACGAGGCCGCGATCATCGCGACGGCGAGCGGAGCGAGGCGCACGCCTGACGAATACCACGAGGCGCGCGAAACTCCAGCGCCCCGATGAGCGCCTACGCACGCCGGTTATAGATGCGTCGCCGCGACGCAAATTTCGGCGCGCGAAATCGCCGTGCTACCGTCGCAGACGGATGCGGCTCGGCGAGATGCTGCTGCGCGACGGTCGACTGACCGAGGTCCAGCTCAAGCAAGCGTTGACAGCCCAAGCCAAGGACGGCGGCCGGCTCGGCACGGTCCTGTTCGAGCACGGCCTCGTCGATCTCGAGGCCTTGACCGTCTATCTCGGGCTCGAGCTCGGCATCCCGATCGCGACCGGCGCGATGATGGAACGCGCCAAGCGCGCGGCGGTCCGCCTGCTCCAGCCCGCGACCGCGTTCAAGTTCAAGGTCGTGCCGCTCGTCGTCCAGGATCGCCAGCTGATCGCGGCTGTGGAAGATCCGCACGACTTCGCGACGCTCGAGGCGCTGACCCACCAGACCGGCTATCGCGTGCTACCGCGCGTCGCGCCCGAGGTCCGGATCTACTACTACATCGAGCGCTACTACGGCGTGGCGCGCCCCGCGCGGTTCGTGAAGTTCGGCGAGTCACCGCGCGGCGACGAGAATGCCGCGGACCCCGCGCTGCCGGCACCGCCGCTGCCCGGGTTGCCACCGGCGGCAGCCTCACCGGTGTCCGCGCCAGGCCCGAAGCCGAAGCTGCGTTCGACGAAGATGGCGCAGCTGTTCGACGACTCGGAGTCGCTCGAGCTCGATGCCGAGGATCTGCTCGAGCCGCTCGACGCCGACGATGCCGCGCCCGCCGAGCGCGCGACGACGGTCCGCCCGCATCGCGCGACGAATCCACCGATCGTCGAGAACGTCGTCGAGCCGCCGCGCAACGCGCTCGCCGCCGACGATGCGCTCGCCGCGCTCGCGACCGTGACCGATCGCGACGCGATGATCGATGCACTGCTCGGCTACGCCGCCGGCGCGTTCCAAGGCGCGGTGCTGTTCACCGTCCGTGATCAGCTCGCATTCGGCTGGAAGGCGGTTGGTGACCTGCCCGGCCGCGCGCACGTCGAGCACCTCCTGATTCCGCTGGAAGTGCCATCGATCATCCAGACCGCGGTCGCTGCCGACTCGGGTGTGTTCTCCGGTGAGGTCGCGCCGTCGACCGTGAACTCGTACCTCCACAAGGTGCTCGGCATCGCCGAGCCGAAGTTCGCGACCGCCGGCGTGATCACGATCGGCAAGCGCGTCGTCAACGTGCTGTACGGCTACGGCAGCGAGCTCAGCCCCGACGCGATCGACGAGCTTCGCCAGGTCTGCGCCGTCGCCGCCGAGGCCTACGCGCGCCTGATCGCGGTCCGCAAGAAGAAGTAGCCGCGCTCAGCCGCGCTACGGGATGTGAATCTTGCCTTCGGTGCCACCGTGGCAAGTACCGCCGGCGTTGCAGTTACCGCCGCCGGCGACGAGGGCCCCCACCATCGGGGTGATCGTCGGACACGACGTCGCCTGGGTGGTCGCGGTCGCCTGATTCGTCGGCGCCGCGAGCAGCTGTGGACCCTCGAAGAAGTTGCCGGCGGCATCGGTGACGAGCTTTCGGGTCGTGCCCGCCGCGGTGATGAAGACGGTCACGCCGGCCGCGGGCGTCGCACCACCTGCATCGGCGTAGACCGTACCGCCGTAGCTGTACTCCGGTGCACCGACGCCGAGGGTGAGGTTGAGGTTGTGACAGCCCTTTGCGTCCATGCAGCCGCGACCCGCGTGCGGCGTGTTGTCGTCCTTGTGCAGGTACGCGCTGGGGGCGGGCGACACGAGGTTGCCGCAGTTGGAGCCACCACTGCTGCCGCCGCCATCACCGCCACCGCCCTGGTTCGCCAGCACCGTGCCGACATCGCAGGCCGACGCGAACAGGAGCGAAACGATGACGCAGATTCGACTCATGAGGCCCCGGTAAATCATCAGGTGTAACGGCCGGGTAATGCAAGGCCGGTGACCAATTCGCGCATTACACGAAACGTGCGCAGTTCTCGCTGGTTACACCGTCAATTGGAGCGCGATTCCCGCCGCCGCCGAGACTCCGCACCCCACGGCGAGAACGAGTGTCCCCAGCGGACCGCGGTTCGGCCGTGATCTCAGCCACCAGGCAGCCGTGGCGAGCACGGGAGCGCCGAGCACCACGACGAGCCCGGCGAGCGGCACTCCCGCCGGCAAGACCAGGTTCCAGCGGGCCTCGAGGAGCTGCTGGGGGTCGAGGACGAGCACGACCGGCAGCAGCGAGGTCGCGGCCGCGAGCGCGGCAATCGGACGCGGAAGACGCGGCGCGAGCGCGAGCGCGGCGGCGGGGACGAGCCAGATCCACGCGAGCTCACCGGCGCCGAGCACGAGCAGCACGATGCCGATCATGGCGACCAGGACGATCGCGGCCGCGAGATATCTGCGCGCGCCGATCCACGCGAACCGGCGTGCGACGACGCGCGTGGCGAGGCCGAGCACGCCCGCGATCACGAGCGCGGCACCGACGACCGACTGTGCAAATGGAGCGAGGGAGACGTGCTCGGGATCGATCGCGATCGGACGGTCGGCGAAGATCGCGACGGCCGCGGCGAGCGCGAAGCAGACGAGCCCCGCGAGGAGTCCTGCGCCGCGCGGACGTGCTCCGTCGCCGGCGACCCACAGCGCGCCGAGCCCGAGGATAGCGATCGCGGCGAGCACGAGCTCGAACCCCACCAACCACCACCGCGGGATCACGGTGTCGGTCGCGAGCGGCAACCAGAAGCCGTCACCGCCGGCGCGCGGCAGCGGCGAGGCGACGAGCGCGCGGAGCAAGCGGTTCATCTCGTCGAGCGAAGCGGCGTGAACGCGCGCGAACGTGTCGCGCGGGCTGTGGTAGGCGCTGTCGATCCAGAGGCCGTCCTGACCGCGCTGATAGAGATGAAACGCGCGGATCCCGCGACGCGTGAACGCGCCGTGATCCGCACGCTCGCCCTGCGGGAACCAGCGACTCATCACGCGGTGGGGCAACGGGGCGTCGACGACGCCGCCGGCGCGATCAGCCGCGCGGGCGAGCCACGTCATCTCGGCGTAGCCGATCTGCATGCTCGCGCCGTTCAGCGAGATCCGGCCGCTCGAGCCGATCAGATCGAGTGCGATCGCGAGCTCGACCTCGTCGCCGTGATGCTTCGCGAGCGACTCGGCGCCGACGAGGCCGCCCTCTTCATCTGCTGTGAAAGCGATCATCACGGGTTGTGCCGGCGGATGTGCGTGAAGCTCGCGCGCGAGCTCGAGCAGCACCGCGACGGCCGCGGCGTCGTCGACCGCTCCGGGGCTGTTCGGCATGGAGTCGTAGTGGCCCATGATCAAGAGCGCCTTGCCCGGCGGGCCGAACCGCGCGATCAGATCGGGGTCGTCGACGTGGACATGGCGCGCAGGGCGAAAGATCGTGCCGAGCACGGCGATCTCCGGAAGGTCGACATCGCCGACCTGCATGACCTCGAGCGGAATCCCGGCGAGCTCGCGCTGGATGATCTGTGCGGCCGCGCGCGCGGCGTCGCTGTCGTACGGCCGCGGGCCGAGCGCGGCGAGCTCGGCGACGTGAGCGAGCTCGCGCCCGGTGTCGAGGCCCGGGCCTGGATCGCTGACGCTGCACGCGGCACACGCGAGCGCGAGCAGGATCGTGCACGTGACCCGTGACCCGTGCACGTACACGTACACGATCCGGTTCACGCGAGCTCGCGGAGCGCCTGAAGCAGCAACGCGTTCTCTTCGGGCGTTCCGACCGTGATCCGCAGACAGCCGGCGAGCGGCCCGCCCGCGGGACCGTCGAAGTTGCGCACGACGATGCCGCGATCCGCGAGGCCCTGCCAGATCTGCGTCGCGCGCCCAGCCCCGAACCGCACGAGCACGAGGTTCGCGTCACTCGCGAACACTTCACAGCGGAGCTTCGCGAGCTCCGCCATCAACTGCGCGCGCTCGTCGACGACCTCGGCCGCGCGCGCCAGACACCACGGCCCGGCTTCGCGCAGCGCGAACACGGCCGCTGCTTGATCGAGCGAGCTCAGGTTGTACGGCGGCCGCACCTTCTCGAGCAGCTCGGCGATCGCCGGCGCGCTGATCGTGAACCCGACGCGCAAACCGGCGAGGCCGACCTTCGAGAGCGTGCGCATGATGACGAGGTTCGGGTGCGCGGCGAGCGCCGGCAGGTTCGTGACGCCGCTATAAGCGACGTACGCTTCGTCGGAGACGATCACGGTGTCGCGGTGGCGCGCCGCGAGCTCGCATGCGAGGTCGAGCCGCCACAGCGTGCCGGTCGGATTGTTCGGCAGCGCGAGGAACACGACGCTCGGGCGGTGCTGCGAGATCGCGAGCTCGAGCGCCGCTTCGTCGAGCTCGAACTGCGGTCCGAGCGGGACTTCGATCGCGGGGATGCCGCGCGCGACGGCGGCGAGCTTGTAATAGACGAACGTCGGCACCGGATACAGGATCGGACCGGCGAACGCGGCGCACAGCATCGCGATCAATTCATCGGAACCGTTGCCGAACACGAGCTGGTCGCCGCGGACGGTGTACTGCTTGGCGACCACGTCGCGCAGGACCTTCGCCCGCGGATCCGGATAGCGTTCGAGCGCGACCTCCGCAAGCGCGGCGCCGAGCTCCGCGCGAAGCTTCGCCGGCCACGCGAATGGCAGCTCGTTCGCGTCGAGCTTCGCGCGAATCTCCGGCGGCTGCGGCACGTGATACGCGGACGAGCCGCGCAGCGCTTCAGGTACGCGATCGGCCAGCGGCCCGAGGGGATCGCTGGTCACGACCCGCTCCGACTAAAGTTGTAACCGTCCCTCGGCGGCCGAGTGATTTCGACGAGATACCGGCCACAAGTTGACGAAGTAGTTACCGTCCCCATCATGACTTCCGGATCAGGGCCGAACGGCCGTGAGCGTCGAGGCCTTCGCAGGTCGCGAGCGTCGCGATCGAGTCGGCGTGCTGCTTCGCGGCGGCCTCTCCGTATTCGATCAGGGAGGTCCGCTTGCGGAAGTCGTGGACGCCGAGGGGCGAGGCGTAGCGCGCGGCGCCGCCGGTGGGCAGGACGTGATTGCCACCGGCGAGGTAATCGCCCGCGGCCTCGGACGACCACGCGCCGATGAAGATCGCGCCGGCAGTCGTGCAGCGAGACGCGACCTCGCGGGCGTCCTCGAGCTGGAGCTCCAGGTGCTCGGGTGCCCACGTGTTCGCGAACAAGATCGCCGCCTCGATCGAGTCGACGAGCACGACGGCACCGTGATCCTTGATCGCCTGCTCGGCGATCGCTTTGCGCGGCAAGCTCGCGAGCTGGCGAACGAGCTCGGCGTCGACCGCGGCGGCGAGCTCGGGCGACGTCGTGACGAGCACCGCGCGCGCTTCTTTATCGTGCTCGGCCTGTGCCAGGAGATCGGCCGCGATCCATGCGGGCCGCGCCGATGCGTCGGCGATGATCAAGACTTCCGATGGGCCCGCGATCGAATCGATGTCGACCTCGCCGTAGACCTGGCGCTTCGCCGACGCGACCCACGCGTTGC
>JBDUAS010000605.1:0-1833 GCA_040004535.1 Deltaproteobacteria bacterium
AGCGCGGTCACGATCGGATACGTGACCTGGTCTTCGACGAGCGTCGGGCTGCGACCTTCCCAGTCCGTCATGATGATAACCTGGACGTCGGAGAGGTCCGGAATCGCATCGAGCGGCGTCTGCTTGAGCGCCCACAATCCGCCGCCGATGATCGCGGCGATCATCAGCACGACGATGAAGGCGTTGCGCGCCGAGAACGCGATGAGCTTCTCGATCATGGCGCGCTCGCGCTGCCAGCGGCCATCCCCGGCATGGTCAAGGACATCCCCTGCATCGCGGCCATCAGGTTGGTTTCGGAATCGATCAGGAATTGCGCCGAGGTCACGACCCTCGCTCCGTCGGTCACGCCGCCGATGACCGGATAAAACTCGCCGATCGGTGACCCGACCTGGACGTCGCGGGGCTCGAAGTAACCGTCTGCCAGCGCTAGCAGGACGTACTTGCGCGCGCCGGTGTCGATGACTGCCTCTTTCGGTACGACGAGCCGTTTCGTGGTCTCGCCATGCCAGACGAGCGTGACGTAGGTGTCCGGCTTGAGCTTGAGATCGGTGTTCTTCAGCGAGGCGCGGAAGCGGACGCGCCGGGTCTGCGGATCGACCTCGGGATAGATGAAGTCGATGCGCGCTTGCAGCTTCGCCGCCTGATCGTAAGGGAACTCGACGTCGATCGAGTCGCCGATGCGGAGGCTCCCCGCCTCGTACTCGAAGACCTGGCCCATCACCCAGACGGTCGAGAGATCGCCGAGCCGGAACGACGTCATGTCCGGTGTGACGTACTGGCCGGCGAACGCGCTCTTCTCGAGCACCACGCCGTCGAACGGCGACGCGATCGTCATCGTGCGCGCCGCGTGCCCGGCATGCTCGAGCTCGGCGATCTGCGCATCCGAGACGTCCCAGCGTCTCAGTCGTTCTCGCGACGCAGCAAGCAATGCGTCGGCGGCGGCCAGGGTATCGGCGCCGCCGGTCACTTGCGCCCGCGCGTGCAGGGCGACGAGGTACTCGCCTTGTGCGGTCGCGAGATCTGGACTGTAGACGGCGAACAGCGGTTGACCTCGCCGCACCGACTTGCCGACGTAGTCAACGTAGAGCTGCTCGACCCAACCTGAAACGCGCGTGTGGATCTGCGTGGTGCGGGTCTCGTCGTACGCCAGCATGCCGACGGTGCGGATCGTGTTTTCGACCTTCTGCATGCCGACGACCGCGGTTCGAACGCCGACGAGCTGCTGACGACGCGGCGACACGTAGGTGGCTTGTGAGCCCGCGCCGGGCGGGCGGGCCGGCGCGGCTTCTGCCATGCCGGGCATCGCGCCCGAGGCTGCCATCGGCGGCTGCGCATCGGAGTTGGTCTCGCGCAACCGCATGCCGAGAAGCGTCCCAGCACCGATAGCTGCCGCTGTGATCGCGACGACCGCTGGCCAGCTCGCTCTGCGGCGCGGCTTGCGAAGCTCCGCGGGCGACGTGGGAGTCGCGGCGGTGACGGGTCGGTCGATCAACGGCTGTGCGGGGGTCATCGCGCGTCTCCCGTCGTGCGTTGCAAGCGTGCCCACGCGAGACCGAGCTCGGCCTGCGCTTCGATCAGCTCGCGCTGCGTCGACCACAAAGCTCGAGCCGCGTCGATCGCACTGATCAGCGGCAGCTGGTCCGCGGAATAGGCCGCGAGCGTGGATGTGACCACCTCCGTCGCGCGCGGCAGGATGTCGTCGCGCAACGCGAGGTAGCGCGCGCGCGCCGCCTCTACACGTTCACGACCGGCGACGGCCTCGCCGACGATCGTGCGCTGGGTTGCATCGAGCTCGGCGTTCGCCATCGCCACCGTCGCCGTCGCTTCGGCGAC
>JBDUAS010000369.1:0-6072 GCA_040004535.1 Deltaproteobacteria bacterium
TCACGAACATCTCGGTCGCGAAGTCTTCGCTCTTGCCGTCGAAGATCACGCACGGCACGCTCAGCGTGCGCGCGTCGTCGGGACGCTCGCGCATGAAGAAGTGGAGCGCGGCGAGCCGGTGTTGGCCATCGATGATGAGGTACTTGCCGAGCGGCTCCGCGAGGTTGCCGACGTTCGTGAACGGCTTGACCGCATCGAACTTGAGCTTCTCGTCCGTGAACAGCAGCACCGTGCCTGGGATCGGCGGCTGGCTGACCGCGGTCTCGTAGAAGTTCTTGATCGCGGTGACCTTCGCCTTGCCCAGCTCTCGCTGGAACGCCGCATCGGTCGATTCGATGTGCTGGATGAACTTGCCGACCTCGTCGTCTTCGGCAACCTCTTCACCCGCGAGGCTCGGTGCGCCCTCCGCGTAGAAGCGGTGGATGAACTGCACCTTGTCGAGCAGGTCTTCTGCGGGATAGGCGCAGAAGTAGAACACGCTGTCCTTTTGACGGATCTGGGTGGCCAGCACCCCGCCATCCTAACCTCAGTCGCAGGTCCAGCGCCGGATGTCGGTGCCGTCCTGATCGTAGATTCCATCGAACCCGACGATCCCGAAAGTCGATTGGTGGTCGGCCGGCCCCGGCGCCGACAAGGGCCCGAGCGAGCCGTCGGCATGGATCTGGCCGGCGTACGCCTGGTCGTCGGTGAACTGGACGAGCATCGTGCCGCCCGGCTGCTCCCCGGCGATCACGTTGTCGGCGCGGTGACCCTCGTGGAGGGTGTGCCAGGCGCCGACCTTGCCGTCGTTACCGACGACGGCGTCCTCGAGCAGGCCATCTTTTGCAGCGATCGCGAGCGCACTGGTGGCCCCCATCGGGACCAACGCGATCAGGTCGTGACCGGTGTCGACCGCGTCGCCGATCGGGTCGCCGGTCGAGGCATCGAACACCTGGAGCTTGGTCGCATCCCACTGGACGGCGATCCGGAAGCTCTTGACGTCGCCGACTCGCGTGACCCGGACCGGCGTGCCGTGCGCGATCGGGGCGCCGACCGGCTTGCCGTGGCCGTCCGCCATCCTCACATCCTTGTCGGTGAGCAGCGCGAAGCAGTTGCCGGCCTCGATCAGCTGCTTGCCGGCCTCGGCGCCGAGCTCCGGCGGGAACGCCATCATCTCGTCAGCAGTACCGGTAGCGGCGCCGGTCGCGTCGAACCGCGCGAGCTCCGCGGTCGGCTTGCCACCTGCCGTGCCGGTGACGAACGCGAAATAGCCTTTGATCAGCGCGCCGGCGTTGATCACCGTCGCGGCATCGAGCGGCGGGTTCGCGGTGGCCGCGGCGCCGAGCGGCTTGCCGTCGAGGCCGATCAGCGCGGCGCCGGTGGCGTTGACGCCGGCGTGCGCGAGCGCATTCGGCAGTGCGACCCAGGTCTGCTGCAGCGACTCGGCTTTGCCTACGACCTCGTCGTGCCACGCGCATTGCTTGTCACCGGCGGCCGGCTTGGCAGGGCCCGTCGTCGCGCTACTGCCACCGCACGCGGCGAGGCCCAGGATCCACACGAGCTTCATGGCCGCTATTCTACGGGCGGAGCCACGGCCACGACACGAACCCGTCCGGGTTCTCGTACGCGTTCGTGCGATCGTCGAGCCACGCTCCCAGGTCTCCTTTGGCCTCGGGCAGGTCGTAGACCAGGAGTCCGGTGCTGACGCCCTGGACGAGCCGGCGCTGCTTCGGCGCCGCGATCAAGAAGCTCATCGAACCGAGCGGCTGCGGTGGCATCGTCCACCGCGCGAGCGACGGCAGCTCCACGATCGTCAGCGCACCGCCGTTGCCGGGCGCCGCGAGCCACGTTCCTCCACCGCCGACGACCGGCGCGCTCTGCGACGCGACGACGAGATCGTGGACGATCGGCTTCGCGTCGGCGGTCACGAATTCGCCGGCGTTGTTGTCGAGCACCGCGACGAGGCCGCTCGGCACCGCGTACACCGCCTCGACCTCGCGCGGCAGATCGACGAGCGAGTGCAGCGTCGTGTCCCACACGAGCAAGTGGGCGCCGACCGCGACGATCACGTGGTCGTCACGATCGATGGCGAGGAACGCGTTCGCATCGACGTCGACATGGATCCGCTCGAGCGGGCCGCCGCTGACCGCACCGCGGATCAGCTCGCCCGACCGGCCGAGCGCGGCGAACCGATCGTGGCCGAACGTCATCAGTGACTGGACGCCACCGTCGACCTTCGCGAGCTCGCGGAACTGGGTGTCGTGCTCGGAGTACAGGACGCGGGGATCGTTGTCGTGCGCCGCGATGAAGCCGTTCGGGGTGAGCCGCGCGATCAGCCGCTCGCCCTCGCCCATGTTCTTGACGTCCTTCGGATGGGCCTTCTGGATCGACAGGAGTCCGAATTTGCCGTGAGCGCGCGGCTCCGCGAGGACGATCCGACCCGTCTTCGGATCGGACGTCAGCGCGCGCGAGAACGGCATCCCCTCGTGGGCAAGCGGGGTCTTGGCGCCGGTCACGAGGTCGTAGAAGTTGAACGTCGTCACGTTGTCGGGCCACAGCAGCAGCGTGCTGTCGTCGACGAACTCGGCCGCGATCTCGCCCTGCTTCGGGATTCGCTTCGGGATCACGTCGGCGAGATCGAAGATCAAGACAAGCCCGTTCGCGGCCGCGACGAATCGGGTCTGGCCGTGATGGCCGGCGAGCTTCGCGTTCGCCATCGCCACCGGCAACGGGATGTGCCCGTCGACGCTGCGGCCATAGAAGTGCAAGTTGCCGTCGTGGGTCGGCATCACGTCGATGCCGTCGCCGAGGTTCGTTGCCATCGCGGAGTCGAGCTCGTCGAACTGGGTCGTCGACTGCAGCGCGTGATCCGCGAAGTGCAGCACGCCGGCCGACGTGAACACCTGGAGCGCGTCGGCGCGGTAGTGCGCCGTGATCATCACGCCCTTCGCCGGCATCGTGACCGCGTAGTCGTGCCACGCGATCACCGGCGCGACGTCGAGCTCGAGCACGTGGTTGCGCTTCGCGTCGAGGAACGCGATCCGATCGCGCGAGGCCGTCACCATGTTCAGCGCGCCCGTGCGCTCGGCGATCGTCGCGCCCGCGGCGTCGAGCACCACGATCCGTTCGGCGTCGCCTGCCGCGAGCCAGCTGCCGTCGGGCGCGTACTCGATCTGGGTGACGTGATGGCCGGCCCACAGGGGCGTGAACTTCAAGGTCGCGACTTCCAGCACACCGACCTCGCCCGCGCTGCCGAGGATCGCGACATGCGAGCCATCCGTCGTCGCGATCCCGTACGTCGCCGGCGGCACGCTCGCGACCACTTGCTTCACCCCGCTGCGCGGCTCGAGCACCTCGGCGGTGCCCTGGAGGATCAGCAAGCGCTGGCCCGCGATCCACAGCGGGAAGCCACGCCGGCTGTACATCCGCTCGTACATCACGCGATGCGAGATCAGATCCCAGACGTGCAGCGTGCCGTCGAGCGTGACCTCGGCGAGGTGCGTGACATTACCGTCGACGGCGAGCCGCATCGGCGTGCCCTCGGCGTGAAGCCCCCACGCGACGCCACGACCGACCGCGGCCTGCGCGATCGCGCGCGCGTCGGGGAGCCGCGCCGAGGTCGAGCGCAGCTCCTTCAACAGCGCGAGCGCCTCGGTCGGATTCGCATCGACGAGAGCGCGCGCCCGGGTGACGAGCAGTTGATCGGCGCGCTCGACGAGCTGCGCGTTCGCCTTCAGCACCTGACTGCGTTGATCGTCGGCCTCCTGGCGCGCGCTGGTCGCGAGGTCGCGCTCGACGACGATCCGATGCACGCTCAACCACGCGAGCACCGCGACCGCGACCATCGCGAGCGCGGCGACCGACAGCGGAGCGCGATGCCGCTTCGCGAACCGGAACAGCCGTTCGCGGGTGGTGTAGCGGTGCGCCGCGACCAGTTGCCCGGTCGTGAACCTCCGGACGTCCTCGGCGAGCCCGCCGGCGTTCGCGTAGCGATCCTCGGCCTCGAACGCGAGCGCCTTCTCCACGATCGCGACGAGCTCGGCCGGCGCGTTCGGCGACGCCTCGGCGACCGGTGTGATCCGGCGCTGCATCGAGGACTCGATCGCCTCGGTGGCACTCTTGCCCGCGATCGGTGCGCGCCCGACGAGCAACTGATAGAGCGTCGCACCGAGCGCGAACACGTCGCCGCTCGGCCCGAGCGACTCGCCGCGCGCTTGCTCCGGCGCCATGAAGCCCGGCGTGCCGAACACCGCGCCCGCGATCGTCTTCAGCGAATCGGCGGCGGTCGGGAGCACCGCGCTGTCTCCCGGATCGGTGTCCTCTTCCCCGATCACCTTCGCGAGGCCCCAATCGATCACGACGGTCTCGCCGTTGTCACCGACGAGGATATTCCCAGGCTTCAGATCGCGATGGATGATCCCGCGCTGGTGCGCGTGGGCGATCGCGTCCATCGCCGCGAGCAGGTTCGGCAGCAGCGCGAGCCGGTCCTCGAGATCCGGCGCTCGAGCGCAGAGCTCGTCGAGCGGGCGGCCGGTGACCTTGCGCATGACGTAGAATGGCCGGCCATCCGGCATCGTGCCCGCGTCGTAGAGCGGCACGATCGACGGATGCTCGAGCCGCGCGGTGATCTGGACCTCGCGCTCGAACCGGCGATCGATCGTCCCGGAGCCGCGCGGCAGCACTTCCTTGAGCGCGACCGTGCGACCGAGCTGGGTGTCGAACGCCTCGACGACGCGGCCCATGCCGCCGCGCCCGAGCTCCGCGCCGAGCCGATACCGCTGCTCGAACGGCGGCGCGATATCCGGAATCGTCGAGCGCTGCGTGCGTTCGGGAGGCGCGTCGCTCGACGCCGCCGGCATCGTGTCGGCTGACTCGCTCTCCTTCGACGACTCCGCCACCCAGCGAGTCTAATCGATGTCCCAGTCGACGTCGGACATGCTGGGATCGTTGCGGATATCGACCGCACGCGTCCGCTCGTCGCGGGTCGGCGCGGTCGCGCGTCCCGGGAAGCTGCCATCGACGTTCGCCAGCCGCGTGGCCTCGTTGTCATCGTGGTCGAACAACATCGCCTGCGGCTCGGTCGTCGCCGGGATGAACTTGTCGCCGGCGACCGCCGACAGCGCGGCGTCGACCGCATGATCGTCGAGCAAGCGGGCGTCGATGTTGCCGAGCTTCGTCTCCACGTCATCGAACGGCGCACCGCCGGGACGACCCGGGGGACCGACCCGACCCGGCCCGGGCGCATTGCGGACCTGCGCGAGCAGCTCGGCATCCTGGACCGCACGGGTCGGCTCTTCGAACGGCTTCGGCAGCGGCGCGCGGCGACCACCGCTCTTGCCCGCAGGCTGCGCCTGGATCTGCGCCGAACGCTTCGGCGGTGTAACGACCGGAGGAGGAGGCGGCGGCGGACCACCACTCTGACGCTTCTGGCGACGCGCCTGCGCGAGCCCGACCACGACCGCGGGCTTCGCGGGCACATCGGGACGAGCCGGGACCGGTGGCGCGACCGGGGCGTTGTCGTCGAAGTCGAAGTCGTAATCGCGCGCGGGCGACGGCGGCGCGCCCATGAACACCTGCGAATCCTCGTCGGCCATGCGGCCGCCTTCGTCGCGCAGCATGCGCAGGATGCGGGTACGCTCGCCGGCGGTCAGCTGATCGCGGCGGCCATCACCCGTGTGCGTGTGATGCGTGCTCGCCCGGCCACCCGACTCGCGGCCGCGCTTCGCGAACTCGCTGAGCGGCACCGGCGCGTCGAACTTCTTGCTCGGCTTGCCGGGCCGGCTCGTGTCGCCACGGCGCGGCGGTGGTGGATTGAGCTGATGGATACCGGACTTGCCCGACAGGGAGAAGATGCTGGTCGCGGAGCGCAGCCACTTGCGCGGGCCCGACACCGGCTCGCCCATCGGCATCGGCAGGTCGGGGCGGCGCGGTGCGACGCGTGCGGGCTCGCGGCCCGTGGACCCGCCGAGGATCTGTGCCGCTGCACGTGCCGCATCTTCGGGGCACTCGGCCGCGCGCGCGATCATCCGGCGCACGAGGTCGTCGGTCTTGCCCATCTGGTGCTGGTGCGGGCGCTGGACGAAGTGGATGCCC
>JBDUAS010000117.1:0-20487 GCA_040004535.1 Deltaproteobacteria bacterium
CGCTCGGCTTCATCGGCATGGTGATGACGTACGAGGCGTGCCTCCAGCTGTCGCGGGTCACCGGCGATTACTCGCAGATCGGCTCGCAGTTCATCCGGCTGATCGTGTCGGACTTCGGGCCGACGCTCACCGGGCTCATGCTCGCGACACGGGTCGGGGCCGGCATCGCGGCTGAAATCGGCTCGATGAAGGTTACCGAGCAGATCGACGCGCTCCGCATGAGCGGCGTCTTGCCGATCGATTACCTGATCGTGCCGCGCTTCCTCGCGTCGCTCGTGATGACGCTGATGCTCGCCACGCTCGGCGGCGCGATCATGTATCTCGCCGGTGGCCTCACCGCGCACTACTCGTTCAACGTCAACACGAACATCTTCTTCGACTTCCAGTTCCTGCGAATGCGCCACGTGATCTTGATGGTCGTGAAGTCGCTCTCGTACGGCGCGGCCATACCGATCGTCGCCGGGTTCTGCGGCCTGCGCGCGCGCGGCAGCTCCGAGGGCGTCGGCTGGGCAACGACCGCCGCGGTGATCGGCGCATCGTTCTCGGTGATCGTGCTCGACTTCATCATCTCGGCGGCGGCGCTGTTCCTGAGCGGCGGTGACCTGTGAGCTTCATCGAGTACAAGAACGTGTCCAAGGCGTTCGCCGGCAAGCCGGTGCTCCGCGACCTGAACCTCGCGATCGCGAAGGGCGAGGTGATGTTCATCATCGGTACGTCGGGCGTCGGCAAGTCGGTGACGATCAAGCACCTGATCGGCCTGTTGCGGATCGACGCCGGCGAGATCTGGTTCGACGGTGCGCGCGTCGATCAATTGCCCGAGAGAAGACTCGCGCCGCTGCGCCGTCGGATCGGCATGGTGTTCCAGAGCTCGACCCTGTTCGATTCCATGACGCTGGTGGAGAACGTCGCGCTGCCGCTGCGCAAGCACCAGGGCTCGAGGCTCCGCGACGCGATCGCGCGCGCGCACGACCTGCTCGCGCAGGTCTACATGGGCGACTACGCGGATCGATTTCCGGCGGAGCTCTCGGATGGCATGCGCAAGCGCGCCGCGATCGCGCGGACGCTCGCGTTGGGGCCCGAGGTCGTGCTGTTCGACGAACCCACGACCGGTTTGGATCCGGTGAGCGCACGCCGGATCGATCGGTTGATTCGCGAGCTCGCGGACAAGCTCGGCGTCACCGCGGTGGTCGTTTCGCACGACCCGCCATCGATCTTCGGGACCGCGGATCGCGTAGCGTTTCTCTACCAGGGCGCGGTCCACGTCGTCGCAACGCCGGCCGAGCTCACATCGTCGCCAGACCCGATCGTCCAGCAGTTCATCCAGGGGAGATCTGCAGGACCCATGGAAACTCCAGGGTTTTAGACGAAAGTAAACAAAGGTCGGACCATCGAACCTCGTTCGTGTTATGGAGCCGGCTCATGCAGACCGCGCCGACGCCGCCCCGCTACGCGGTGCAGGTCCTGTTGCCGTATTCGCAGGCCCTGAGCCCCACTGCCATTCACCGCCAGCTGCTCGCGTGGCGTGCCGATGTCGAGCCGATCGGCGGCCACAATCCGTTCGGGCATTTCGGCTTCGCGATTCCCACCGGCGACCTACCGCTCCTCGTGCACATCTTTCATGCGGCGCCCGATGCGTATGCGTCCCAGCTCGAGGACGCGCTCGCGTGGTCGCCGACCTGGCTCGAGCGCTACGCGGCGGTCGACGCGTGCACTCATTCGATCGTGATCAGCATGGTCGCTCACCGTGCGGTGAACCACGCGACCATGCTGCTCGCATTTTTGTCGGTGCTCGATGCCGTGCTCGCGTGCTGCGAGGATCTGCGGCCGGCCGTGCTGCACTGGATGCCGGCGCAGCGCGTACTCGCGTTCTCGAGCTACCGGATGCTGCGGCTCGAGCAAGGGCCCTGCGGGCCGGCGATCAACGTGCGGATCGCGGCGATCTCGGACCACGACATGATCGCCGACACCGTCGGCCTGTCGGAGCTCGGGTTGCCGGACCTGCAAGCGATCGTCCACGATCGCGATCCTGCGGAGCTCACCTCGACGTTGACCCGCCTCGCGAAGTGCATGTTCGTCGGCGATGCGCTCGATTGCACGTGGGTCGAGGAGGCGTCGATCCAGCTGCCGTCGCGCGACGCGATCACGGTGTGTTTGGACTGATCGGTCACTTGCTGGGGCGATCGATGATCTTCCACGGCTGGCGCTTCATGATCTTTCCCAGTTCCTTGGCTTCCTCGGGGAACTCGGGATCGTGCATCAGCTTCATGATCGTGCCGTCGCCGCGCGCGAGCGCTTGATTCAACGCGTCGACCTGCGCGAGCAGCGGATCGACCTTCGCGATGTCTGCTTTCACGCGATCGATCGCGAGCTCGACGGCGTCGACAGCGGCGGAGCCCTTGGGGCCGAGCCGGCTGCGGAGGCTCTCGATCGCGACGCGCAGGCCCGCCGCCGTCGAGTCGAGCTTGCCGAGCGAGGTACGTGCACTGGCGACGACGGCGCGCGTGCGCTCGAGGACCTCGCCGAGGTGTGCGAGGCCGGTATCGCCGCCAAGGCCGCGGTCGCGAAGCATGCGGAGCTGGTCCGCGAAGCCGCCGAGCTCGAGGAACATGGGAGCGATCGCATCGGCGTGCGGGATCGCGGTGGCGGACGCGGGGTCGAGGTGGGCGCGGAGCTCGGCGATCTGCGCGCGCAACGCGTCGAGCTCTGGCTTGACCGAATCGCGGAACGCCGCGAGCGCGGTGAGGTTGTCCCACGTGCGCTGCAACACGCGGTCGAGGCTCGGCGGATCCTTGCCGAGCAGCTGTTCGCCTTCGTGCAGGCCCGGCGTGGAGCTCGGATCGCCGGGTGGCGGGCCGAGCTCCAGATAGCGTTCGGCGAGCGCGCCGCGCGATGCCACGAACACGTCGCCGCGTGGATCGCAGCGCGCTCCTTCGCGGGCCTCGATCGCGACGCCGAGGACGACGCCTTCGTCGCCGTTCAGCGGTCCCGGTGCCCCGCGCGGCGAGAGCGCGATGCTCTCGATCTTGCCGATCGCCCGGCCACCGACGACGAACGCTCCGCCCTCGTGCAACGAGCCGGCGTGATGAAAGTACACCCAGATCCGCGTGTGCTTGCCCCACTCGATCCGATCGTAGACGAACACGAAGAACGCGATCGCGAGCCCGATCAGCGCGAGCGCGATCGTGCCGACGCGGCGGGCGAGCTGTTCGTCCTGCGCGATCATCTAATCGGCCTCCTCGCCGAGGCGCGCCCCGGCGCTCCGAGCTCGCTCGTCGGCCATCTCATTCCTTCCAGAAGAACTTCCACGGATTGCGCTTGAGATCGCGGATCAGCTCGCGGAGGTCGCTGTAGAGCTCGTCGCGCGAGAGCAGCGCGCCCGCGGTGCCTTTGCCGGCGCGGAGGTCGGTCACCATGCCGTTGACGTTGTCGATCAGCCCGCCCGCCTTGCCGGCGGCCGTCGCGGCCTTGTCGGCGGCGCCGAATGCGGTGTCGAGGCGCTGCGCGGTGACCAGGCCGGTGACGCGCGTCGCATCGGTCATCAACGCCTGCGCCGGCGGCGTCAGCGTCGTCAGCGACGTCTGCGCCGACTTCAACGTGGTGTCCGCATCGGCGAGCAGTGCGGCGACCGGCCGGCCATCGCCAAGGCCGTTGTTGACCTTCGCGAGCGTGGTCTTCGCTTCCTTGGCGACGTCGCCCGCCGCGACGATCAGGTTGCCGATGTCCTCGCGTCGCTCGACCAGAAGCTTGTCGAGCTCGGCGACCGCGTTCGCGCTGTTCGAGAGTAGATTCTTGATCGCGTCGCGGTCGTCGTGGAGCACCGAGGACACGCCGTCGAGCACCTCGTAGAGCCGCGCGACGACGAGATCGGTGCGCGGCGGATCGTGGACCGCCGGCGGGCCGTGGATGATCGAGTCGGGCGCGATCGCAGGATGATCCCAGTCGTGGCCCGGCACGATCTCGAGGTATTGCTCGCCGAGCACGCCGGCCGTGTTGATGAAGAACTCGGCATCGCCGCGCACGCTGTCCTTCGCGCGATCCTCGATCCACGCGGCGACCCTGACTTGCACGCGCTTGCCGGTCTTCGCGTCCTGCTTGCCGCCGAGGAACTCGACGCTCTCGACCTTACCGACCTTGATGCCGGAGACCTTCACCGGTGCGCCCGGCTGGAGCGCGCCGATGTAGTCGTAGTCGATGTAGATCGTGTAGCCCGAGCGCAACGAGAAGTTGCCGAGGATGAACATGAAGCCGACGAGGATCGCGGTAGACACCACGATCAACAGACCCACCTTGAACTCGAGCCCGCGCTCGGCCGTCTTTGCATCACTCATCGCAACCTCGCTTCATGAAGGGACCCCGATAGTAGCCAAGACCGTTCGCTCCGAAACGAAAACGGCCCCCGATGCCGGAAGGCGCCGAGGGCCGCGTCACGCTGGTTGCGTGGTTCGCTTACTGCTGCCAGCCACCGCCGCCTTGCGGCGGGTAGCCACCACCGCCTTGCGGCGGGTAACCACCACCACCTTGCGGCGGGTAGCCGCCACCTTGCGGCGGGTAACCTCCACCTTGCGGCGGGTAGCCGCCACCTTGCGGAGGATAGCCACCACCCGACGGCGGATAGCCGCCCGGCGGGAGGCTGCCCGGCGGACGACGGCCGGTGATCAACGCGGTCGCTTCTTCATACGCGGCGGGTGACGTCATCATCAACACACCAAAGTACGCGAGCACCGGCAGGAGGCCGTGCGCGATGAACAGGATCGGGCCGACCACCGCCTTCGCCTGGATCATCATGATCACGCCGAACAGCACGATGTTGAGCGGCAGCCAGACGATCAGGACCGCCGCGATCAGCGGACCGAACGCGTCGAGTGACTGAAGCGCCGGCGGCAGCTTCTGCGGCGGCACCACGAACAGGATGCACAGCACGCCGAGCGTCAGCACGAGGAAGAACAGCAGGCCGTAGATCGTGTCGAGCGCACCGCCGCTGAACTTGAACGCGACGCGAAGCAGATCGATGTAATCCGGCACGAGCATGCCGGCGCCGACCGCGATGATGATGCGCGCGATCTGATCTTGCGGTTGCGCGATGCGCGCGAGCAGACCGAACACGAGCACCGCATAGCCGAGCGTCAGCAGCGACGACGGCACGACGAGCACCTTCGCGATGAAGATGCCGACGAACGCGACGCCGAATGGCAGCCAGTGCAGCACGATCGGCGGGATGTTCTGGCGCAGGCTCGGCGGTGCCGAGGTCAGCAGGAGGTAGGCACCACCGGCGATGATCGGCCAGATCATCGAGTCGAACTTCGGCATGCCTTCCGACCACGAGAACATGTTCGGATGGATGCTGTACGGCACGATGATCGACGCGATCAGCGCGATGCCGGCGAGCAGCAGCACGGTGCGCTGCAGCCCTGGATCACGTAGGCGCGCGACCGGGACGCCGAAGATCGTGCCGGGCGCCGACGACGGGATGTGGCGCGCCATGTTGTCGAGCGGTCCCGGGAGATCCTGCTGGGGAGGCGCGAACGGATTCGGCGCCTGCGGATAACCCGGCTGCGGTCCGCCGAAACCCTGCTGCGGCTGGCCGTAGCCCGGTTGCTGTGGCGGTTGGCCGTACGCCGGTTGCTGTGGCGGCTGGCCGTAGGCCGGTTGCTGCGGCTGGCCGTAACCCGGCGGCTGCTGTGGCTGACCGTAACCCGGCGGCTGCTGCGGCTGGCCGAAGCCCGGCTGAGCGCCAGGTGGCTGGCCGAAGCCCGGCTGTCCGCCCGGCGGTTGTCCGTATCCCGGCTGTCCACCCTGCGGTTGTCCGTATCCCGGCGGTCCACCCTGCGGTTGTCCGTACGCCGGTTGTGCGGGCGCGGCCGGCTGCGGCGCGAAGCCCTGCTGTTGCGGGGGTTGGAAGCCTTGCTGGGGGAATCCGCCGCCCGGATTCGTGTTGCTCGCGGGGCGCTGCTGCGACGCGGGTCCCGGTGCAGGCGCAGGTGCACCGCCGGGACGCTGCTGCGCTTGGGGGATCTGCGGCGCGGCATATCCAAACATCGTCTTCGCGGGCGCCGGTCCACCGGGAGGTGCGCCCGCTTGCATCGGCGGCATCGGCCGACCGCAGGTGCCACACGCGGGAGCGTTCATCAGCACCGCCGCGCCGCAATACGGGCACGGTCTCGTAGGTGTAGCCATTCGGATTCCCCAGTCCTTTCGAAGCGGAATGGTAAGTCGTGTGACGGAGTGAAAGCAACGCAACCAAGTCGAATCACGCACGGTTTCCGACGTGGGATCCACGTTAGAAAACCAAACAAGGCATACTGCTAGAGCCCGTGGCTCGCCGGCTGGCCGTCTTCGATGCGATGCGCGGTGACCCGGTCGAGATCCGGATCGCCGATACGTCCGTGCGCGCGTACGCGGGCGAGAGCATTGCCGCCGCCGCACTCGCGAGCGGCACGCGCGTGATGTCGCGATCGCTGAAGTATCACCGGCCGCGCACGTTTTTCTGTCTCGAAGGCCACTGTAGCGGCTGCTTGGTCCGCCTCGATGGCGTGCCGAACCTGCGCGCGTGCCAGTCGCCGTGCACGCCCGGCGCCGAAGCGCATGGCCAGAACGCGTTCCCGTCGGCCGAGGTCGACCTGCTCGGAGCCGTCGACTTCTTGTTCTCGCGCGGGCTCGATCACCACACGCTGATGACCGGTTCGTCGGTGCTGAACAAGCTCGCGAACAAGGTGGTGCGCCAGCTGTCGGGGCTCGGCAAGCTGCCGGCGACGCACGCGACGTCGTTGCCCGCGGTCGGGAATCGCGAGATCGACGTCTGCGTGATCGGCGGCGGACCCGCGGGGCTGGCCGCGGCGACCGCGTGTGCGAAGGCGGGGAAGACCGTGGTGCTGGTCGATGATCAGCTGCAAGCAGGTGGCAGCTTGCGCGCGGATCCGGCGACCGGCAGAGCGCTCGCGAATGCGCGGGTTCAAGACGCGATCAAAGCCGGCGTGGAGCTCCTCGCGCGATCGACGGCGATCGGATATTTCCCGGAGGATGATCCGGATCCCGCGTGGTTGCATGGCGCGGCGCTGAAGAGCGGAACCGGATCGAGTACGAGCACGAGTACGAGCACGACCGACGAAGATGTCAGCGGCGTGATTTCGCTCGATCATCTGGCGCGCGGCGTCCTCGCGGTCGCGACGCCGGAGCAACTGGTGCGCGTGCACGCAAAGGCATACGTATGGGCGACCGGCGGTTATCCGGTCAACTTGCCGTTCGCGGACAATGACCGACCCGGCGTGATCGCCGCGCGTGCGGTCGGGCGGTTGCTCGTCGATCACGGCATCCTCGGCGGCGACAAGATCTGCATCGTCGAGGTTCCGCAACTCGCGACCGAGACCGAGGTGCTCGCGACTGCGCTGACCAAAGCCGGCGCCGAAGTCACGCGCGTCGCGGTCGATGACACCCACGGCACGCGCGGCCGCAGCTGGGTGTCGCAAGTCCAGACGTCGCAGGGCCGGATCGATTGCGATCTGGTCGCGGTCGCTGCGATTCCGTCGCCGGCATCCGAGGGCCCGCGCCAGCAAGGTTGTCGCGTGGTGCTCGATCCCGATGCGGGCGGCTTTCGCGTCGTCGTCGACGACACAGGCAGGACGTCCGCGCCGTACGTCTACGCGTGCGGCGATGTCACCGGCTACATCGGGCCCGCGCGCGCTGCGGAGCACGGCGCACTTGTCGGCGCGAGCGTGATCGCGGCGATCGGAGGGGCGTAGTGGCGAAGAAGATCGTGCTGTGTCGCTGCGAGGACGTGACGCTGTCCGACCTCGAGCACTGCGTCGATCGCGGCTACCTCGATATCGAGGAGGTCAAGCGCTACACCGGCTTCGGCACCGGGCCGTGCCAGGGCAAGGAATGCCTCGGTCCGATGGCGACGCAGCTCGCTCGCCTCACGAACAAAGCGCCCGCGCAGATTCCACCGTTCACGTCGCGGCCGCCGCTCGCACCGACGCCGATCAAGTTGCTCGCGAACGCGCCCGACGCGCATCGCTTCGACGACGATCCGGACACCAAGCGCGCGGGCACCGAGCCGGGCATGGGAGTCAAACCATGATCGGCGGCAACGTCGAAGACGAAGACGAGGACGACAGCCGCGCCGATCGCTCCGGCGAGATCAAGCTGCCGCCCACGCTCGATAGCTCCGGTCCGGTACCCGAGAAGGCCGAGATCGTGATCGTCGGCGGCGGCGTGATGGGGCTCGCGATCGCGTACTACCTCGCGACGTCGGGGCTCGAGGATGTCGTCGTGATCGAGCGCGGCTACCTCGCGGAAGGCGCGTCGGGTCGCAACGGCGGCGGCGTCCGCCAGCAATGGTCGACCGAGATCAACATCCGGCTGATGCAGGAGTCGGTCGAGCTCTGCCGCCGTTTCGCCGTCGACGTCGGCGTCAACGTGTGGTTCCGCCAAGGCGGCTACTTGTTCCTCGCGCGCAGCCAGAAAGAGCTCGCCCGACTCGAGAAGAACATCGCGATCCAGAATCGCTGTGGCGTCGCGACGCGCATGCTCGATCCGAAGGGCGCGCGAGAGGTCGTGCCGGAGATCGATCTGAACGGCATCGTCGGCGCCGCCTACAACCCGACCGACGGCATCTTGTTCCCGTGGCCGTTCCTGTGGGGCTATGCGCGTCAGGCCGCCGCACACGGCGTGAGGATCTTCACGCAGACGCCGGTGATCGGCCTCGCGGCGCGCTCGCAAGGCGGTTACGAGGTCACGACGCCGCGTGGCCGGATCCAGGCGCGCCGCGTGATCAATGCGTGCGGTGCATGGTCGCCCAAGCTCGCGAAGATGATCGGCGTCGAGATTCCGACGTTCCCGATCCGCCACGAGATTTGCTCGTCGGAGCCGCTCAAGCCGTTCCTCAAGCCGATGGTCTCGGAGCTGTCGAGTGGCCTGTACTGCAGCCAGTCGATGCGCGGCGAGATCGTCGGCGGCGTCACCATTCCAGGTCACGCATCGACCTATGCAAAAGGCTCGACGCTCGAGTTCCTCGCGACGTACTCGCGCAGGCTCGTCCGGTTGATGCCGATCCTCGGCGACATCAAGATCCTACGGCAGTGGGCGGGGCCCTATGACCAATCGCCCGATGGCAACCCGATCGTCGCGGCGACGCGAGAGCACCCGGACTTCTTCCTCGCGTGTGGCTTCGTGGGCCACGGCTTCATGATGGCGCCGATCGTGGGCAAGCTGTACGGCGAATGGCTCACCGGCGGTACGAAGCACGAGATCTTCGAACGCTACACGCTCGACCGGTTTCGCGACGGCACGGGCGCGGCGCACGCGAAGGAAGATTTCAACATCGGTTAGTGCTACACGGGAGCGGTGTCGATCCTGGCGTCCCACACGATCGGGTTCATCGGAGCCGGCAACATGGCCGAGGCGCTGATCCGCGGCCTGGTCAAAGGCAACCACGTCCCCGCGGCGCACATCGTCGCGTCCGGTCCGCGCGAGGAACGGCTCGAACAGCTGCGCACCGCGTACGCGATCGAGACCTCGCTCGACAATCGCGCGGTCGCCGAGCGGTGCAACGTCGTCGTCCTGAGCGTGAAGCCGCAGATCCTCGACAAAGTCCTCCGCGAGATCGGCGATCGCTTGAAGTCGGGCACGCTCGTGATCTCGATCGCCGCGGGCGTCGATACCGCGACGATCGAAGAAGCCGTCGCCGACGGCGTGCGCGTCGTCCGAGCGATGCCGAACACACCGGCGCTCGTCGGTGCAGGCGCGACCGCCGTGTCTGCCGGCAAGCACGCGAGCGAGGCCGACCTCGCGACCGCGCGCGCGTTGTTCGATGCGGTCGGCATCACGGTCGAGCTCGACGAGAGCCAGCTCGACGCGGTCACCGGTCTGTCGGGCTCGGGGCCCGCGTACATCTTCCTGATCCTCGAGGCGCTCGCCGATGCCGGCGTCAAGGTCGGGCTCGCGCGCCGCATCGCGCAGCGACTCGCCGCACAGACCGTGATGGGCTCGGCGAAGATGCTGCTCGAGACCGACGAGCACCCCGGTAAGCTCAAGGACATGGTGACGTCGCCGGGCGGCACCGCGATCGCCGGCTTGCACACGCTCGAGGAGGGTGGGCTGCGGACCACGCTGATCAATGCGGTCGAGACAGCGACCAAGCGGTCGCTAGAGCTCGGCCGCGGCAGCAAGTAATGCTGAGAGATGTCGACGGCGGTACGGCGCTCGACGTGCTCGTCCAGCCCCGCGCGTCGCGCGCGAAGCTCGGCCCGATCCACGATGGTCGGCTCAAGGTCGCGGTCACGGCGCCGCCGGTCGACGGCGAAGCGAACGCCGCCGTCATCGAGCTACTCGCGAAGCGACTCGGCGTTGCACGAAGTCTGGTCGAAGTGATCGCCGGCGCGTCGTCGCGGCGCAAGACCGTGAGGATCGCGTCGCCGCGCGCGCTGATCGAGAAGCTGCTCGCCGTGCTCGTGATCGTGCTCGCCGGCTGCCAGGCGACCGCCGGTACCGTCGAGGTCTCGCTCGTCACCGCGCCTGGCTCGACCCTGCTCGACAGCGTCCAGACGCTGCGGCTCGTGTTGACGAACCCGCACCAGGTCTCGACCGCGACGCGGACGAGCGGCGGCTTCCTGATCGATCTCGAGCTCGACGCGACCGGCGACACCGGCGCCTTGATCGTCGACGGTCTCGATGCCAGCGGCACCGTGGTCGCGACCGGCGAATCACCACCGTTCCCGATCGGCGGGTTGACCGCGAACATCGCCGTCTACATGGCCGCACCGAACAGCATCGGCGCTGCACCTGCGATGCTCGATCCACCGCGGTCGGAGCTCGCGATCGGCGCGTTGTCGTACGGCGCGGTATTCGCCGGCGGCAAGCTCGGAGATGGCTCGCCGAGCATCGCGACCGGTATCTACAACGCGTTCGATCATGCGCTGCAAGCGGGCGTCGACCTGCCGGTCGCGAAGTCCGCGATCGCGCTCGGCGTCGGGACCAGCGGCCACGTCGTGTATCTGTTCGGTGGCACCGATGCGAGCGGCGTCGCGACTGCATCGGTCGAGCGGTTCGACACGTCCGTCGCACCGGCGGGCCTCCTCACCGAGATCGGGCCGTTCGCGGGCTTCGAGCGCACCGGCCAGGTCGCGCTCTCGATCGGCAGCGAGAACCTGCTCGTCACCGGGACGCCGATCGCGCAGCTCTCGGGCTCGTCGAGCACCGTGATGGCGCGCGACGAGCTCGCGAGCCTACCGGCGAGCGGCGCGTCGGTGACCGCGAGCGATGGCATCGGGACCGCGGTGTTCGCGGGACCGGATGGCGTCTATCGATTCCGCAACAACACGTTCGACAGGCTCGACGTGACGTCGGCAAAGCGTACCGCGGCGCAGGTCGTCGCCCTGCCCGGCGGCCAGATCGGCGTCGCGTGCGGCAATGACACGCTCGCCCGCATCGATGCGGCCACCGGCGCCGAGACCGTGATCGCGAACGTGCCGCCCGACGCACGCACCGGCTGCGCGATCGCCGCGACGACGACGCGCCTCGTGATCGCCGGCGGCACCGACTCGACCGGCGCGGTGATCGGGAACGCGGAGATCTTCGACTCGGCGACGTTCGCACCGATCGCGACCCAGCCGCTCGTCGTGCCACGCACCGGGGCGACCGCGGTTCCACTGACGAATGGCCAGATCTTGATCGCCGGTGGCGTCGATGCGACCGGTGCGCCGATCGCGACGCTCGAGCTGTTCACGCCGGACTCTCCCGAGTGAAGCGCAACCTCTACATCGTCGGGTGCTTCGCGATCGCGATCGCCCTCGTCGTGTTCGATGCACCATCATGGCTCGCGCTGGGCAGCGGCCTCGCCGTCGCGCTCGGCACGCGGATGGATCGGCCGAAGCAAGCGAAGCTGCTCACCACGCTGACGTTGCAACTCGGCGTGATGGCGCTCGGCGCGGGCATGAACCTCGATACGGTGCTCCGGGTCGGCGTCAACGGCGCGCTCGTCACCGCGACCGGGCTCGCACTCGCGATCACGCTCGGTGTCGGGCTCGGCCGCGCGCTCGGCGTGCCGAAGGATACGGCGCTGCTCGTCGCGGTCGGCACCGGTATCTGTGGCGGCAGCGCGATCGCCGCGGTCGCGAGCGTGACCCGGCCGAAGGATCACGAGATGTCGGTCGCGCTCGCCGTCGTGTTCGTATTGAACGCGGTCGGCCTGATCCTGTTCCCCGTGATCGGCCACCTGATGGGCATGTCGCAGGAGATGTTCGGGCGGTGGGCCGCGCTCGCGATCCACGACACCAGCTCCGTCGTCGGCGCCGGCCTCGCGTACGGCACCGTCGCGCTGACCGTCGCGACGACGACGAAGCTCGCGCGCGCGCTGTGGATCGTGCCGGTCACGCTCGCGACCGCCGTGCTGCGCCCGAACGAGGGCGAGAACGGCAGCCTGAAGAACGTGAAGTGGCCGTGGTTCATCCTCGGCTTCGTCGCGATCGCCGCGCTCGTCACGTGGGTCCCTGCCCTCGCGGTGTACGGCCCCCCGGTCAAGCTCGCCGGCACGCGCTCGCTCCTGGTCGCGCTGTTCCTGATCGGGCTCTCGCTGTCGCCGAAGGCGATCGCGAAGGTCGGTCCGAAGCCGTTCATCCTCGGCGTGATCCTGTGGGTCGTGCTCGCGACGGTCAGTGTCCCGCTCGCGGCATTCTCGACCTAACCGAGGATTCGTTTCACTTCGCGAACGAGGTGCTCGGTGCCGTGTTGCTTCGAGATGAAGCCATCGAGCTTCGCGTCCCGCGCGCGCTCGCGCAACTCGTCGTCGGCGAGGGTCGAGAACAGATAGATCTTCGCGGCGACATCGCGCTCGTGACGCAGTACCGCCGCGACGTCGTCACCGAACAGCTCCGGCATCTGGACGTCCATCAGGATCAAGTTGAAGCCATCCGCGCCGCGCGCCGCGACTTCCTCGACCGACCCGCGGGTCTCGACGTCGTAGCCGGCCGTGACGAGCGCATGCTTCGCGGCTGCCAGGATCACCGGGCTATCGTCGACGATCAGGATCTTCACCAAACAATCTCCTCGCACAGCTCGTGGAGGCGCGCTCCGAGCGCCTCTGGACCTTCATCTTTGGACACGTAGCCGTCCGCGCCAACTTCTTTGACGATCCGCTCGAGCTCCTCGCTCCCCGCGCTCGAGCAGATGATGATCGGCGTCTTCGCGGTCTGGATCTGCGCGCGCAGCCACGAGCACAGCTCCGCGCCGCTCATGTCGGGCATGTAGAGGTCCGTGACGATCAGGTGCGGCTTCCAATCGAGCACCACGTTGATGAAGTGGCGCAACGAGCTCACGGCGCGGACCTCGAACCCCGCCTCCACCAAGATCGGCCCCATGATCTTCAGCGTGATCTCGCTGTCGTCGAGCAACACCAACCTCGTCACGCGACGAGCATACAGCGCTCAGCGCGGGAGTTTGTAGCCGATGGCGGCGTTGATCGGTCCGCGCCGTACCGCCGACGCCGAGCTCATCTTGGATCGGATCCCTATCGTCTGACTTCGAGGAAACGGCGTGCCTTTCGCCCTGCGTCGTCGGCGACGACGAGCTCGTGCTTGCCGACTGCCGGCGTCCAGAACACGCGCTCGCTCGCCGGCGCGGTCGCGATCAGCGCACCGTCGACGAACCACGACAGCTGTCCCGCGCGCGAGCTCGCCGACAGCGGCACCGCCTGCGCCTTCGTCGGCATCCCGGGGATCAACGTCACGATCTGGCCCTCGCCCGGAGTCACGATCACCGGCGGTGCGGCGCCGACCTCGGGTGCGCAGTCGTCCGCGAATACCGGCGCCTCGGGAATCTCTCGAGAGCGGCCCGTCAACCATGCCGTGACTGCGCTCGGCAAGACGACGAAGTTCTTGCGGGTGTACGCGTCGCCCGCGTGCTTGCACGCCGGCAGCACCGCATGCCCGCTCGCATCGACGTCGAACGCCTGGTGGTATGGACACGGCGCGGTCGGCACGGCGTGGATCGGTGCCAACACCTTGATCCGGTGGTCGCACGCTTCGGTCGGCACGTGGCCGGAGTACGCGCAGACCTCGACCTCGACGAGGTCATCGGGTTGGGTCTCGGCGCGATGAACGTGCGACCGGTTCGCGACCGCCTCGAGCACGTCGAACAACATCGGGCCGGCCGCCTCCGAGCCGATCAGGTCCGCGCTCGGCTTCTGATCGACGTTGCCGGTCCACACCACGGCCGTGTACGCCGGCCCGGAGCCAACCGCCCACGCATCGCGAAATCCGAAGCTCGTGCCCGTCTTCCAGTGGATCTCGGCCGGCACGCCGCTGACATCGCGGCGGTGTGGAAAGTCTGGACGGTCCTTCTTCGCGAGCGCCTGGCGAGTCAAGAACGCAGCGCCCTTGCCGAACACTTGTTGACCGGCCGTGATCGGATCGCTCGCCGCGATGCGTAGCGGCCGGTACAGGCCGTCCTCGGCGAGCGTCGCGTACATGCCGGCGAGCTCGAGCGGCGTGATCTCGATGCCGCCGACCACCATCGACAAGCCGTACTGACCGGGCACCGCGCGCTCCGCGGCGACGCCCATCCGTGCGAGCTCGCCGACGAACTGCTCGACGCCGAGTTGCGCGAGCAGATCGATGAACGGCAGGTTCAGCGACCGCGACAACGCGTCCTGCAGCGTGACGAGCCCGGCGAAGTCGCCATCGAAGTTGCGCGGGCGATACGTGCCGTATTGCGCCGGCACGTCGGGCACGAGGTAGTGGGGCAGCGCGAGCCCGCGATCGATCGCGAGCGCGTAGAGGAACGGCTTCAGCGTCGAGCCCGGCGAGCGCGGCCGATCGAACATCGCGATCTGGCCGCCGCGCTTGTCGTCGAAGTCGAGGTTGCCGGCGATCGCGACGACCTCGCGGCTGCGGTGATCGACGACGACGACCGACGCGCCGTGGATCTGCTTCGCGTGGAGCTCGGATTCGCGGAGCGCGACCTGCTTGTCGACGACTTCCTGCAACCCACTGTCGAGCGTCGACCGGATCCGGAGCTCGAGCGGATGGCGCGCGCGCAACCAGATCGCGGCATGCGCCGCCTCGCGCGGCATCGCCCGCAGTCTATCGGGCGGCAACGTCACCGCGGCCTCGGCGACCGCGGCGCTCGCATCGATCGGCGCGAACACGCCGGCCTCGATCAACTTCGCGAGGATCGCATCGCGCCGTGCACGCAGCCGCTCGGTGTTCGCCGGCGCCGGCGCGAACCGCGCCGGCCCTTGCGGCACCGCGAGCAACGTCGCGATCTCGAGCGCCGTCAGGTGCTGCGGGCCATGGCCGAAGTAGCTCCATGCCGCACTCTCGATGCCCTCGACGTTCTCGCCGTACGGCGTGCGCGACAAGTACTCCTCGAGGATCTGCCGCTTCGGCAGCCGGAGGTCGAGCTGGACCGCGCGGAACATGTCGATCAGCTTGTTCGGGATCGTCCGAGCGCGAGGCTCGTACAGCCGCGCGAGCTGCATCGATAACGTCGATCCGCCGGAGACGCGCCGGCCGTGGATCACGTCGGTCACGGCGGCACGCGCGATCGCGATCGGATCGACGCCGTGATGACTCCAGAACCGCTTGTCCTCGAGCGCGATCAGCGCGTCGAGCAACTTCCCATCGATGCGATCGAGCCCGACTCGTAGCCGCCACTTGTCGTCAGGCGACAGGAACACGTACGCGGGCCTGCCATCGCGATACTCGACGACGGTCGAGTACCCGGTCCCGCGCGCGGGCAGCGGGACCAGATACGCAGCGCCGACAAGCGTCACGAGCACCGCGTTGAACGCCGTGATCGCGAGCGCGCTCCAGCGCCAGAAGCGCAGGAGTCTTAGATGAGCTTTCCAGTCCACGGCCCGCCGATCACGACGGTCTCGCCCTTCGCACGCGCCCACAGCGTCGCGTCGTACATCGCCTCTGCCTCGATCGGCGGCAGCGTGTACTTACCCGCGGTCACCGCGCGCACCGTGTAGACCAGCTTCTTCGAGGTGTGCGGCGGCAGCGTGCCGAATGCTTCGATTCGATCGTCGCGCATGTTCATGAAGTCGGTCGTCCACTGATCCTCGTCCTTCACCCAATCCGGCTTCGTCGTGCGGCCGAGGCGCGGGTTTTCGATCTCGAAGCCGGCCGGCAAGCGATCCACGAGCGCGATGTTCTGGATCGTCGCACCCGACGTGTTCTCGATCTCGACCTCGACGAACACGAGGTCGCCGAGATGGACCGTGCCCTTGGACAGATCGACCTCGGTCGAATCGAGCGTCTTGAACGTCCGCGACACCGCCATCCCGTTGCCGCCGGTCTTGTAATCACTGCCCGGCCGCACGCCGTCACTCGAGATCACGAGCCACATCCCGGTCGCGCTCTGCGGCAGGTCGAGCGTGAGCTGCTTGTACTCGCTCGCGCGCAACAGCGACCACGTCTTGTCATTCGACTTTTGCTTCGTCGGGCGCGGCGTGATCACGGTGCCATCCGCGGTGAGCTTGCCGTCGGCGAGCGCGTGCGAGGCGGTCGCGCCGACCCACTTGCCGAGACCGGTCACGCCCCACACCAGCTCCTGCGTGTTGTAGTAGCCCCACGACGGCTCGCTCGCGAGTGTCTCGGCGACGCGCTCCGCGAGCGTCTGGGCCGCCGGATCCGCGCCGAACAGCTCGAAGAACACCGACAGCTGGAAGCCGCGGCGCCGGCGATCTGAATAGAAGCTCCAGCTATTGATCCGCTCGGTCGCGATCGGACTGCTATCGACGGCCTTGAGGTCGGCGACGTAGCGGCGGTCGCCCGAGAGGTAGAGCGCGGCCTTCAGGAGGTACAGATCCTCGGCCTCCTCGCCTTTCGCGTCCTTCGGGAACGCGTTGATGAGCGCCTGGATCCGCGCCTTCTTGCCGCGGTTCGCACGCGCGAGCACGTACTGGAGGTACGCCTCCGATTGCTCGTCGTAGTGGTTCCACGGCTCGTGCGCGATCTTCTCGCCGCGCTCGTATGCGGTGACGCGCGCGTCGATCCAGCCGAGCACTTCTTTCAAGCGATCCTCGGGCACGGCGTAACCGGCCTTCTTCGCATCGAGCAAGAAGTCGGTCGCGTACGCGGTCGCCCACTCGAGCGGCTCGGTCGCGCCCGGCCAGTAGCCGAAGCCGCCCGACGGCGTCTCCATCGAGAACACCCGGTTGATGCCGGCCAGCACCATGTCCTCGAGCTTGAGCTCCGCGAGCTGCGGATCGACCTGCTCGACGAGCGAGCCGATGTAGAGCAACGGCCGGGTCGACGATGTCGTCTGCTCGATACAGCCGTACGGGTAATGGATCAAGTAGCCGAGGTGCGCGAACGACTCGCCGAACGGGTTCGAGGTCAGCCAGAACGTCGTCTTCTCGCTCGTCGGCATCCAGTTCTTCAATGCCGGCTGCTTCGTCAGATCGAGCGGGCCCGGCGTGACCTTGATCTTCTGGATCGCGTGATCCTTCGGTCCTGCGGGCAAGAACGGCACGTCGACCTCGTCCTTCTCGGTGATGCCACCCGCGGTCGCGACCACGCGCAGCTTCGCGCCACCGACCGGCATCTGCGCCCTCGCCTGGAACACGAGCGTGTCGTTCTTGCCGTTCTCGAGCTTGATCGTGCCGGTGTCCTTGCCCGCGAACGCAAACGGCACCGGCGAGACTTTGGGCCGTGCGAGGCCGACGACCGCGAGCTCTTGCGAGTCGAGCTTGACCTGGATGTCGAGCTTGCCGCCCGACAGGTTCGTGATGAACACGGGAATCTGGATCTCGTCGCCTTGCGTGACGAACCGCGGGAACGTGACCTGGACGACGATCGGATCCTTCACGGTCACATCCGCTTCGGCACGCCCGACGCGGGTCGGCGTCGTGACCACCGCCATCACGCGGACCTGTCCGCGATACGACGGGATCTGGAACGGGATCGTGATCTTGCCGTCGGCACCGACGGGCACGACGCCCGACCACAGCGCGACCGGCTTCACCGGCTGGACGCGGCCCTTTCCATATGCACCCTGCTCCGCGTCGGCCATGCCGCCGTCACCGCCGCCGGTCTTGGACGACGCGCCCGCCGGGTTGTGCAGCATCGTCCAGCCGATCGTCTCGAACGTCTCGACGCCGAGCGCGCGCTTCGCGAACAACACGGTGAGCGGATCCGGCGTCTTGAAGCTGGTCAGCGACAGCACGCCCTCGTCGACGACGGCGACCGTCGCGAACGCCGGGCCCTGGATCGGACCGGCATCGAGCTTGACGGTCAGCGGGCTCGACGATCGGACGTCCTTCGGCACCTCGATCTCGAGCGACTGCGTGTACTCGACCGGCAGCACGCGCGCCGATGCGATGCCGAACGCGCGGTCGGGCATGAACGCGTCCTTGCTCTCGAGGTGCGGATCCTTGACGACGAAGGCCGAGATGTAGACGTTCGGCGCGAACTCCGGCAGCGTGAAGCTCCACTTCGCCTCGCCACGCGTGACGTCCTTCCACTCGGCCGCGATCACGTGGTCGGTCTCGATCGTCCACAAGATCTTGCCGGCGTACGGGGTCAGCACCTTGACGTCGACCGGCTTGCCGACCTCGATCTCCTTCGCGAGCTGCGGCTGGAGCTGCGTCGGCTTCGCCGGGCGCGGCGTGCGATCGACGCTCGAGTTTTCGCCGTAGCCGTAATAGTAGTCGTACGGATACGTGCCCTCGAGCATCAGCTCGGTCTTCGCCTTACCGGCCTTGACCCGGACGATGTAGCCGATGTCGGCCTCACCGGGCGTGACGGCGAACGTGAACTTGCCGCCCTGCACTGTCGCGTGCTGCTTGCCCTCGGGGACCTTGCGCATCCAGCGGTCGTAGCGACCTTCGCCGTTGTCCTCGTCGTAGCTGTAGCCGTAGTCGGCCTCGAGGTGGATCAGCTCGATGTCGATGCCGTTGATCGCGTTCGCGACGAGCTTGCCGTTCCAGTCGACGACCATGCCCTCGACCGTGAACGGCTCGCCGGCACGCGCCTGGTGCGCCTTGGTCTTGACGCCGAGGTAGTACTTCTCGGGGTGGAGCGTGACGGTCGTCGACTTCACGGTCGCGCGGCCGCTGCCCGCCTCGAGCACCGACGCGGTCGCCGTGATCTGGCTGGTCTGGGTGAACGTGGTCTTGTCCTCGCCGGGGCACTCGACGGTCGTCGCGCCGGTCGGGCCGAGCTGATCCTTCGTCGGCTCGCCCATGTTGACGGCCTTGCCCTTCGGCTCGATGCCGTAGGTGAGGTCGGCGTTCTCGGTCGGGCTGAACTTCGCCGGCTCGGCGCTGCACGCGAGCTCGACCCCGCTCGCGGCCGCGGTGCCGCCGAACAGGTACTGCGCGGTGACGTCGATCGCGATCTGGTCGCCGATCAACAGGTTTGGCTTCTTCGGCGCCGCGGTGACCTTCATGCGCTCGGGCACGAACTCCTCGACCTGGACGTCGTACGCGGCGAGCGGCTTGTCGGCGACCGACAGGCCGACGCGCCAGTGGCCGGTGTCGGCGAACGCCGGTAGCTGCTGGTCGACGTTGATCATGCCGGCGGCGTTCGTCTTGAGGACGAGCTTCTTGACGACCTTCGCGCGCGGATCGACGACCTGGACGTCGATCGGCAATTGCGCGGGCGCCTTGTCCTTCGCATCGCGGATGATCGCGGTGACGTGCGCGGTCTCGCCCGGCCGATACACGCCGCGGTCGGAGTACATCGCGGCGCGATACGGCGAATCGGCGACGAACGGCGTGCCCGACGTGTTCGACTCGGCGACGTCCGCTTTCAAGTCGCTGTAGCGGAGGTACGTGAGGTCGTCACCCTTGCGCGCGATCAGCGCGAACGGCTCGCTCTGATCCGGATCGTTGTCCCCGTTCGTATCGAGCGTGCAGCCCTTGCCGCCGTCGGTCGAGCACCGCGCGACGACCTTGCCACTCTTGCGGACGAGGCTGACGTCGACGCCGTTCAGCGTGTTCGCCGTGTCCATGTCGAGTGCCCAGACCTGGACCTTTTGATTCCACGGCTTGCCCGGCTGCGACGTCTTCTTCGCGACGAGCGACAGGTTCGTCAGCAACAGGCGCGCGGTCGCTTGCGTGCCCGTCGCGACGAGCTTCATCTCGAGGATGCCGCGCGAGGTCGCCGGCAACAGCGAACCGACGTCGAGCCACGTCGACGCTTGCGCATCGGGATCCCCCTCGAGCGGGATGGTCTTCTTCAGGATCACGTTCGACGTCCGCTCGTCGGCGGTGTCGCTGTAGTCGTTGGACATCCAGAAGATCAGGTTCTCGGGCGGGACCTCGCGCACGACGAGGTTCACCGCGTCGACGTTGAGGTGCTTGATGCCGAGGTTCGTCCACGCCGTGCGCGGCAAGTAGCGGCCCGTGCCTTCGAACGAGATCTGCGGCTTGCGCGCCGCGACCGAGAACGACTTCGCGAACGGCGCGAGCAGCATGCCGCCGTCGACGGAGGTCGCGCCGCCGTCGATCTTGACCGAGTACGTGCCACGCTTGAAGTCGCCGAACAC
>JBDUAS010000606.1:0-1830 GCA_040004535.1 Deltaproteobacteria bacterium
GCCGCAAGGCCGAGGAGAACTCGAAGTTCGTCGACGTCGAGCGCGAGCGCAACGCTAAGCTGACCGAGGCGGAGCGGATGGTCGGCGAAGCGCAGAGCGAGCTGAGCAACCTCGAGGCACAGCGCAGGAGCTTGCGCGACAAGCGCAAGGAGCTCGAGCGTCGCCTCAAGGCCTATCTCAAGGCCGCCGACGATCACGATCGTCAGGCCGGGAGCGCCCCACTCGGCGATCAGCGCCAGGAGCTGCGGCGGGTCTCGGAGGGCCACCGCAAGGAAGCCGCCGCGATCGAGCCGGAGCGCCAGGACATCGATCGCAAGCTCGGGTCGATCGAGCGTCCGATCAACGAAGTGATCGCGCGCCTCGACGCTGGCAAGGCCGAGCTCGACGCTGCGAAGCGCTCGCTCAACGATGCCCGCGAGGGCCACACCCACCGCCTCGCCGAGCTCGATTCCGAGCAGAAGCGCAAGACGCGCGAGATCGGGCTCGCCGAGAGCGAGATCCTGCGCCGGCTGGTCACGCTCGGCACGCTCGTCAACCTCAACCGCATCGAAGATCCGCGGTTCGCCGAGCTGTACACGCGGGTCGACCGCCTGCGCGGCGCGATCACCGCGCGCACGACCGAGATCGAGAAGCTGACGGCCGAGCGCGAGGCCTACGACCGTGGGACGCTCGTGAGAGGCGTCGCGACGATCGGCGGTGCCATCCTGATCCTGATCATGCTGATCGTCATCGTCGCGGCGATCCTGTAGTAACCTAAGCTTTCGGTGCCTAAGGTCCTCGTCTCGAATAACAGCGAGCTTCTGCGCCACTTCACGGCGCCGCCATTTGCTCGTCTGGGCCTCGAGATCCTTGTCGCGAAGACCGCGGAGGCTGCGCGCGAGCTGTTCGTCAAAGAGGAACCGTCGCTCGTGGTGCTCGACGCCGAGCCGGCCGAGAGTCTCGATGTCGCGCGCACGATCAAGCACCACAACAAGGCCACGCGCGTGATCCTCGTCGCCGGCAAGCGGCTGTCGGGCGATCAGATGCGCGAGATTTCGGCCTGCGGTTGCGACGAGCTACTGATCGCGCCGATGACCGCCGACGAGCTCCACGACGTCGTCGCGATCCAGCTCGGCGAGACCCGCCCGGGCACCGAGGGCTTTCACACGTCGATCGCGGTCGGCGGCCGCACGATCGAGTCGACGGTGTCGAACCTGTCGACCGACGGCGTTCGCCTCGTCGTCGCGGAACAGGTCTCCGAGGGCCAGACCGTCGAGGTCACGATCGTTCCCGATTCGAGCGAAGGCCCGGTCACGATCAAAGGCACCGCGGTGTGGGCGCAGCCGCGCGACGGCAAGACCGTCGTGGGCATCGCGTTCGTGGCGCTCGACGAGCGCGCGCGGGCGATCCTCGCGAAGCTCACCCAGTGGCAAGTCCAGTCGCAAGGCGAGCGCACGCGCGTCGTGTTGCGCGGCGATTTCACCGAGGCGACCCGGTTCGACGAGCTCTTGCCCGCCATGGTCGGCCGCGTCGTGTTCGATACCGCGCAAGTCACGTACATGAACTCGCTCGGCGTTCGCGCCTGGTGCGAGTTCCTGCGCCAGGCCCGGATCCAGGGCTACGAGTTCCACGCCTGCTCGGTGCCGTTCATTCTCCAGGCGTCGATGGTGAAGGACGTCGTCGGTCGCGGCACGGTCACCTCGTTCTTCGCGCCGTTCCATTGCATCAGCTGCGATCACCAGGAGGAGCGCTTGCTCCAGTCCGCGGCGATCCTCGCGTCGGGGCTCGAACCGCCCGTGTTCAAGTGCCCGAGCTGCGGCGGCGCGCTCGAGTTCGACGATCTGCCGGAGC